>CAWDQS010000062.1:0-5532 GCA_963804295.1 uncultured Acidobacteriaceae bacterium
CTTTCTGCCTGTTCTTCGACTCGTCGTCTTGCTCGATGGCGATTTTGTAGCCTTCGAACTGATGCTCGCGCTCACGCGCCTTGCGCAGCAGGAAGACCGTACGCCGCTGGACAACGTCGATGCGGTGATCGATGAAGCAGCGAATCGCCTGGTCAAGGCCCAGCTCCCGCGGCTGCCCGTTGAGCACCGCGAGGAAGATCATGGAGAAGCTCTCCTGCATCTGGGTATGCTTGTAGAGCTGGTTGAGAACGATCTCCGGCTGGGCGCCGCGCTTGAGTTCGATGACGATCCTCATGCCGTCGCGGTCGCTCTCGTCGCGCACGTCGGAGATATCGTCGATGATCTTCTCGTTGGCCAGCTCGGCGATGCGCTCGATGAGCTTGGATTTGTTTACCTGGTAGGGAATCTCGGTGACGATGATCGCCTGTTTTTCCTTGGTCAGGCTTTCGAGCGCGGTGCGGGCGCGCATTAGGAAGCGTCCGCGGCCGGTTTTATAGGCGTTGGGGATCCCAGATTTGCCGTAGAGAAATCCGCCGGTGGGGAAGTCCGGCCCCTGCACGTGCTTGAGCACCTCGGCGAGCCCGGCGTTGGGATTCTTGACCAGCTCGATGGCCGCGTTGACGACCTCGGTCAGATTGTGCGGCGGTATGTTGGTGGCCATGCCGACGGCGATTCCGTTCGACCCATTGACGATCAGCGTGGGAATGCGCGTGGGCAGCACGGTCGGCTCGTCAGTGGTCTCATCGAAGTTGGGCATCATATCGACGGTCTCCATCTCGATGTCGGCCATCATCTCTTCGGCGATGCGCTCCATGCGGCATTCGGTATAACGGTAGGCGGCAGGGGGATCGCCATCCACCGAGCCAAAGTTACCCTGCCCATCGACCAGCGGATAGCGCAACGACCAAGGCTGCGCCATGCGCACCAAGGCGTCGTAGACTGACGAGTCGCCATGCGGGTGATATTTCTTCAAGCACTCGCCGACCACGCCGGCGCACTTGGAGTAACGCTTGTTGTGCTGCAGGCCCTCGCGGTCCATGGCCGTTAGGATGCGGCGATGGACAGGCTTCAACCCGTCGCGAGCATCCGGCAACGCGCGCCCCACGATCACCGACATGGAATAGGCGAGATAGGAGCGGCGCATCTCCTCTTCAATGTTCATGGAGATAAAGTTGGTGCCGCTGTGTGGCGGGGTGCCGCCTTCGAGAGGGAGCTGGGGATTCTTATCGTCTGGCATAGATGGTCATTTCATGCCCGCCGGAAGGCAGCGGAAAAACTCCGGAAAATGCGGGGCCGGCCTGGCGTGGGCTATGGCTATATTTTACCTCTTCAAAGAGGGATTCAGCAAGGTATTAATCTGGAAATAAGTCCTTATTTTGCTTGATTTTATGGCATTCTTGGCGGACTTCTCCGGGGGCTCGGTATTCCTCACGCGGCGCGGCGTATTGCAGGCTTTGATTTGGCCGTGATTTTGGCCTTCTAGTCACAGCAGCCCCGGCAGGCTCAGCACGCAGAAAACCGCCTGCAGCAGCACCAGCGCTCCTGCGGCAGCCATGACCAGCCGTCCACTTGGCCCTTCGTAGGCGTCGGCAAAGACCCCGCCGATAAACGTATGCAGAAACGGCAGCGCCCATAGCCAGGGAGCGGCGCCGTAGGCGCCCTTTGTGACTAGTAGAAATAAAACCATAGCGCAAAGCAGCGGAGTTGTGTTGCCGAAGTAGCGCGAGCGGGGCAGGCTCAGATAGAGCGCCAGGGCGGCAGCCGAAGCTAATGTAATCCCTGCATTGGGCAGCGCGAAGATGAATCGCCGGGCCGGGTCCAGCGAAACCCACAGGAGTCCGGCGGCGGAGCGGAATATGTAGCTGAAGGCATCCGGAGAGAACCCATAGCAGGTAAAGACGAAGACCAGCGTCCCGGCCATGGCCATGAGCACCACCGGGAGAGTTTGGCTTCTGCGCCCTTCGGCTATCCATAGCATGAAACTCAAACCAAGCAGCGCCACCAAAGGCAGCGCGGCAATGTGCGAGGCCGCCGCCAAACCGAAGGCTGCCATCAATAGCACGATGCGCGGACGCCACTTCCGCCGCGGCCCCTGCATGGCATGGGCTACGCCGATGCAGGTGTAGACACCGCCATAAACTCCCAGCGCGGCTAGCATCTCCGCGTTGGGCGTGACGCAGGCTCGCAGCACAGCTGGAGAAAAGCAGTAGAGCGCCAGCGCCGTGTAACCGCCCAGGTTGCCGTAGAGCCGCCGCGTCACCCACCACAAGCCCGCGCCCAGCAGGCATCCGGCCGCGAGAAACGGCAGGCGGAGCAGCAGCAATGTATACCGGAGCTGGTGACGCAACTCCCAGGCGCTTAGCTCGCCCGTAGTCTGCACAACGCGGTTTTCTGGATTGCGAAAATGATCCAGCCCGCGCTCGGCCAGCAGGTTCAGCGTCAGCGGCAGCCCGGCCAGCCGGTAGGCCAGAATGCCATCGTGAATGTTGCCGCAACTGGTGAAGTAGCCGGCCAGTTGCGACGGCCGCTCCCACATCTCGCGACCGCAGCGCGCATATTGGTAATCGCGCTCGGTCAGCGCATGATGGCCGGTGAGCCACAGTCCCTGGAGGAGAAACACGGCCAGCAGCCCCGCGGCAATGCGCTGCGGCAGATTGAATTGGAAGCGGCGAATTCGTTGAAAGCGGCGGGTCATCCTGCTCCGTGCAACCTTACCAGTCTAAACGGCACACCCGATAACGTCAGCGCTGGAACACCTCCCCTGCAATCCTGTCGTTCATTCTTTTCCCGCGACGACCGGTGGCTCGTGCACCGGCGAATCGCCCCAGCCTGTTGTATTGTGATAAATAGCTTCCAATTGAGGCTCCGCGCTGTGACAGCCCCCGACATCATCGATCTGCTCAAGAGAGTTCACTGGGATCATTTTCATTTATGGGGCTCGCTGCATAACTTTTTCGCGCCCCTTGCGGCGCTGCTCGGCAAGTTTTCCCATTCGTGGATCAAGCGCCGCAACGCGCGGCTGGCGCAGCATTGGCCGGTCACGGACGGGAAGGTTAATGACATCGTAGTAGGCGCAGGGACCAAATTCTATGGCAGCCAGCGGCGATTCAACGCTACCTTCAAATACTCCTATACCGTGCGGGATGGCGACGAGATCAGCTATTACCACGGAAACTATTTCCGTCCATTCCCTGACAAGGAGCTGGCGTGGGAGTGGCTGGAACTGCTGAAGAACAAGAGCATCCGCGTTCACTATCAGCCCGGCCACCCGGAAGTCTCGACAGTGCTGGACACTGATCTGGACGCGCACTTTGCCCTTCCGGCGCGCACGCCGGCCGACCTGCTCGTCTACTCGCCGGGGATCGACCCGCGGTAACTTTGAGCATTTTGCCTGTTGGTATAAAGTGGATATCCTGCTTGGTCCCTGGTTGTTGGTCGTTGCAAGAACAGGTAGCGCCGGCCTCCTGGCCGGCTGTCGCGTGGACCTCCCGGTCCATGCCGCACACTACAGCAATAGGAGAAATTCTCTAGCTTCCAAACGCAGAAAAGCCGCCCCGAAGAGCGGCTTTGCCGGCAAGTTATGCGGTTTAGTTGAAGATGACTCCCACGGTTTCGCTGGAGATGGTTGGTGTTATTGTGCATGTGTTCGGTCCTGTTGCAGTAGACGGATTAGGATTGATCGTTCCTCCATTTGCTGGTAGGCAGTTCAAGGACCATCCGCCGAAAGTACCGGTGCCTGTCGGTTGAGTAGCCGTAATAGTGATGGGGGTGCCGTAGGGGTAGGTCCCCACGCAGACAGAGCCACCTGCTCCCGTCCAACCGGGGCCGCAATGGATCACGTTAGCGGTGCCCGTGCCGGAAGGAGCCGTAACTTCCCAATTGGTGTTGTTAACTCCTTCGTTATAGATGGTCACGGTCGACAGCAGCGCGGATGCCTGCGAACCGGGATAGCATGATCCTGGGGTTGGTCCATTGACGCACGCTGAGATCGGGATGACAGGGTTGCAGGTGGGGCAGGGGCAGGGAAGTGTCAGGGGACATGCGAATGTTGCCGTGGCGTACTGTATCGATTGGGTGACCGGATCGACTATTTCAGCAATGATCGTGGCGCCGGTTCCATTCCCGTATGCTGTGACAATCCCGGCGCTAGCCCCGGCATTTCCGCCCGTATTGCTATCGACGGGGAAAACATTGGGGAAGGAAGATAACCAGATAGCCTGATCTGTCACATCGCGCACCACAGGAGATGTCGTGTAGGTTCCGATGGCAATGAAATTCCCGGTATCCTGCAAATTGCCCACGGTAATCGAACTGGGAACGATGGTGAGCGAAATCAGCCCCTCCGATGAGACCGGACCTGTTGGACCCGTAGTTGATCCGCCGGTAACCGTAACCGATACGGTACTGGAAACCTGTCCGTTGAATCCTTGCGCGGAGGCCTTAATAGTCGTTGAACCGTTGCCTTCGGCAAGCACCTCGCCAGCCGCCAAGCCTCCTGCTGGACAGCCGCCAACACCCGACGTGCAAGGGCCGACAATCGCCACGCTGGTGCTGCCGGAACTCCAGGTTGCCTGGCTGGTAACGTCCTGCGTTGAAGTATGGGACGCATTGCCATATGTCCCTGTTGCCGCAAGCTGCACGGTTGAGCCTACCGATATCGAATTGGTCGCGGGCGTCACCTGAATGGAATCCAGCCCTGTGCTGATGTTGCAACCGGTAAACGGCACGGCAAGGCAAGCAATCAATAACGCTCCGAAGCAGAAGCGATTGAACATTTGAGTCTCCTGGAAATATCAACAGCCACGGCTCCGCTATCCTGAGCGTAACCGGATATTTTCTTCCACCTTCGACTATAGCTCTAAAATCACCGCGCGTATATTCCTTAAAAGCGTCCCTATACATTCGGAATCAAAACAGTCAATAAGCCTTTCACCGGCTGCTTGCGGGCTTCAATGGCCTGGCCTCCGCGGCACGGGAAAGTTGCCGAGCGGCAAGCCAGGCGGTCAGACGCTCTTTTGCCCGGCGCAACCTCGACCGGCTACACTTCTCCTCAGCATGGCCATTGCCCGCGACAATACTCCCGAACCGGGGCCCCCAACGACAGATTCTCGTCGTCGGGGTGGGGAACGGCTGGTCAGCGCCGCGCGCGCCGACGAAGAGCAGGGCTTTGAACTCAAGCTGCGCCCCCGCTGGCTGGGCGAGTTCATCGGACAATCGAAGGCAAAAGAACAACTTACCATCGCCCTGGAAGCCGCCAAATCCCGCGGCGAGGCGCTGGACCACGTGCTGCTCTCCGGCCCTCCCGGCCTGGGCAAAACCACCCTGGCCACCATCATTGCCAATGAGCTGGACGTCGGCTTCCAGCAAACCTCCGGCCCGGCGCTGCAAATTCAGGGCGATTTGACCGCCATTCTTACCAATCTGCGCGAGCGCCAGGTGCTTTTTCTGGACGAAATACACCGCATGCAGCCGGTGCTGGAAGAAAAGCTCTACACCGCCCTGGAAGACTACAAACTGGACATCATCATCGGA
>CAWDQS010000063.1:0-16841 GCA_963804295.1 uncultured Acidobacteriaceae bacterium
GGCTAACTATGAAATCCGTCACGTGCCGACGGTGGTGCTCGAACTGGATCACTCGCAGGAGAGCCGTGAGCTGGTATCACGCTATACCTCCAGCCCCTACTTTGACGTGCAACGGCAATTGACGGACTCTCGACAGCTAGGAGATTTGATTGAACGCGGCGATGCTACGGTCGGCCTGGAAATCGATGCCGGATTTGCCGCGAAGTTGCGCAGCGGTCAAACCGCGCCGCTTCAGGTGATTGTGGACGCGACCAACTCCAACACGGCGTTGATCGCCTCAGGCTATATTGCGCAGATCGCGCGGGAGTTTGCGCAGGAATATCAGCGGGACCGGATAGACAGAATTGCTCCCCAATTCAGAGAGGTGATGCCGTCCGTCGAGCTGGCGACGCGCCCGTGGTATAACCCCGATTTGAGAAGCCGGTGGTTTTTTGTGCCGGGAATCATCGGCAGCCTGACGGTTGTGCTGGTGGTAACGCTGACCGCATTCGCCGTAGTGCGCGAACGCGAGATCGGCACGCTGGAACAGATCATGGTCACGCCCATCCGTCCGGCGGAGTTCATTCTTGGCAAGACGCTGCCATTCTTTCTGATTGGCCTCTTCGACGTGACGTTGATTGCCGTGGTTGGCTCGCTGTGGTTTCAGGTGCCGTTTCGCGGCCATGTTTGGGTGCTGGCGACGGGAGCGGTGCTGTTTCTGCTGTGCATGCTGGGCGTGGGGTTGCTGATCTCGACGGTCAGCGCGACGCAACAGCAGGCGATGGTGACTTCGTTCTTCTTTATCATGCCCACCATCACGTTTTCCGGCTTCGGATTTCCCATCAGCACCATGCCGCATTGGATGCAGGATTTGAGCTATCTGATTCCGCTGCGCTATTTTCTGGTGGTGATTCGCGGCACCTATCTAAAGGGCCTAGGGATGGATATTCTGTGGCCGCAGATGGCAGCCATGGCCTGTCTGGGAATTGCGCTGTTGACGGCGGCGATATTGCGCTTCCACAAGGCGCTGGATTGAGGATTCAGCGATATTTTGGCGGAACTGGAGCATAGGTGTCAGCGCCTTTGACCTGATTGATGTACCTTAGCAATTGGGAGTTCGCTTCTAGTGATGGAGTTTCATATAGCCCGGAAAGCGCGCGAACGCTACCAGTTCGCGGAGACGCTGTTTTCTTATACAGGGAATGTGGTTTTTGCCAATATGGCCGCCTGCCGGGATTTTGCGTACCGCATGAACACGGTTCGCGACGTGGAAAAGCATCCCGAACTGGCAGTACATGCCGGCAAACTATTCGCCATGGGCATTATCGACGAGGCCAGCCATGTGCTGATGGCGCATTACCGTGAGAAGTTTGACCCCGCGGTGATGACCGGTGCACTGGAGTTTTTTTCCGCCAAGGTGGGCACTGAGGCGCTGGACAAGATGCTGCTGGCCTTTGTCGAGCAGTTTCCCGGCGCTTCAGTGATTCGCGGCATGGAGACGCCGAGACAATGGCTTGCGGGGCAAAGCGACGGCACGCCTCATCGGGCCGCGGCGCTGGAAGAGTTGATGCTGCTCTGGACGGCCAACCGCAACGAGGCGTTTCAACCCTTCGAGGAGCTGTTCGAAGATAAGACTCTCGCCCAAAAGACTGTTTATCGCCAGGTCACGGGGCAACTTTCCGACTACTTTGCCACGCGCCCTTTGATTCCTCTGCCAGGCGCCAAGCCGATGAATCTGCTGGAGCTGTTGCGTGCGCCGGCTGTTGCCGCGCCTCGCTCGCTGGCCGATCAACTGGCTCTCATCCGCAAGCTGTGGAAGCCGCTCATAGGCGAGAGCCTGGAGCAATTACTGCAGATTGCCACCGAGATACTGCACGAGGAAGAGCTGGCCATCTGGATGCAATTTCATCCTCATGGCGGCACGGCTCAACTTGGCAAGAACGAGCCTTCGGTCATCGCCACCGCCGAAGTACCCGTCTTTGGCGATCCCGCTCATGAGTACGAAAAGTTCTCGCCGGATAAAGACTGGATGCCCACTGTAGTGCTGATTGCAAAAAGCACTTACGTATGGCTGGCGCAGATGAGCAGGCAGTACGGCCGCAGAATTGCGCGCCTGGATGAGATTCCCGACGAGGAACTCGCCATCCTGGCGCGCCGCGGGCTGAATTCGCTCTGGCTGATTGGAGTGTGGGAGCGTAGCCGCGCCTCGAAAACCATCAAGCAACTTTGCGGCAATAGGGACGCGGTGGCTTCGGCCTACTCGCTCTACGATTACACGATTGCCGAGGATCTGGGCGGTGAGGCGGCCTACACAAATCTGCGCGACCGCGCATACCGGCACGGCATCCGGCTGGCCAGCGATATGGTGCCCAACCACATGGGCATCGACTCGCCCTGGGTCGTCGAGCATCCCGATTGGTTTATGAGCCGGCAGGATTCGCCCTATCCCGCTTACAGCTTCAACGGTCCTGATCTCTCTCAAGATGGGCGCGTAGAGATCAAGATTGAAGACCACTACTTTGAGCAGTCGGACGCCGCCGTGGTCTTTCGCCGCCGCGACCGCCAGAGCGGCGAGACCCGCTACATCTATCACGGCAACGACGGCACCAGCTTTCCATGGAACGACACAGCGCAGCTAGACTATCTGAATCCAGCCGTCCGCGAACAGGTGATTCAGACCATCCTGCACGTGGCACGGTTATTTCCGGTAATTCGCTTCGACGCCGCCATGACTCTGGCCAAACGCCACTTTCACCGGCTGTGGTTTCCTGGGCCCGGAACCAGCGGAGCAATTCCATCACGCGCTGAATACAGCATGAGTCAGGCCGAGTTCAACCGGGCCATGCCGCATGAGTTCTGGCGTGAAGTGGTGGATCGCGTGGCCGCTGAAGTTCCCGGCACGCTGCTGTTGGCGGAAGCCTTCTGGCTGATGGAGGGCTACTTCGTCCGCACTCTCGGCATGCACCGCGTCTATAACAGCGCCTTCATGGTGATGCTGCGCGATGAGGAGAACGCCAAGTACCGATCAGTCATCAAGAATACGCTGGAGTTCGATCCGGACATCATGAAACGCTACGTGAACTTCATGAGCAATCCAGACGAGCGAACGGCAATTGATCAATTCGGAAAAGGCGACAAATGCTTCGGTGTGGCGACAATGATGGCCACGCTGCCCGGCCTGCCTATGTTCGGCCACGGCCAGATCGAGGGATTCACAGAGAAATACGGCATGGAGTACCAGCGGCCACGCTACGACGAGTATCCTGATCTCTGGATGGTGGAGCGCCACGAACGGGAGATCGCGCCCCTATTACATCACCGGCGGCTCTTTGCCGAGAGCGGCAACTTCCGGCTCTACGACTTCTTCCACGACAACGGTTCGGTGGACGAAAACGTCTTTGCTTACTCCAACCGCAACAGAGGCGAGCGAGCCTTAGTGGTCTATAACAACCGCTATGGAGAGGCGAGCGGGACAATTGATTATTCAGCGGCCTACGCCGACAAGGGAGCCAATCAACTGCGTCAGCAGCGGCTGCGCGAAGGACTGGGTTTCAGCGACAACTCCCCGGCCATCCTGGCCTGGCGCGACTCGCTCACGGGACTGCACTACTTGCGCCGGGCGAGCGATTTAGCTGGGCGCGGATTGACCCTTCAACTGCACGCCTATCAGTGCCATGTATTTCTTGATTGGCGAGAACTAACCTCGACAGCGGAGCAGCCCTGGGATCGGCTTTCGGACCATCTTAACGGCCGGGGCGTGGCGAATCTGGACGATGCGCTGATAAGTCTGGAACTGCAGCCGGTGCATGACGCGCTGCGCTCGCTGCTGGATTCCGGGCTAGTGCGCCTCTTTGCCGATCTGGCCGAACATCCGCGCACACTGGCTGTCGGCGTTAACACGAAGATCGAAGCCGAACGCGCGGAGTATTTCGAAAATGCCTGGGCGCGTTGCGAGAACTTCCTTCGTGGGGCGCAACAGACTTATCTGGCGCGCGCTGGGAATGAGACCAACGGCGTAAAGCCCGCCAACCCAAGCCTGTTGCGCGCTACCTACCGTGCGCGCTTGCATTCTGCTATGCGAATTACTGCCGTCGAAGCGCAGTTTCCGGCTCCATGGACCGTGGCCGCTCGTTGTATGCTGCCCAACCCCAGCCCGCAGCTCACTGCCACAGCTATGTGGGGACCGGTGCTAGGATGGTGCGCGCTGGAGTTGCTGGCCGAATCCATCGACGCTGAAAATCCTGGACGTATCGCACTGGACCTTTTTGACCGCCTCCGCTTGCGCGATCCCTTCGCCCATGCCTTCACCGCGCTCGGATTTGAGGGCGAAGAGGGTTGGCGCGTTGCCTCGCGCGTCAAAGTTGGGCTGCTGGCCTGGGCAGGCGTTGGCAAGCCGGAAGAGCAAATCGCGGCGACTGAGCTGGCGCCATTCACGGCAGAGCGGAATGCGCTTTCGCCGGCTTTGTGGCCCCACTTATGGTCTGACCCCGATGTTCGTTGGCTCTGCGGCGTGCATGAGGCTGAAGGGCACGAGTATCTGGTGAGTGAGCGCTACGAGGAACTGCTCTGGTGGTTGCAACTACCGTCGCTGCTTCGCCTAGCAGGTGAGACGGCTCCCAGCCGTATGGCGGCTAACCGGGCCGCGGTTCAGGCGATTAGCAATACCATCGAGGGAGCCTTGGCGGCTGCCGAGGCCGCCAGCTATCGCGTGGATCTGCTAAGGAATCCTTCAAGCAACGAAGCGATCGGCAATGGACAAGTGGAGTTGGCAGACGCGGAGATCGAAGCACCGGCTGATTCCGCCGCCGATCCAGCCTGAGCACATTGAGAATAGAACATTATCACAAACCGATGTGATGCAAGGCACATCCCTATATTCTCCAGAGGTGTCAAATTCCTCAGCGGACATTATTTGGGGTGCAAGTCGCTGTGGAATGTGCCGATCTAATGGGCACAATGTCCTTTTTCACGGGCATGCAGGACTTCATAAGTGAATGCATTTTTATCTCCTTATCCCCCGGATATAGTCCAGAAGTGAGCAGGGTACGGTCATGCTGCCCTCTCCATCCCGTCACATCACAATGTGTGTACGGCAGGTGTGCGCCATTATTCATGCCGCGCCCGGCCAGTCGCAATCCGCGAATACCGTATTCAAACCACTAAATTGCAATGCAAGCTGCCAGGCTGCCAGTGAAGTCTGCTGAGAAGCGGAGGAATCATGCAGAATGTCGCTCATGAAGTGTTGAATGCTCACGAAAAACTGCTAATCGACCAGGCGGTCGCCGAGCACAGCGGCAAGCCCGGAGCGCTGCTGGGAATCATGGAAACAATCCAGGCTGCCAATGCGCATAAGTACTTGTCGATGGAGGTGCTGCGCTACATTGCGCAGGAGACCGGAATTCCACCGGCCACGATCTACAGCGCCGCCACCTTTTATGCGCTCTTCAATCTCGACCCGCAGGGCGACAACCTGATTTGTGTTTGCAGGGGAACTGCTTGCCACACGCGCGGCTCGCGCGATCTTTTGGAAAAGGTCTGTCTCGATCTGGGGCTGAGCGGGCAGGAAGCAAGCGACACCAACGAGGCCGACAAGCTGGCTCTGACCACGCCTGACCAACGCTTCACAGTGCGCACAGTTGCCTGCTTCGGCCAGTGCGCGCTGGCCCCAGTGGTCGAGGTGAACCACCATATTCTCAGCCACGTAAATGAGCGCACGCTGCAGCGGGAAGTGAAAGCGCTGGGGCAGACCGGAAAGATCCGACAGGAGGAGAAATAATGCCGCGAATTCAGGATATAGGTGCGTTCAGCGCGGTTCGTGAAGCCGGGCTTGCCAAGCTGATGCCGGCGGTTCCGCGCCTGACGGTGGGAATGGGAACCTGTGGCCGCGGCAATGGCGCCGAGGAGGTCTTTCACGCCTTGAATGAGGCCATCCATCGCAGCGGCGTCGATGTGATGCTGGCCGGTGTGGGTTGCTTCGGCTCCTGCTTCCAGGAGCCGCTGGTAAGCGTCCGGCTGCCCGGAAATCCCCTGGTGATTTTGCATCGCGTGCAGGCTAACGATGCAGCACGAATCCTGGAAGGCATTACCACCGGGATTATGCCTGCCGGCCTGGTTTACTGCAAGATCGAGGAATGGGACCACGTTACCGCGAACCTGAAATACGGCCAGGGTTATCCGGATATACCAGCCTGGAATACGATCCCATTCTTCAAGGGGCAAAAGAAGATCGTTCTGCGCAACTGCGGCTTCATCAATCCCTCAGACATCGAGGAGTACATTGCGGTTGGCGGCTATCAGGCGCTCTATAAGGTGCTGATCGACGGGCGCACGGATTCTGTCATCGAGCAGATCAAGGCATCACGGCTCAGGGGGCGCGGTGGCGCAGGCTTTCTGACTGGAAATAAATGGGATTTTCTAGCCAAGGCCAAGGCCGACACCAAGTACATTATTTGCAACGCCGATGAAGGCGATCCCGGCGCTTATATGAACCGCAACGAGATCGAGGGCGACCCACATTCGCTGCTGGAAGGCATGATTATCGGCGCTTATGTGATGGGCGCGACGGAGGGCATCATTTATGTGCGCGCCGAGTATCCGCTGGCGGTGAGCCGGCTCAACCGGGCCATCGAACAGGCGCGCGAGTATGGGCTGCTGGGCGCGAATATCCTGGACCGCGGCTTCAACTTCAACATCCAGCTGGTGCAGGGCGCGGGAGCTTTTGTTTGCGGCGAGGAAACAGCCCTGATCGCATCTCTCGAAGGCCGAGCCGGCCGTTCGCGTCCCCGCCCGCCGTACCCCGCGCAGAAGGGCTTGTACGGCAAGCCGACCAACATCAACAATGTTGAGACCTGGTACAACATTGCTCCCATTGTCACTCGCGGCCCCGCATGGTTTGCTGAGACTGGCAGCCAGAAGAGTCCAGGAACCAAGGTCTTTTCGCTGGTGGGAAAAATTCAGAATACCGGCCTGGTGGAGATGCCGCTGGGCACTCCGCTGAAGAGCTTCATCTACGACATCGGCGAGGGCGCAGTGGCCGGCCGCCGCGTAAAAGCCGTGCAGACCGGCGGACCTTCCGGCGGCTGCATTCCGGTGGATATGCTTGATACACCGGTTGATTATGAAAGCCTGGCGCAGATCGGCTCCATCATGGGCTCCGGCGGCATGGTGGTCATGGACGAAGACAACTGCATGGTCGACGTGGCGCGCTACTTCATCGAGTTCACCCACTCGGAGTCTTGCGGCAAGTGCGTTCCGTGCCGAGTAGGCCTCAACAAGGCTCTGCGCATTCTCAATTCAATTACCAACGGGAGCGGAACGCGCGAGCAGATGGTTTTGCTGGATGAGCTTGGCCGCATGATTCGCGAGTCCTCACTCTGCGCGCTGGGCCAATCGGCGCCCAATCCCGTGCTCACCACTATCCGCCACTTCCGCGAGGAGTACGAAGACCACATCGTTGCCCATCGCTGCCGCGCCGGCGTCTGCCAGGAGTTGGCGCTTTCGCCGTGCGAAAACAGTTGCCCGCTGAGGATGAACATTCCGCGCTTTTTGGAGCTTTACCAGGAGGGTCGGCTGGAAGACGCCTTCGAGTCCGTGATTCTCGACAATCCTCTGCCAGCGTCTACTGGCCGCGTCTGCCAGCACCCATGTGACAATCGATGCCGCCGCCAATCCTTCGATGAGGTGGTGAATATGCGCGAAGTGCATCGCTTCATCGCCGACGCGATCTATCAGTCTGACCTCTTTGAGCCGATGCTGGAGCGGATTCGCGCGCGCAAGCTCGCGCCCACGGGTCGCAAGGTGGCTGTGGCCGGCTCAGGCCCAACCGGCTTGACGGCTGCGTTCTACCTGGCCATGCTCGGTCATGACGTGACAATCTTTGAGGAACGCGGCGAGGCAGGTGGCATGTTGCGCTTTGCCATTCCAGAGTACCGGCTGCCAAAATCGGTGTTGCGCCGTGAGTTGGATCTCATCGAGGGAGTCGGCGTGAAGTTGGTCTTCAACACCCGCATTGGTTTCGACGTTCCTCTGAATGAACTGGCCAGCCAGTTCGATGCGGTCTTTCTCTCCATTGGAACCTGGAAGGAATCCTGGCTCTATCTTCCCGGCACGGAGATGAAGAATGTTCATCCCGCGCTGCCTTTCCTGGAATCTGTCGCACGGCAGGAAAAGGTCTCTGTGGGAGCAAGGGTCGCGATTATTGGCGGAGGCAACGCGGCTATCGATTCGGCGCGCACCGTGATGCGCATGGGCGCGCAGGCCACCATCCTTTACCGCCGCGAGCGCCAGGACATGCCCGCCATCGACGAGGAGATTCAGGCCGCCGAGGACGAAGGCGTGCGCTTTGTCTTTCTGGCCGCGCCGCACAGAATCGTGGGCGGCGCCGATGGCATAGTCAAGGCCATCGAAATCGTCAA
Source organism: uncultured Acidobacteriaceae bacterium (assembly GCA_963804295.1). Classification (GTDB taxonomy): domain Bacteria; phylum Acidobacteriota; class Terriglobia; order Terriglobales; family Acidobacteriaceae; genus Telmatobacter. The sequence continues at coordinate 8,394 of CAWDQS010000063.1, forward strand.
AACGCGCCTGGGTGAGTACGACAAATCAGGCCGCAGAAGGCCAATGCCCACCGATGAAGTGCAGCGCTTCGAGTGCGACAGCGTGATTCTGGCAGTGGGCGAGACCTTCGACAAGGATTTCTGCAGCGCCTCCGGCCTGGCGCTCAAGGAGGAGGGAACGATCATCGTGGATCGCTTCACTTATGAGACCAGCCGGCCAAATTTTTACGCTGGCGGCGACGTGATCACCGGCGCATCCAATGTTTCCAACGCCATGAGCTGCGGCAAACAGGCGGCGCAGAAGATGGACGAGCGGCTGATGGGCGAACAACGCTGGGAAAAACTTTATCAAGTGTTCGAATACAGCCGCATGGCGCCGGGAGAGCCGAGTCTCAGCCGCCGTCACGTTGGTCACGATGTGCCAGCGGCCGTCAGGGTTCGTTCACAGCAGGAAGTGGTTGTAGGACTCGATCCCAAGGAGGCGCTGGAAGAATGCCGCCGTTGCCTGCGCTGTGATTTGCGAGTTCCTGTCAGTGCCAATTGAAACGAGATGAATAAGGAGCGACCCAGTGCCGACTAAAGCGATTTCCGTACGAATTGATGGGGAACTGGTGAATGCCAGGGAAGGGCAGACCATACTGGAAGCGGCCCGCGACCACAGCAAAAAGATTCCCACGCTCTGCTATCTGAAGGGCTTGAGCGCGGTGGGAGCTTGCCGCGTATGCATGGTGGAACTGGCCGGCACCGACCGGCTGCTGCCGGCCTGCACCACGCCGATCCAGGAGGGCATGTCGATTAAGACCGCCTCGGCCAAGCTGACGCTCTATCGCAAGATGGCCGTCGAACTTCTATTGGTGGAGCGCAATCACATCTGCGCAGCCTGCGTCTCCAACGGCCATTGCGAGCTTCAGGCCATGGCGCGGGAGCTGGGCATCACCCACGTGCGCTACTCCTACAACAATCCGTGCATTGCCATTGATATGACGCACACCCGCTTCGTCCTCGATCAGAATCGCTGCATTCTTTGCACGCGCTGCGTGCGGGTATGTGCGGAGGTGGAAGGAGCGCACGTCTGGGAGGTCTCCTCGCGCGGCATCTACTCGCGTCTGGTCAGCGACCTCAAAGACGACTGGGGCAAGGCGAGCAACTGCACCGGCTGCGGCAAGTGCGTGCAGGCCTGCCCCACTGGGGCGCTCGCGGAAAAGGGCATCGCGGTGATGGAGATGGTCAAACAGAGCGACGCAGTAAGCCGCCTTGCCACGCAAAGGGCCGTCTCCGTGGACGGTGCGCGGTAAGGTTTTTCCGGTACTACTGAAAGTTGGGCGATATGCTCTCGCTGTCATAGCGGCAAGAGGATAAATCTGCGTCGAATTGTCCCAATAGCCTTCGCCCCGTAGAATGAGCATAGGCGGTTGCTCGCGCCAATCTTGAACCACCCCGATCTTGAGCAACAAGGAACCGATGAGCGAACAGGAAGCAGGGAACTCACTTCAGGCGCAGGCCGTGTCGCCAGCGTGGATCAGGGTCGAACGTGCGCGGCATCCCCAGCGGCCATACCCCATGGATTTCATCGAGAAGATTTTTTCCGATTTCAGCGAGATTCACGGCGATCGCGCCTATGGCGACGACGAGGCAGTGGCCTGCGGCATGGCAAGACTGGGCACGGATGAGGTGCTGGTGATTGGCAATCGCAAGGGCGGGGCCACGAGAGACAGAGTACGGCGCAACTTTGGCATGCCTCATCCCGAGGGCTACCGCAAAGCATTGCGCGCGATGAAGATCGCGGAAAAATTCTCCCGGCCGGTGATCAGCTTCATTGATCTCCCCGGAGCGTTTCCCGGTTTGGGAGCCGAGGAGCGGGGCCAGGCTGAGGCCATTGCCCGCAATCTGCTGGAGATGTCGCGACTGCGTGTGCCCACCATCTCCGTCGTCAGCGGCGAGGGCGGATCGGGCGGCGCGCTGGCCCTGGCCGTCGCGGATCGCGTTCTGATCCTGGAAAATGCTCTTTATTTCGTGATTACACCCGAGTCCTGCGCGGCCATCATGTGGCGGGACGCTAGCCACAAGGTGCTGGCAGCCGAGGCCATGCGCATCTCCGCGCCCGAGGTTGCCGAGTTGGGCTGCGTGGACGAGATTGTCGTCGAGCCGCCCGAAGGCATTCACACCGATCGCGTGGCAGGCACGGGGCTGCTGAGCGCGGTGCTCAAAAAGCACCTCGCCGAACTCCAGGCGCTGCCGGTGGAAGCTCTGGTGGCAGCGCGCCAAGCCAAATTCCGCAACATCGCGCAGTTCTATTCGGAAGGTTAAGTGTCCATGAGCTTTATTCAGCCTACTTCCAGCCGCTTCCGCGCTTACCTGCGATTTATCCTTGCCGTGCTATGGTTCTTTCTGGCGCGGGCGATGGCCCGGCACGAGGCGCTGGGGCTTGTAGAGGAACAGTTGCGGCCTCTGGTAGAGCAGGCTATCTTCCTTCTTTTGTTGCTTGCAGGCTACGCGGGCATGGGACTCGCGCTTGACGGCCAACTGCATCCATTGCGTGAGCAAGGGTTGCCAATGCGGAAGGGCTGGCCGGGCGAGGCGGGTTTGGGCCTGGCCGTAGGCTGGGCGCTGGCAGTTGCCTGCGTTCTCCCTATGGTCGTGGGCGGCGGCATCGCCATTGTGCTCATACTGGGGCACACGGCCTGGGGTTGGTTCGCTGCCGACGCAGCATTCTTCGCGCTGGTCGCGCTGGCCGAGGAGGTGGCCTTTCGTGGTTACGGATTTCAGCGCTTTGAGCAAGCCGTGGGCCAGTTGGGAGCAGCGCTTGGCTTCGCAGCCTTCTATGCCATTGTGCAGGCGCTTCTTCCCGGGTCGAGCCACACTAGCTTCGCTGTCTCCGTCGCACTAAGCCTTGTTCTTTCATTAGCTTACTTGCGCACCCGTGCTCTCTGGCTAAGCTGGGGAATTAACTTTGGCTGGAAGGCCAGCCGCGCGCTCCTTTTCGGGTTGGCCATCAGCGGTGACAGCAGTCACTCGCCCGTGGTACAGGGCAATCCGATGGGACCGTTCTGGCTCACTGGCGGGGGCTTCGGCCTGGACGGCAGTTGGGTGGCCTTCGCCGTCCTGCTCGTTGCCTTGCCGGTGGTTTATCGCCTCACGCGCGATTTGGATTATCAATGGAACGCGCCGGTGATCGTGCCGGCTGGCATTCCGGTAGATCTGAGCGCAGCGGCAAAGGGACAGCATGAGGTTTCTATGGGCACCGCTACGTCTGCCGCGCCCGGCCTGGTGCAGATTCTGCCGGCTGCGCCGCCGCCGAAAAGTTCAGCGCTGCCAAAGGTGGAATAGCAACTACTCCGGATCGACGTTCCTCTTACCGCTGAGTTCGTCGATGCGAATTTCCACGACCGCGCAATCGGCGGCGTGGCTCTCTTCCACGGGCTGAAAAGGTATGCCGGCAGCGTATCGTGCCACGAGCAGATTCAGCAAAGCGGTCTTTTCGGCCTTGTCGGAGATCACTCGCGCTGCGCCAATGGCCAGCACCGAGGTATACCGAGTCGAACAAGCGCAGGGACGATCATAGGTGACTGTCAGTTTCACCGTCTCACTTACTTCAAAGCAGACCCGGCTATTTTCGGCAATATTGTCCAGCTTTCGCCCAATCAGCTTGCTGTGAAAGTAAATCTTGCCATCGCGATAGAAATAATTGAGCGGCGTGATGTACGGCTGCCCGGCGACGTCGCAAGTGGCCAGACGGCCCTCGGTCTGCGCGGCAAGAAAGTCACGGGCGTCTGATTCTGTCATCCAGAGAACGGGCATTTCTGTCAGGCCTCCATAGCCTCCAGTGTACCTGCTGCCCTGATGTAAAATGGATATAGCGAGTCAGGCTGACTTGTGTGTCACCGGCCGCGCCGTTGAAGCCGCGCAGAAACATGCGTGTGCGCAGAGACACCCCAAGAAGGAGAAACACCCGACCATGGCAAAGATTGCAAAAACAGGTGATCGCAAGAAGGAAATGGACACGACGAAGTCGACCGACTGTCCCAAGTGCAGCAAGCCGACGCGCATCGTCAAGCGCGTGAAGGACCGCGAGCGCGGTGTTCCCGGCGGCGTTTATATCTCATGTTCCGCGTGCGACTTCTACGAGAAGCTGTAAGCGACACTTAAAATCAGAAAGAAGCCCGGCGAATGCCGGGCTTTTTACGTTCAGCACAGTTTCACAGATTCACAGGAAATAGGGGGGGTGGGGGTAGGCGTCCCGGTACGGACCGGGGGCATCGTTGACAGATTGAACCGGGGCGCTGAATCTTGTTCATATGTTGATTGTGCGCCAAGGAAGGATAATTATCAGCAAGGTCTGAACATATAAACTTTTACGCGTTCGAAACCGCCCTGTCTTGCGAGACACACCTGAAGCGTATTCTGTGAGCAGGGAGGGGAAGTGGGATTGAAGAGTGTTTTGAGTTGGATGCGCGCATGGGGATGCGGATTTGCGCTGATTTTGGCGGCCTGCCTGGGCTGGTCCTCGGAAGCGCATACCAATCCGCTGAACCGAGATTCGCTGGTGCGCGAGGCGTATGTACACTACTACAATCTGGACTATCCCGGCGCTGTGGAACGGTTCGAGCGCATTCATGAGGCGCATCCGGGCGATCCCCAGGCCACTGCGCTGCTGCTGAATGCATTGATATTTCAAGAGTTATACAGGCAAGACCTGCTGGACACTACCTTCTACGCCAATGACGGCTTTCTCACCGGGCGGCACGCGACGGAGGAGGACCCGGCGACCCGCGACCGCATTCTGGCACTGGCGGATGAGGCTATTCAAGAGGCCAACAAGCGCATTGAACACAATCCCGACGACGTCGATGCTCTATTTGCCCGCGGCTGGGTCCGCAGCTTGAAATGCACGTATATTGCCATGGTGGAGAGGGCGTATGGCGCGGGCTTTCGTTTGGCTACCAAGGCCAAAGACGATGAAGAGCGTGTACTCCAACTCGACCCGGATTATGTAGACGCAAAGCTGGTGACAGGGGTGTATGCGTACGTGGTGGGAGCGCTGCCCTGGCCCTTCAAACTGCTGATAGGCTTTGCCGGGATTACCGGCTCGAAGAGCGAGGGCTTGAAGATGCTCAACGACGATGGCCAGCGCGGCGTGATCACCAGCATTGAAGCGCGCACCGCGATTGCCTTGTTCCTGCGCCGTGAAGCGAAGTACAAAGAAGCGATAGAGGTGGTTCGCGGCCTCAAAAAACTCTACCCCCACGACTTTCTCTTCTGCCTGGAAGAGGCCAACCTTCGCAAGGATGATGGCGAGGGCATGGCCGCTGTGGTGTCTTACCGGGAGATCATTGCGGCCAGCCGCAGGCCCGGATACTTTGCCCAGGCACAGTTGGAGTTGGCCTACTTTGGGTTGGGCGATGCGCTTCGCGGCCAGCGCCACTTTGGCGAGGCTGCTCAGGCCTACGAGAAGGCCGCCGGAAGCAGGAATGTTGGTCCGGAACTCAAAATCCGGTCGCTGCTCGCTGCTGGTGAGTGCCATGACATGGAAGGCGAACGCGAGTTGGCGGTCAAGGACTACCAGGCCGCCATCGACGCCGGCCCAAATACCTCGCGCGCCGACACAGCGCGAAAGCGCCTGCGCAGTCCGTACCGTGAATCGTGAAGCTTGGCGGATGTTGCCCTCGAAGAGGGAACTAATGCACCCTTGCCGCCGTATATTCAATTCGATCAGGATTACCGCTGGGGGGATCGGCTATGGGTTTCTTTTGTCAGCACTGCGGGACCGCGTTACCCGCGGGAGCACGGTTCTGTTCCAACTGCGGCGCGGCCGTTATCGCCAGCGCCTACGTTCCGGGCCGGCCGCTGGTTCGTCCGATTATGGGTCGCCAGATTGCCGGGGTTTGCATAGGCCTTTCGCAGGCCTATGGCTTGGATCTTGCCCTGGTCCGCATTTTTGCTGTCATAGGGCTTTTTTTCTCTGGCGGATTGGTGGCAGTGGCTTACCTGGCCTGCTGGATAGGCATTCCCGAGGAGCCGGTCCCGCTGCCCTGAGCGTATTCTCATGCTATGAATGGAACGTATAAATCAGACGGGGCGACATTGTCCTACTGGGCCTCCGGGACTGGCTTGCCTGTGGTCTTTCTTCATCCCACGCCGCTCGATGGGGAGTACTGGCGCCCTCTCATCGAGGAACTGCCCGGCTACCGCGCAATTGTTCCTGACCTGCGTGGGCACGGCGCCTCGGAACTGGGAAGCCTGCCGGTGGGCGGCTTTGTGTTGGTTCCCGACGCGCCTGTGCTGACCATGGCGCGGTTGGCTGCAGACGTTCTTGCCTTGCTCGATCATTTAGAGATTCCCGCGGCAGTCTTTGCCGGCTGCTCAGTCGGCGGTTACGTGCTGCTGGAACTGTGGCGTCAGGCGCCCGAGCGTGTGCGCGGGATGGCTTTTGTCTGCTCCAAGCCCCAACCGGATGCCGAGGCCAACCTACCCCGGCGCGCGGCTACCATTGCGCAGGCGCGAGGAGGCGGCAGAGCGGCGCTCTTCGACGGTATGACCCAAACGCTGATCGGCGCTACCGCCCGCCAGCGACACCCCGAGATCGCAGCCCAGTTGTGCGCACGCATGACGCTCACTTCAGAGGCATTGGTGGCTGTGCAGGCAGGTCTGGCCGCACGGCCTGACTCCGTGCCTACAGTGGCTACTATTACAGTTCCTATCCTGGCCATTGGCGGCGGCGAAGACCCAGGCATAACCGCATCCGAAATGGAGGCCTTCCACGTGGCGCCCGGCGGATGCGAGTTCCACCTGCTGGCCGATGCCGGCCACTTTGCCGCATACGAACAGCCGCGGAAGGTTGCCGCACTGCTGGGCGAGTGGCTTCGCCGGATTGAGGAGTGACGGATAGGCTTGCACGAACCCCTTGAGAGAATTACATTTTTCAAGGGGTAATTTATTTCATGCGCATCTCCACACTCTGCCGTGTCCTTGCCGGATCTCTCCTCGCTTTTATCGCGCTTCCTTTGGCCTTGGCCGTAGAAACTCCACGGCTCGTGGAAATAGACGGCCGCTATGCCTTGTTTGTTGAAGGCCGTCCGTACTTGATCCTGGGCGGCCAGATTCACAACTCCAGCGCGTGGCCCAGCGAGTTGCCGCAGGTGTGGGATTCGATGGCCGCTCTGCACGCCAACACCTTGGCCGCGCCGGTCTATTGGGAGCAGCTTGAGCCACAGCAAGGCCACTTTGACTTCAGCAATGTAGATCAGATCGTCGAGGGCGCGCGCGCGCACAACCTGCACCTGGTGCTGTTGTGGTTCGGAACCTGGAAGAACGGCAACATGCATTATGTGCCGTCATGGGTGAAGGAAGATCCCAAACGTTTTCCGCACACCATCCGGCCTGATGGCGAGCCGATTGACGTTCTTTCACCTAACTCACGCAACACCCTGGAGGCTGATAAGGCGGCTTTCGTAGCGCTGATGCGGCATTTGAAGAAGATCGACAATGAGCTACACACAATTCTACTTATCCAGGTGGAGAATGAATCCGGCAATGTTGGCAGTGTGAGAGACAACTCAGCCGAATCAAATCTAGAATTTGCAGGCGCGGTCCCAGCCGTTTTGCTGGCCGCGACCCAAAGGCAACCGGGCACATGGAGCCAGGTTTTTGGCGCGGATGCCGATGAGTTTTTCCAGGTCTATCATCAGGCCAAATACATTAACGAGATTGCCGCGGCGGGCAAAGCGGAGTTCAACATCCCCTGCTACATCAATGTTTGGATCAGCCCTCCGGTTCGCGAGTTGCCGCAGCGCCAGGTGATCCTTCCGGGCATTCAGTACCCTAGCGGCGGTGCGGTGCAAAGGTTCGTCGGGCTTTGGCGGACGCTGGCGCCTGCCATCGACATGGTCGGTCCGGATATTTACAGCTCTGACTCAAGCTTTTACCGGGAGTTGATTCGCGCCTATCATCGCCCTGACAATCCCTTGTGGATTCCGGAGACGAGCCGCAGCGACGGCTATGGAAAATTCTTTTTCTATGCGTTGGGCGATGGGGCCATCGGCTTCACACCCTTCGGCGTAGATCAAACAGGCTGGAACATCTCCGGCGACGAACCCTGGAAGGAGCACGCCCGCAACTTTGCGCTGATTGGACCAATGAGCCGCGAGATTGCCCAACTGGAGTTCGACGGCAAGCTCAAGTCAGCCGTCGAGGAGCCGGGGCAGACAACGCAGGAACTGGATTTTGGCGGATGGAAAGCGACTGTCGCCTATGGATACCCACAGCCTGACGGGCAGACGGCTCCAGGAACCAAGGATGCGCATGGAGCTGCGCTGGTGGCGCAACTGGGGCCGGATGAGTTCCTGGTGACGGGCGTGGATGCCAGCGTCATCTTCCACCTTCCAGGAAAGCTGCCATGGATACGCAGCCAAATCATCACGGCCGAGCAGGGCGTGTATGAGAACGGCGTCTGGAAGCCAATCAGATTGTGGA
>CAWDQS010000064.1:0-9544 GCA_963804295.1 uncultured Acidobacteriaceae bacterium
GTCTACCGGTACTTTAGCGAGGAGAATATCTGGCCGCGGGGTTTTCCTCTGGATGCAGTTCAGGCTCAGTTGCCGGGGATTGAAGCGCTTGCGGTGACGGAATCGAGCTGTCCGATACAGCAGGGACTTGCAGACGGCGATCCTGATGTAGACGCGATTTACCGGCTGCTGCTTCCGCTGCCGATCAGCTTTCGCAAGGATCGGCGTCTGGCGCTGGGGCGCGGGACCTGGTGCCCATTCAATAGCCAGAATACAGCGTGGTTTCCAGAGGCATATCCGCTGCTGTATCTACCCTCCTATTGTTCATTCCGCATGACGGATATCTGGCGCAGCTTTGTGGCGCAGAGGATTGCCTGGGAGAACAACTGGAGCGTGCTGTTCAAAGGGCCGGATGTGTACCAAGAACGGAATGAGCATAACCTGATGCGGGACTTTTCCGATGAGGTATCGGGTTATCTAAACAACCGCGTCATCGGGACCAGGCTGGCTGAGCTGAAATTGGAAGCGGGGCCAGAGAAGATCGGAGTGAACCTGATCCGGTGCTACGAGGAGTTGGTTCGCATGGATCTGATTTCTATCAAAGAGATTGCCTTGGTGGAAGCGTGGGTGGAGGATTCAACAACGACGCGTTAGCACTTCCCGGGCAGCAGCGCGGCGCACCGCAGGATTGACAGCAGCGACGATTACCGGGGAACGGGGTTGTATATGGTCAATCTCACACCCGGCGGCAGGCTGTTGCGAAATGACTGGAGTTGCGGCAACACATTGTTGGCGGTGGCGGTATCGGTCGCATAGAACTGGACCTCTGGCTCGGCGGATGATATGCACTCCCGAGAGAGGACCATGCTCGCAACTTTAATCCAATTGGCGGGAACCAGATGCGGAAACCACTCGTCGTAGATGATAACCATGTGAACGCCGTTCGCATTGACTATGGTGCGGTAATCCTCTGCGCTTGCTCTGGTCCTGCGAAGTATGCGCGCCTGTTCCGAGGTGAGGCCTCCTAGATCGAGAACGAAGTCTGGATTATGATATGCAACAAGGCCGAGGTCGTTGACAGCCACGGGCGCATGGTAGAAATCGTTGACAAAGCGGTGCATTTGGAACTGCTGCTCATAAGTATTGTTAGCGGCGAGCGGATCCAGCCAGGTGTCCTCGATATAGCGCGAGCAAAACCCTATAAGAGCAAGAGCCGTAATGCCGATAAACGCGAGGCGCTTTTGCTTGTTCGCCAGCACCCTGCGGAGGGTTTCGCGCACTATGCAGATGCCTATCAAAGCCGTGCCGGTCATGAGGTAGTCTTCATAGCGATCCATCCAATCGAAACGGCCGGCTGCGGCGTGCGCGCCGATAAGGCAGACCATGAGCAGCGCCATGAGGCCCTGCGCGGACCAGCGCCAGGGTTTGGCCGGAAGCTCGCGGAAACAGCGCACGGCGGCGGCGATGGCGATGGCGAGCAGCAAAAAACCTATGGGCCGGTAGGCCGATATGTAATACATTCAGGCTAATTGCCGTGAAGAAGCCGACGCGGGAACCGCTGATTCCATAGACAGCGACGGCGGACTTGGTGAGCACGGAACTAGGTAGCGGCGGCAGCCCAAGATGAACAAGAAAAGCGGAAAAGCCGCCCACGAATAGAACGATGACCGTTAAGGTTCCAAGCGCTGTACGCCAGCGACCGCGCAGAGCAAGCACGAGAAGCGCGCCAAGGCTCAAGGCTAATCCCTCATAGCGCAACAAGGGAGCGATTACGATGACGGCGGGAAGCCAGGCAGGCATCTTGCCGGTGTCTAGAAATATCGCGATGCCATAGATGCAGGCGGCAACAGTCGCGATGTGCAGATTGTGCTCCAAGCCGGTGAAGACAACGCCAATCATGTTCAGGCATAGTGCCAAAAGCAGCAGAGCGATTGCCTGGACAACGACCCCAAAGGCGTCTTGAGCTAGGCGCAGATAGACGAAGAGCCGCCATATGATGACGAGAGTCACGAAGAGGGCCAGAATGTTGATGATGAGGGGCAGATAGGGATGGAAGGTGGTGCCTGAGGCCGCGACCAGCAGGAGGGGATACAGAATTGAAGAGGAAGGCGCTGCGGGCAATCCGCTATTCATCCCGTAATTGCCATGGCGAATCTGATCGCTTAACGCCAGGCCAATATACGGATCGTCCATCGAATAAGTAAATGTGCCGTGATTCAGCCTGAGAATAGAGAGGATCAGGCCAAGCAGGATGGCCGCAACCACCGTCAATGCGAATGGGAATGCGAGCTTGGCGATCAAACTGATGGGTGGCTTCTCGATGTCGGACGGAAGATCAACAGATATTTCAGTCATTGTAGAGAGCCAACCTCAAGCTGGCAATCGTACTCCGGCACAATGGTCGGTTCAGCGAGCAGGATTTAACGCTTCTAATATAGAAGTGTAATGCAAATAGTTGCTGACTCGCCGTGATTTGAGGCCATTTTTTACCTCATGCTCCCTCAATGCGCTATGATTTCCTTCAATACACATGCTTGATACTCCTCCATCCGCGCAAGACAAACCCGAGCTTGGGGGCGAGTCTCGCCTGGCTGAGTCCGCAATTCAGGGAGTGTGTACAGACATGGCGCAGATCGGCCTGGTAGAGGCGAATTATGCCTACCTGCACGAGCTTTCCGATGCACTGAACACCACGCTGGATCTGGATACGCTGCTAAAGCGCACAGGGAAGCTGGTGGCTGCCATCATTCCTTACCGTATTTTTGCGATCTTACTGGTAAACGACCGCACACGGGAGATGCGGGTGAGGTTCCAGATCGGCCACACCATGCAGGTGGAGCGGCTGCACATCCCCATGGGCAAAGGCGTGGTGGGCCAGGTAGCGCTTACTCGCCAGGCCGTCTTGTTGAATGACGTTACCGCGGCGGAGTACTATGTCGAGGTAAATCCAGGGGTGCGCTCCGAGCTGGCGGTGCCGCTGATCGCCAAGAACCGGTTGATCGGTGTGCTGGACATCGAAAGCGAGCAAGCCGGCTACTTCCGTCCAGAACACCTGCGCCTGCTAACCCTGACGGCTTCGCGCATTGCCCAGGCGATAGAAAACGCGCGGCTCTATGCGCGCGTCTCCCGCCAGGCACAGACGCTGACGGTGCTGAACGAGATCGCCGCGGAACTGACTTCGATTCTGGATCTTGACCCGCTGCTGGAGCGGGTGGGGCAGCTTTTACGGCGGCTGATCGACTACCAGATGTTCTCCATTCTGCTGCTAGATGAGAAAGGCGAGACGCTGATTACGCGCTACGCCTGGCGGTTCGGTTCCGCGCATGCGCCGATGCGCAGCGTGCCCATCACCGTAGGCCTCGTGGGTGTGGCGGTGCGCGAGTGGCGTATGGTGAATGTGCCCGACGTAAGCAAGGACGCGCGTTATGTGGCTGAGAATCCGGAGACTCGCTCGGAGCTGATTGTGCCCTTGTTTCACAAGGGGCGCATCATCGGCGTGTTGGACCTGGAGCACACACGGATGAGCTTTTTCAATGAAGAGCACGAGCGGGTTTTAACCACGCTGGCTGCGCAGGTGGCCATCGCAATCGAGAATGCGCGGCTCTACCAGGCGGTGCGCACGCAGGAGGCGCAACTGGAGCGGGACATCGCCATGGCGCGCGAGGTGCAACTGAGGCTGCTGCCAGCCTCGGCGCCGGAGATGGCGAATGCCGAGATGGCGGTGCGCTTTTTGCCGGCGCGAACCATCGGCGGCGACCTTTACGACTTTGTGGATTACGGCCCGGGGCGCACGGCCATCGTGCTGGGCGATGTGAGCGGTAAGGCGGCGCCGGCAGCCTTATTTGCGGCGCTGGTAAGCGGCATCATGCGCTCGGCCGCACAGCACAGGCCGGAGCCCGCGGCGATGCTTTCTCAACTGAACGACGCAATGCAGGAACGCAAGCTGGAATCGCAGTACGTGACCATGCTGTTTGCATTGTGGAATGACGAGAGCCGCACATTGCAAGTGGCAAACTCAGGCGCGGTGCAACCGGTTTTATGCCGCTCCTGCAATTCGCTAGCGGTCCGCGCCGAGGGCTTCCCACTGGGGATGTTTCCCGACGTGACCTACGATGAGCTGACCTTGGCCACGGAGTTAGGTGACGTGATTGTCTTTATTTCGGACGGGATACTGGACGCGGAAAATGCCGCAGGCGAGATGTACGGCCCGGAGCGGCTGGCCAATCTGCTGTGCAGCCGCCGCGAGCTGCCTGCGCAGGAGATCGCTGACGCTATTCTGTCTGATGTGAGCCGCTTCCAGGGCGAGCAGGAGCGATTCGACGATGAAACCGTGATTGTGCTGAAAGTGAGGTAAGACAGTAGACAGCAGTATGCCATCAGTTCTCAGTTGCTAAACTTGAACATATACCACACTACGGAGCCGCATTGACAGAAGAACGCATGATCCGCCCAGCAAAAAATGTTCACGGAAGCCTGCGCCTGCCGGGTGACAAATCCATCAGCCACCGCTACGGGATGCTGGCGGCGTTTGCGGAAGGTACTTCGCGGTTTACGAATTTTTCTACCGGGGCCGATTGCGCCTCAACGCTGAGTTGCATGGAGGCATTGGGCGCGCAGGTGCGGCGGCTTGATGACGGATCGGTGGAAGTGACCGGTGTGGGCGGTCGCGTGACGCCTTGCGTCGCTCCGCTGGATTGCGGCAACTCAGGCTCGACGATGCGCATGATCAGCGGCCTGCTGGCGCCGCAGGAGGGCCGCTTTACACTGGTGGGCGATGAGTCGCTCACGCGCAGGCCGATGGAGCGCATTCACAAGCCTCTGGCAGCGATGGGCGCGCGGCTGAAGCTGACTGAGGGCCATGCGCCGCTGTCGATAGAAGGCATTGCGCTGAAGGCTATCGATTACACCACGCCGGTTCCCAGTGCCCAGGTGAAGACCTGCATCCTGCTGGCTGGGTTGCAGACGGCGGGCGTGACCACGGTGCGCGAGGCAGTTCGCACCCGCGATCACAGCGAGCTGGCTCTACGGGCCTTCGGCGCCAAGCTGACGCGCACGCTGGATTCGATTTCGATCAGCGGGCCGCAAAAGCTGCACGCGATTGAGACTGCTGTACCGGGAGACATCTCTTCGGCAGCGTTTTTTCTGTGCGCAGCGGCGTTGTTTCCCGGGTCGAACCTCGTGCTGGGCGAGTTGGGCCTGAATCCAACGCGGGCCGCGCTGCTGGACGTGCTGACGGCGCTGGGGGTGCGCGTCTCTGTCTTGAATCTAGAGGAGAAGAACGCGGAACTGGTGGGCACCGTGCAGGTGACAGCGCCGGCCGAAGGGTTGGGGACGGCGGAGATTTCCGGGGCGCTGGCAGCGCAACTGATCGACGAGCTGCCGGTACTGGCGGCGATTGGGCCATTCACCAACGGCGGCATTCGCATTCGCGACGCTAAGGAGCTGCGCGTGAAAGAGTCCGACCGCATTGCGCTGATGGTGAAGAATTTGCGCGCGATGGGCGCTGAGGTTGCAGAGTTTGAGGACGGATTGGATGTTCCCGGCGGGCAACTGCTGCACGGGGCGACGATAGACTCCGGCAGCGATCACCGCATCGCCATGGCCTTCAGCGTGGCCGCTTTGCGCGCCGAGGGGGAGACAGTCATTCAGGGAGCCGACTCGGCGGCCATCAGTTTTCCGGAGTTTTTTGATTTGCTGGATTTGGTGGCAGAACGGTAGGAAGTGAGTCAGCGAGAGTCCACAGTATACAAAGAGGCCCGGCAGTGAGCCGGGCCTCTTCATTGCTGAACTTTCAAAGTGACTACTGGTTGGCCGGCTGGTTGGCTGAAGGGATGGTTGCGGGAACGGTTGCAGGCTCCTTTGTCTCCTTGAAAGGTGTAACGCCGGGAACGACGGGCGCTGCCTTGATTTCGCCGGAGGCCGCATCTTCGAGATTGATGCCGTAGTGCTGCAAGGTGGTGGCCAGCATCTGGTAGAGGCCGGCGCGGTCCTTGGCGTAAGCGGCGCGGGCGGCGATGAGGTTATCTTCCGCCGTAGCCAGGCCGCGTTCCTGGAGCATGACAATGGCAGTAGTGGAAGAGCCGTAGCGCAGCTTGGTGTTCTCGGCATCTACGTTCTGCTTATTGTAATCCAGGGCGGCGATGGCAGCCTGTACCTGCGCCCGGTCGTTGATGAGCGCGGACTGCGCGTTGACCACCTGCATGCGAATCTGGGTGTAGAGCTGCTCCAGCCTCAGCTCGGCTTGACGGTACTCCATCAACGAGCGCGCCTGCACCGACTGCGCATACTTATTGCCCAGGGGAATGGAAAGGCTGAAGCCTACCCCTTTATCGGGAGCCGAGTTGTTGAAAGCATTGTTGGCCGCCGACGTCCAATCGCCGATGGACGGCAATAGGGTGCTGCAATTGTTTCCGTAGAACTGGGTGCTGCAGTTTTTGTTGACCGAGCCGGCGATTCCCTGCCCTGCCATGTATCCGTAGACGTCGAAAACGGGCAACAGCCCCCTGCGCGCGCCCTTCAGTGTGATCTCATCGTTGCGGAGGGCAAGCACGGCCTCCTCCAGCTCCGGTCTTTGCTGAAATGCCTGCTGCACCAGCTCCTCTACCGGCTGTTTCTCCTCGGGAATCTCCTCGACGGTTACGCGGTCGGTGGGAATCACCGGAGCGGTAAACAGCGCCGCATCGTTGAGGTTACGGGCCACGGCCTGCTTAATAATCTGTTGCTGATAGTTCAGTGAGTTCTGCGCGCTAATGAGGGCCTGTTTATCGTTATTGACATTCATATCGTCCTGCACCACCTGCAGCGGGGCCACCGATCCGACCTCCAATTGCTTGCGGTCGTCGCTGGCCAGCTTGCTGCTCTGCGCCAGAGCGCGCTGCTTGGCCTGCACATCCTCATAGGCCTGCACCAAACCCCAGTAGATGGTCTCCACCTGGTTGACGGTGTAGAGAATCTGCTGGCGGAAGGAGGCATCGGTGATGCGGCGATTGTTCCGCGCCTGATAGATGAAGCGCTTGTTGACCCAGATGCCGGCGCCCTGCAACAGGTGCTGAGTCAACGTGGCCTTGAAGCTGGAACTTAACAGCGGACTGTAGAGCGTGGTGCCGTTGGAAGTGGCTGCGTAGGAATTGTTGAAGCCAAACTGAAGCGCAGTACCGGTCACAAAGCCCTGGTTGTAGGCGAAGTTATAGGTGTTGGTCGTGCTGGTGCCGCCGGAGATGAAGTTGGTGGATGGACTGTGCATGCGATCGAACTGGATGGCGCCTGAGACGGAAGGCTCCAGCGACTCCGTCGCAGGACCGGCGCCCTGGGTATTCAGCAACAATCCGGCAGCGCCAGAACCGGCGCCACCTGAGCCGACCGAGGTACCGCCCGGACCGCCGCCTGTGGACAAGATCGTGGGAGAGCTGCCCAACGTGCCGGTAATCAGCCCGGAGGGCGCGCCCAGAGGCTGTGCTCCGGTGCGCGTGCGCAGAAGATCCGTATCGGCGATGTCCAGGTCGTAGCGGGCAATGGCGATGTCGAAATTGTTTTCAAGAGTCAGCGCCAGGGCGTCGGAGAGGCTGAGGTAGATCTTGCCATCCTTGACCAGGTCAGTCAGCCGCACGGAGTTTTGAAAGCTAGCTTTGCCGATGCTGGTGGGCCGGTACATATTGATTGGATTGCCCAGAAACCTGCCTGCGGGCTTGGAAAAATCCCGCAAGGAGGGACGCAGATTGACCGGCTCCGTCAGTACCACCGAGGGAGCCGAAGGCAGCTCGGAAGCTGCCTTGTCCGGAGCATTTGCTCCAGCTCCGGGCACTTGCTGGGCGTATCCGGATGAGATTCCCGCCGCACACGCCAGCAGGGCTGCCACTACCGCGCACAATAGTCTCCCTGCCTGATCACGACGGCTGACCACGGCCTTCTGCTGATACTCAAACATATACAAACCGAACAAATGCATGGTTCCTCTCAACGACATGATTCCTCTTTGGAAATTGCCAAGGCATGTGGGGTGTTCTTCTTAAAGACGCCCGGAGTGCCTCTCCGGACGCAGGTTTGTGGTTCCCATACCAATTCTAACGTGCAATCCGGCCTACGGCCTTCCACCTACCGGGACAATACGCACGCGGCTGCCGATTCGTTCCCGGATCAGGCCGGTAAACTGTTGCCAAGACCTATTCCGTGACCGAAGCCCCCCAATCCGCATCCACGCTCCAGACCTGGAAGCTGACCCTGGCCTACGATGGCACCGATTTCTGCGGCTGGCAGGTGCAGCCCGGGGAACGAACCATCCAGGGCGAAGTCCAAGCGGCGTTGGGTCGGATTTGCGGGGAATCGCCCCTGCCGCAGGGCTCGGGACGCACCGATGCCGGCGTCCACGCGCTGGGCCAGGTGGCCAGCTTTGCGCTGGCGGCACCCATTCCAGCGGAAAACCTGCAACGCGCCCTGAACCGGACGCTGCCCCCTTCCATTCGAATTCTCGAAACGAGAACGGTACGAAGTACATTTCATGCGCGGCACTCGGCTGTGGCCAAAACCTACGAGTACAGGGTCTATCGGGGAGCGATTTGCCCGCCTTTCCTGGCTCCGTATGTCTACGCCTGCTCCTGGCCGATGAACGTGGAAGCACTGCAAAGGAGTGCCCAGCTCTTTGCAGGCACACACGATTTTCTTAGTGTTGCGGCTACCGATCCAGAGCTGGCCAATCGCGGCCTGGATGAGAACGAGGAGCCGGATATGCGGCCGATTCCCAGGCCGGGTTTTCTGGCTAAGCCACCTATGGCAGCGACGGTGCGCACGATTTATTCGTCGTTCTGGGAGGCGCATCCGAGTCCGGATGGCGAGTTGCTGGTCTACCGGGTGCGGGGCAGCGGCTTTTTGCACCACATGGTGCGGAATTTGGTGGGAACCATGCTGGATGTGGGGCGTGGGCGACTCTGCGTTGACGAAATCCCCGGGATTCTGGCCGCACGAAACCGGGCTGCGGCAGGACCGACCGCACCGGCGCGGGGGCTGTTTCTTTGTTCGGTGGAGTATGACGAAGGAGAATATGTCACGGAAACCAAATAGAATCAACCAAATAGAATCATTGTTATGGATGAATCCCAGCTATTGCTTAAAATTCTGGCGCACGCAGACAAGGAGATTGAGGCCGGAGAGACTTCCCCATCGAAGATGTTATGAAAGAGTTTGACGTGGAAGCCGATTCGGCACCCAAACCGAAGTAGATACCACCCCTAGAGAGAGTACAGCCGTAGCGCGATCTTGAAAACTACACCTGCACTTCCTGATACTCTGAAGCCAAAGCATGGCGATCTTGTCCAACAATTCGGCATTCTCCCAAGTGACGGCTCTGGCCGAGCATCGACCGGTTCATGCGGCTTTTGCGTGGCTGCATGGTAATCCCAAGACGATCATGGATTGGCAAGCGGAGATGGTGGCAATTCCTGCGCCGTACTTAGGCGAACAGGCGCGGGCAGAATGGCTCACCGCGCGCTTTACCGAGATCGGACTCAGTGGAGTGGAAACCGACGAGGCGGGCAACGTCTTTGGCTGGCTGACGGCTGCCAAGCTGCCGCCG
>CAWDQS010000065.1:0-35615 GCA_963804295.1 uncultured Acidobacteriaceae bacterium
ATCGGAGATTATTCTTTTATGTACAAGATTTTGGATGCCCACGGTGTCGGCCTCAACATCAAGCAGTTTGTGATTGAGGCGCCGCGCATTGCGCGCAAACACCAGCCGGGACAATTCGTCATTCTCCGCCTGCATGACAAGGGCGAGCGCATTCCGCTCACCATCAAGAGTTCGGACCCCAAGGCCGGCACGGTCACCATCGTGGTGCAAGCCATCGGCAAGACTACATCCCTGTTGAATTGCCTGGAAACGGGCGACTCCATTCTTGACATTGTCGGGCCTCTGGGCAAGCCCTCGGAGATCGAAAATTTCGGCACCGTCGTGATTTTGGCCGGCAGCGTGGGAACGGCCATGGCGCTGCCCACCGCCTATGCACTCAAGCAGGCGGGCAATCACGTGGTCTTCATTGAAGGCTCGCGCAACAAAGAGATGGTGGTCTTTGAAGATGAGGTCCGATCCGCCAGCAGCGAGACCTACGTGATGACCGACGACGGCAGCTACGGCGAACAGGGCCTGGTCACCAAGAAGCTCGACGAACTGATCGCCGCCGGACGCAAGATCGATTTTGTTCTCGCCGTCGGCCCCGTGCCCATGATGCGAGCCGTGGCGCGCATCACCGCGCCCTTGGGCATCAAAACCATGGTCAGCTTGAACTCCATCATGGTGGACGGCACGGGAATGTGCGGCGGCTGCCGTGTGCTGCTGGGCGACAAGAGTCAATTTGCCTGCGTGGACGGGCCGGAGTTCGATGCCTCCAAGGTCAACTTCGAAGTCCTCATGCAGCGCAACGCCATGTATCGCGAGAAGGAGTGTGCCTCGCTGAAGGAATTTGAGAAGCACAAGGAAGAGCAAATAGCCGAGCTTCGCGAAGAACTGGCCGCGAAGGAGACCCACTATGTCTGAAAAAAATACTCTGCCGCGCTCTGCCATGTATATTCTTCCGCTCAAAGAGCGCATGAAGATTCTGCGCCGTCACATGCCGGAGTTGGACCCCGCCGTGCGCAGCCGCACCTTTGAGGAAGTGAACCTCGGCTTGCCTGAGGCCGACGCTCTGACTGAAGCCAAACGCTGCATCGAGTGCGCCAAGCCGGGCTGTGTGGTCGATTGCCCGGTGGGCGTCAAGATAAAGGAAGTGGTGGCCCTGATCCGCGGGGGCGATTTTCTTGCCGCCGCGGCCAAGCTGCGCGAGGACAACTCCCTGCCGGCCATCACTGGCCGCGTCTGCCCGCAGGAAAACCAGTGCGAGGGCGGCTGCATCATCGGCAAGAAGGGCCAGCCGGTGGCTATCGGCAACCTGGAGCGCTTCATCGCCGACTACGAGCGCCTGAGCGGCAAGCTGGGACTGCCCGCGAATGCTCCTAAAACCGGCAAGAGCGTGGCCATCGTGGGCAGCGGACCGGCTGGCTTGAGCGCCGCCGGAGACCTCATCCAAAAAGGCCATCACGTGCGCGTCTTTGAGGCGCTGCACGAGTTGGGCGGCGTGCTGGTCTATGGCATCCCGGAGTTTCGCCTGCCCAAAGACATCGTGAAGGGCGAGGTGGACAACCTGCGCCGCATGGGCGTCGAATTTGAAACTAACGTCATCGTCGGCAAAAGCGTCACCCTCGACGAACTAATGAATGACGAGCACTACGACGCGGTCTTTGTGGCCACCGGCGCTGGACTTCCGGTATTCCTCGGCATCCCTGGCGAGCACTTCAACGGCGTCTACTCGGCCAACGAATTTCTCACCCGCGTCAACCTGATGCGCGCCTATCAGACGGAGGAGTACGATGAGCCGGTCTACGACTGCCGCGATCGCGACGTGATTGTAGTGGGCGGAGGCAACACCGCCATGGATGCGGTGCGTACCGCAAGACGGCTGGGCGCGCGGACGGCTACGCTGGTTTATCGCCGTTCCGACGCCGAGATGCCCGCCCGCGCCGAAGAAGTGAAGCACGCGCGCGAAGAGGGAATCGAATTCCGCCTGTTGACCAACCCCGTCGAATTTCTCGGCGATGAAAAGGGATGGCTCACCGGCGCGCGCTGCATAAAGATGGAGTTGTCCGAGCCGGACGAAAGCGGCCGCCGCCGTCCGGTCGCGGTTAAGGGATCGGAATTTGTTCTGCCCGCGAACGTGGTCATCATCGGCGTCGGCACTACCGCCAATCCCCTCATCCAAAGCACTACGCCCGATCTCACCACCAATAAATGGAATTACATCGTGGCTGATGAGAATTCAATGCGCACCAGCAAGCGCGGCGTCTTTGCCGGCGGCGACATCGTCACCGGCGGCGCAACGGTCATCCTGGCCATGGGCGCGGGACGCAAAGCCGCCGCATCCATTCACGAGTTCCTGACTAGTGGCGATTGGTAGAAGGCGACCTCCAGGGCAGTCTTGGAAGACGTAGAATCCGAATATGCAGAGACCTCACCAAATGACGGCTATCCTTTCGCGATAAGACGATGGCTTTGGTGCCTTGTGCCCGGAATTGGACATCACAAGCCAGGGTTCCACGATTGAGGAGGCACGCGCCAACCTCATCGAAGTCTTGACGCTCTTTTACGAGACTGCCTCTTCTACTGAAATTGCGCGGCGGTTGCATGGCCAGGTCTTCGTCACGCAGGTCGAGGTGCCCGTTTGGTAGGCTGAGAGTCCTGTTCTCAAATACGTTAGGTATTGGTAAGCGCCAGTAAAGGCAGTCTGGGCCAATCAGTCAGAAGTGGAATTTCGCGTGATAGACTTCTGTTGTTTTTCAAATAGATTGCCGAAAGGGGATTATTGCTATGCCTCGTGGAAACTGGCTTGTGTGTAGGAACCAGGGATCGCAAGCAATACTGGAATTTCCTTTGTTGGTTCTGATCGTTGTCTTGCAAATCGTGATTGGCTGCAATGGCTCCCATCGCGCAACCCCATATCAAACGCCCCAGTCGCCGCCATCGCAGTCTGTCGGCCAGACGGCCTCGCCAACTGATCAGCAAAAGAAGCAGGAGCAGACATCGTTATCGATGCTGCGAGCGGCAATCTGTAAGACTAGCACAGCTAATAAAACATTCGTTATTATGCCTTGGGACGAGGAGGCGAAGAACTGGATGAGAAAGTCGCGAATGACCCTTAATTGGACCGACAATACGCAGACGGTTATTACGGGGGAGAACAACACGATGAAGCAACTGATAAGCCACAACAATTCGAAGGAACTAGAATCCTTCTTGAATGGCTTCCGTGGAATGTTTTATGTCACAACTCTTGGGGATAGGACTGTCATTCAAAAAGTGCAGATGGTAAATTCTTTCGATGGTGAGTCATTTACCGGTGGTATAGGCATCGACGGCAGCATTCAGCTTGCTGGGCCTGGGCAACCAGTTTCCTGCGGGCGATGACACTAATTGTTCCGCTAAGGCTAGAGCTTGAGACACTTCCCATAGCTGTTAGCTATTCCTTATTCCCTGTCTTCTACTCCCTGCCTTTTTTGCGAATCTCGATATTCAGCCGCTTGATCTTCTGGTTCAGCGTGGAGAGCGGGATGTGGAACTGCTCGGCGGCGTCGGTCTGGTTCCAGTTGCAGCGCTCCAGCTTCTCGACGATGATGCGCCGCTCGATGTCTTCCAGGATGTTGAAGAGCGTGGCGTTTGGGTTGTGTTCCAGCAGGGCGTCCTGAAAGCTGCGGCCGGTGATGTGGCCGGGCAGCAGATCGGAGCCGATGATTGGCCCCGAGGAGAGCACTACACTGCGTTCAATTGAATTCTCGAGTTCGCGAACATTGCCCGGCCACTCGTAATCGACCAGGGTGCGCAGGGCGTCTGCGGAGAGCTTGCGCGGAGAGAGGCCGTTCTCGTTGGCGTAGAAGTCGAGGAAGTGCTGCGCCAGCAGGGGAATATCTTCGCGGCGCGCGCGCAGCGGTGGCAGGTCAACGCTGATTACGTTGAGGCGGTAGAAAAGGTCTTCGCGAAAGCGGCCTTCGCGCACTTCCTTGCGCAGATCGATGTTGGTGGCGGCGATGATACGCACGTCCACCTGAATCTCCTGCACGCCGCCCAGGTGCATGAAGCGGCGATCTTGCAGCACGCGAAGAATCTTTGCCTGCGTGTCCATGCCCATGGTGGCAATTTCATCCATGAAAAGCGTGCCGCCGTTGGCCACTTCGAAGAGGCCTTTTTTGGAGGCAATGGCCGATGTGAAGGCGCCCTTGACGTGGCCGAAGAGATTGGACTCCAGCAGTTCGCTGGGCATGGCGCCGGTGTTGATGGGGACGAAGGGCTTGTCCTTGCGCGGCGAGTTGGCGTGGATGGCCTTGGCGATCATCTCCTTGCCCGTGCCGCTCTCGCCCTGAATCAGAATCGTAGACCGGCTGGGCGCCACCTGGGCCACCAGGTCGAATACCTTCAGCATGATCTCGCTCTTGCCCACAATGCTGCTGAAGTTGTAGCGCTGTTTGAGTGTGCGCTTGAGTTGCAGGTTCTCTTCTTCGGCCTTGCGGCGGGCGACGGCGGAGCGAATGTCGGCCAGCAGCTTCTCGTTGTCCCAGGGTTTCTGGACAAAGTTTTCCGCGCCGGCGCGGATGGCATCGACGACGTTGTCCACCGTGCCATAGGCGGTGATCATGATGATGGGCAGATCAGGATGGCGCTCTTTGATCTGGGGCAGCAGTTCCAGGCCGCTCTGGCCGGGAAGAGCCAGGTCCAGCAGCACCAGGTCAAAACTTTCCTGATCGATAATCCGCAGGCCTTCTTCGCCGTCGGCGGCCATTGTTGTCGAGTACCCCTCAAGCGAGAGCAGCACTTGGAGCGACTCGCGAATGGCGGCCTCGTCATCGATGACCAGGATGCGGGCCAGGCTGTCGGCGAGGCTGGAGTCTGCGGCGATTGCGGATGCGGGCGAGTTCAAGGGTGATTCGACCTCAGGCATGAGCGGTTTTCCTCAACAGGGGAAATTCAAGATGGAAGGTTGTGCCGGCGCCGATGGCGCTTTCGACATGAATCTTGCCGGCGTGCTCCTGGATGATGCCGTAGGAGACGGAAAGGCCCAGGCCGGTGCCACGGCGGTCGCCGGGACGAACAACATTCTTGGTGGTGAAAAACGGATCGTAGATGCGCTTCAGATGCTCGGGAGCAATCCCGCTGCCGGAGTCGTTGACCAGCGCGGCCACGCAGTTGTCGTGACGGTTGGTCAGCGTGGCTACGCGCAGGCGGCCGCCGCTGGGCATGGCTTCCTTGGCGTTCAAAAGCAAGTTAAGAAATACCTGCTGCAGCTTGCCGGGGTTGCCGTGGATGTCGGGCAGTTCCTCGGCCAACTCCAGATCGACAATAATCTGCGCGGTCTTGAACTGGTGATCGAGCAGCGAGAGCGTATCGCGGATGACCTGGTTCAGGTTGGTGTCGCGAAACTCGGTGGTCGAGGTGCGAGAGAAATTCAGCAGGCCGTTGGCAATCTCGGCGGCGCGAAAGCTCTGCTGCGTAATCTTGTCGAGCACCGGGCCCAAACGGGCGTCGCCCTTCAACTGCTTGGAGAGCATCTGCGCGTAAGAGGAGATGACCGCCAGCGGCGTGTTGATCTCGTGAGCCACGCCGGCAGCCAGCAATCCTATGGAGCTGAGCTTGTCGGCCTGCGCCAGTTGCGTTTCCAGCGAGACGCGCTCGGTAATGTCGTCCACCAGGATGATGCGCCCCACGGAAACAAAATCCCGCGACAACAGCGGCGCAATGGCGATGTTGGCGGTGCGCTGCTCGCCGGCGCGGGTGGTCAGCGGGAACTTGTAGAGGTGATGCACGCCCTGCTCGTTGCGGTAGCCTTCGATTGCGTCAATAAACTCCAACGGGAAAACAGTACTCAGTGCCTGGCCAATGGCCTCCGCCCGGCTCAGCGCGTACATGGCCTCCATCTGCGCGTTCCAGCTTTCGATGCGGTCGTTCAGGTCCAGGGCCAGGATGCCCACGTTGATCGATTCGACAATGTTTTCGTTGAATTCTTTGAGCCGCTCGAATTCGCCGATTTTTTCTTCCAGCCGCGCGTAAAGGCTGGCGTTCTGCAAAGCGATGCCGATGTAGCTGGCCAGCGATTCTAGCAATTCGACATCTTCGCTGGAAAGAAAATCACCGCCAATGGTCCGGCCCAGGCCAATGACAGCGATAGTGCGGCTAGATGCTCCGTCCTGGACTCGACAGGGCAGATAGTAGTTCAGATCCAGCAGGGCAGCTGTGCGTTGCTGCTCTTCGGGCAGATGCATGGCCTGCTGCGCATTTTCCAGAAAGATGTGCGAGTGGTCGGTGACATGGTCAAAGTTCAGGAAGCCCAGGTCCATGCCGATCTGCGCGTTGAGCGCCTCGGCGGTCAGCCCGTGCGAGGCGGCCAGATAAAGGCGGCCTGGTTCCTCTGAGTTCTGAGCCAGAAAAATAGCCACGCGCGCCACCAGCAAGGTATTCGGCAACCGCTCGACGATTGACTCCAGCAGGGCATGGAGATCGGTCTCCGAACTCAAGCCGCGGCCGAACTCCACCAGCGCCATGCGGTAGTCGTAGCGATGGCGGTCAAAGACCCGGTCAACCCAACCCTGAATCCTGCGCTTGAGAGGGTCGAAGATCGCGGCCACTACCAGAATCGAGAGCCCGACGCCCCACTCGCGTACATTATCCGGCAAGCGGGTGTGGACCACTACGGTGACCAGCGCGATGATGCCGAAGTAGCCGCCCAGGATGAGGCTGGTGGCCAGGGTGTAAGCCACTCCCCGCTTGAAGATCAGGTCGGTGTCCATCAGCCGGTAGCGGATGATGGCCCAACTGAAGGTCAGCGGCAAAAACACGATGGAGAGGCCCGCCAGATTGGTGTACAGGCTGGGTACCGGAAAGTCGCAGAGAAAGGGAATCGCGTAAAACAGGGTGAATGGAACCACGGCCAGCAGCGCACCACGGTAGAGCCACTTCAATTGCTGGCGCTGCAAGGGAGTGTTGGCGAGCGAGTAACTGCGGACGAACAGACTGGCTGCAAAGAGGTAGAAGAAGGCATCATAGCCGGTGCTGACCTGATCCAGGCGATGTTTGAGCAGTTCCGTGGCCTGCCAGAAGTTGATCGCATAGAGCCACAGGCCGAGCAGCACGGCGCCGGGCGCGTAGACCAGCGGAAGCAGCCAGCGGCGGCGCAGCCGCTTGAACCGCTCTTCGGGAAAACTGAGGGCAAAGTGCAGAAACAGAGCCGGTTGCAGGGATTCCGCGATCACATTGAACCAGAATATGCACTGGTCCAATTTGTCCCAGTGTCCCGAGGCGTCCAGCGCGCCGGTATACTTGAGCGCGTACAGAGCGAACGAAACCAGGCAAAAGAGATAGAAATGGGTAGCGCGCGGGGCCGTCCAACGGCGAAACAGCACGTAGATGCCGATAGCAAGATAAACCAGGCCGATCAATCGCAGCCCCATTGCCAGATTCCGGTCCGCCGGCTCCGGAATCACCTCGACGATGACCTCCGCCGGCCTGCCCGGCGTGATGCCTTCGCGGCTGATGCGGTAGTAGATCTGGAAGTAGCTGCCAGTGCGGTAGAGAGCGCGCTCCAGATCCGCCGATATCACAACCGGGGTGAACTTGACGTCGGCGACCAGGGGGAGCGGTTCGCTGCTGGTGCGCTGGCCAGCCTCCTCAGGCAGCACCTTCACGCCCGCCAGAGGCTCACGCGGCCGTAGTGGGCCTGGCAAGCCGGAACCGACTGGGCCGACAGGCAGGATACTCACTCCCGTCAGACGGTCGCCAGTCCGGATACCCGCGTGCAGACCGGGACTGTCGGGCATCACTCTATCGGCCACCAGGCCTTTGCCATCGGCCGCCTCGCGCCACCATACGCCGTCGTCCGGCTGCTGAGAGTGGCGCTCCTCAATAAAATTCAACACCGCCAGCAGCACCAGCCCGGCCGTGGCCAGGCCCAGCAGCGTCAACTGCAAGCGGTTGAAGAGACTTGTCTCCATCAGAGAAGCACCCTACTGTTCTATTGCACGCCGGTTGCCATGGGTGAAAAATAGTGAAAGACCTGAAAAAGAAGGGCAATCGATTGAGAATACGCGAGATAAGGACGTTTGGATCCGGCAAAAGTTAACCGATATCCTTTGGCGTTCTCCTCTCAGAATACAATAAATAGCAGGGCGCCTATGAGGAAAGGGATTGACCTACTGAAACCTGTAGCATTGCGACGTTCGCACCTTCCTAGCACTTCTGCCCTCATCTCTGTTATCTCCGCTGAAATGCATCTGCCCCTGACCTTGATCTGGAGTAAAAACCAGACAAGAGGCGAACGCCTTGCCTGCTTCGAAGCTCTTTACAATTGGATGTGCAAAAAGCCATTTCATCGCGTATTCTAGTGAGAAATTCAGGCCCTAATTCAGTTTCAGAAGGAGTATTTTCAATGCGCCGATTATTGTTGTGCGGTTTAAGCGTCTTTGCATTCTGCGCGCTGCTTTCAACTGCAGTTCAGGCTACCAGCCATAATTCTGCCGATTATCCGTTGCGGGTGCACATCTTCAGCCACAATGGCGTTTCGCATTATTACTGGCGGTCTCTCGATGAGGTGGACGGGGAGGGCCGCGCGAATCTCTATGAGAACGGCGAGCCAAAAGCCATGGACTTCCGTTACCACTGCGATAACCGGCTCATGAACTCGGCCGGTTATGAGACGTACGTGGCAAAGTGGAAGAAGTCTGGCGTCGAGTTGCAGATTCTGCTGCCCGCCGGGGGCGGTAAGTGCGATCTGCGGGTTGATGTGAAACCGAATGTCGTCTACGTCCGGCATAATGGCTCGTTGAATGAAGAGCCGGCGGTTAAATTCAAGCAGTGGATGATGAAGCACGAGTACGACCCGGAGCATGGCAAGGATCTGCCCGTATTTCCCGAGCCGGCGGGAGCCGGAACGAGCGCGCCAAGATAAGCCGCGCCGCAATCAAGTATCAAGCGGGGCGGTTCTGGCCGCTCCGCTTTTTTTATTCAAGGGAAATACCATTGACGCTGTAAACTTGCTTCCGGTGCGGGCGTCTACCTGAGTGATGGCTGCCTGCGCTACATTGGAACCGATGACCATGGCCATGGCAGAGGGCAACACCGCCGAGGAGTTTTCGGCTGTCGTCGCAAAGCACCGTCCGCAGATCTTCCGATTTCTGCTTGCCTCCACGCGCGATGTGGACCTGGCGGAGACGCTGACTCAGGATTGTTTCCTGAAGGCACACCGGAACTGGTCGAGTTTTCGCGGCGAGTCCAGCGCCATGACCTGGCTGATGCGGATTGCCATCAACCTTCAGAAAGACCATTGGCGCAACCGACGGATGCAGTTCTGGCGGAAGACGCAGAGCAACGCGGTGGAATTGGACGAAGCCAGCGAGTGGCTGCCCAGCGGCGAACGCTCCGTGGAGCAGCAGTTGCTGGCCAAGGAGCGGGTGCGGCAGGTGAGCAAGGTGGTGGGAGGGCTCAGCGAGCGCCAGCGTACGGTTTTTTTGCTGCGCTACGTCCAAGAGGCTGAGTTGAGCGAGATTGCGCGGGCCACTGGCCTCAGCGAGGGCACGGTAAAGGCGCATCTTTCCCGCGCAGTGGCCAGGGTGCGAACGGAGTTGGGAGGTAAACGGTGATTCTCAAGGAAAAAATCGGCGAAGTTGGCAATGTTGCCGAGGAGCCGGGCGAACTGGACGAGGCGCTCACGAACTTCCGCTTGTGCATTCATGCATGGAGCGAGGATGCCTTCAGCCGTCAGCGAACTGCGATTGCCCCGGTTGCGCCCAGACGGCTCTGGCGGCTGGTGGCTGGATGGGCGCTGGCCTGCGTTCTGGTGGCCGGCGGCGCTTCGGCTGGTGTCTGGCAGCATCAGCAGCGGGAAATGAGGAATGCCGCCGCCCGCATGGCCAAGCAGCAGCGCCAGCAAGAACAATTGGTTGCACAGCAGCGGAGTCTGCAAGCCAGGCAAGAAGATGAAGATTTACTGGCCAAGGTGGACAGCGACGTATCGCGCGAAGTTCCAGCCGCCATGGAGCCGCTGGCTCAACTGATGGTTGAGGACGAAACCCCGTAAAAACAGTATTGGAAATTGAGAAAGTCTCTGAATAGGTCGTTGCTTTGAAAGTGCATGACCTTGCAGTTTGCGAAAATATGCAAACGATGTAGCAAAAAGCGTCAGGGCACGACTTTAGTCGTGCCGCTCATGCATGATAAGAAACGATGGGCTTTAGCCCCTGAAAAAATGTTGAGCTGCAATAATATTTTGTCAGAGGTTCCTTAGAGCACAAACCAAGCGGATAGAGAGGGAGAATACGATGAAGGCATTTGGAATGGTACGGCTGGTAGTAGCGATTGCGGCAATTATGCTGGCTGGAACTGTGCTGGCGCAGGGGTCTGGCAGTGGTATGGGGCAGGGATTCGGAGTGCATCGGCCTCCCATGGAAAATGCCTTGGGGCCTCTGGGATCTCAGGGACGCTTTTGGAACAATCCCAGGGTCGTGGAGCGGCTCAAGCTGACCGATGTGCAATGCAAGGAATTTGAAGAGATTTTTATGCAGCACCGGGAGAAGCTGATCGATCTGCGTGCCAGCCTGCAGAAGGCCGAACTGGCGCTGGAGCCGCTGGTGCGCGACTCGCAGCCCAATGAAACGAAGATTCTGGCCCAGATTGACAAGGTGGCTCAGGCGCGGGCCGAGCTGGAAAAAGCCAATGCGGCCTATCTGCTGGCCATACGCGGCAAATTGACAACCGAACAGTGGGCGCAGGTGCAGTCTGACCGCGCCAACCGCGCGCAGGGACGCGGCATGGGGCAAGGCCGACAGGGACAGGGCAACTGGCGCCAGGGCGGCGGCCAGTTCAACCGTCAGTCGCCTCCGCCCGCCACCTCGGAACCGGCCGCCCCGCCAGTTCCTCAATCCGAATTTGAATAATATAAAGACTTTTTAGTCCCACATCAGCGTTACCGACCCGCAGTGCACACAATTGAAGCGCCGGCCTCCCGGCCGGCTGTAACGTGGACCTCCCGGTCCACGTTTGTTTCTTTGTAGAGCGCAAGTTTCAGGCAGTGAGCAAATGCGATTGTAGTAAACACCGACGGCGGCAGGAAGCGATCATTTTGCCGCCGTTTTTTATACTCGCGGCATATTGCGAAACCAGAGTGCTGTAGCCCGAAAGCAACGCTGCCAAGTGGCTTTTTCATCAAGAAAAAGCCACCCTGAACACTTTCAGTAAGAGCACATTTACTCTGGTTTCGCTCTAAATCGTTGAAACACTACCGCAAAAGGACACTCCGCGACGCTGAATCGCCCGGCTCCTGTCGCGAATAGAAACAGATTTATGCAGCGCAACGCTACAGTGCTTGAATCGTATTGGGACAGGCTTTGAACGGAAGCTGGACACTCTGAATCAGCCTGCGACAACAAGGGGTAAAAACAATTCTTATCTTTATGACTAAAGTTATTTCCACAAGGACCGATGAAGTGGGTGGATGCAGAAACGCTCAACCGGAAGTTGCGGGAGCCAGGCGGAAGGGAAAAAAGCGCCGCTGGCCAGAGCAGGATTCAAGGCATCAAAAAGGAGCACCTTCCATGGCCCTCGGAGTTTTGAACAATCTTTCAGCGATTTACGCAGAAAACAACCTGAACAACACCAACGCCAGCTTGCAGAAGGTTCTGCAACAGTTGTCGTCAGGTTCGAGAATCAACTCCGGCGCGGACGACGCAGCGGGTCTTTCGCTGGTAAATGGCCTTGGGGCCAACTCGGCTGCCTTGACGCAGTCGGAAACCAACGCCACCGAGGGAGTGGGGCTGCTTCAGGTGGCCGATGGCGCTCTCTCGCAAGTGACCAGTCTGCTGGATCGCGCCGTTACACTGGCTACGGAAGCCTCCAACGGCACCCTCAATGCCAACCAGGATGGCGCCGCCAACCAGGAGTACGAGTCTATTCTGGCCGAGATCAACAACATCGGATCGACGACCACCTACAACCAGGAGCAGGTCTTTGCCGGTAATACGACCGCCATCTACACTGGCGACTCTTCGGCGGCTGGTTCTTCGATTGACAATCTGAGTATTCGCTCTCTGAGTTCAAGCAGTGTGGGCGACACCGACGGCACAATGAGTTACAGCAGCGGCGCAGGCAACACCTTCATCGACCTATCGAAGAACGGCACGCTTGCGACAGCTGGTGATGCCCTTGCGAACTCAACTTCACAGCTCACTGTGGACTACATGGCAACGGGTGCGGGCGGCGCTGTTGTTCAAAAGACCGCAACAATTAGCACCGCAGGCTTCGCGGATACCGCCCAGGGAATGATCAACGCCATCAATGCATCGGGCCTTGGCTTGTCGGCCAGCTTCACCACGGCAACCCAAGCTGGAACGGCAGCTGTGGCTGCTGCTAAACTCGCCGGCGGCACTGCCGCGGACACCGGCATTGAGATCGATGGTCCGGGCACCGGAGTGGGCACTTCCGCCAACCCCCTGCCGGGTCAAGTGGGCGTTTTGACTCTCGCCGGAGCAGCGGACGTTCCAAGCACCGACACTCTCACCGGAACTCTGAGCCTCAAGGATGCCACTGGCGCGAACGTCGTCCTTAACCTCGCCGGGCTCACCATGGCCACTCTGGAGACTGCGCTGCAAGGCTACGGATTCACAGTAGCTGGCGTTAACACTGGCAGCGCAGTAGTTGGCGCCACATCAACTCTGACGCTTAGTACGGCAGACGGCTCTCAAGCGACCATCACTGGATCTTCTCTCGGTGACTTCACGACTCCGGCGGCTGATACGCTAACATACGCCTCCGGCACCTACTTCACCACCGGTGTCGTAAACCCCGCCATCGGTGCTATACCGAATGGGAATGGAATTGCGGACGCCGCCACCGGGCAGATCGCTGACGCAGGGTTCACCGCGGACACCAACGGCGCGGGCGGGATCGCTACCATGGGCTACTCTGACAGTTCCGGCCAGTCGCTCAGCAGCACCGACTTGTTGAACCAGGCCGATGCTCAGGCCGCGCTAAACGATCTCAACGTAGCCATCACCGACGTAGCCGCGTTGGACGGATACATCGGAGCCCAGATCAACACCCTGAACTCCCTCAGCCAGGTGATGAGTACCCAGCAGGAGAACGTGATCTCGGCGCAGAACGCCGTCCAGGCTACCGATTATGCCTCCGCGACCTCCAATATGTCCAAGTATGAGATCCTCAGCCAAACCGGTATCGCCGCATTAGCGCAAGCTAACAGTGTGGAGCAGGAAGTGACCAAGCTCTTGCAGTAAAAGTTTAGTAAGAATTGCACCACCTTCAAGACAACCCAGGGACGGGCGGCGGCAGGGGTATCACCCTTGCCGCCCATTTTTTTTGAAGCTGGGAATATTCCCTGCCCCCTGAACCCTGAATCCCCTACCCCTGTAATGCGCTATTCTGTCGAGGAGAGCAACTCATCAATTTATTCCTCAGGCAAGAAAACGCCATGGCGATCAATGCTATCGAAAAAACCGCCAAGAACCTGATCCTCACCGTGCAGGACTACGCCCTGTTTGCCTGGCGCGCTTTCACCAATCTCTATCGCCCCCCTATCTACTGGCCTGAATTCCTCATACAGGCCGACGTCATCGGATTCGGCTCCTTATCCATCGTGATTCTCACCGGTCTTTCCACCGGCGGCGTGCTGGCCCTGCAATCCTCGGCCACGCTGTCGGCCTTTGGCGCCACCACCATCACCGGCCAGTTTGTCTCGCTCACCATGATTCGCGAACTGGGCCCCATTCTCACCGGCGTCATGGTCTCTGGGCGCAACGCCAGTTCCATGGCCAGCGAACTCGGCTCCATGGTGGTCACCGAACAGATCGACGCCATGCGCGCCCTGGGCGTTGACCCCATCCGCAAGCTCGTCACCCCGCGCATCGCTGCCACCATCTTCACGCTGTTTTTCCTCACAATCGTCTCCGATGCATGCGGCATCGCTGGCGGCGGACTGGTCACCATCTTCATGAACCACCAGAACGGCACCCAATACCTGGACATGGCCTGGGAGCACCTCCGCTATGCCGACATCATCCAAGGGCTGGTCAAGCCGCTCTTTTTCGGCTATATTCTCAGTTCCATCGGATGCTTCTACGGCATGAGGACCACCGGCGGAACCCAGGGCGTGGGCCGCTCCACCATTGAGGCCGTCGTCTGGTCTTCCGTATTCATCATCTTTGTTGACTTCCTCCTCACCCAGGTGCTGCTCACCCTGATGCCCCCACTATGAGCGACCCTGCCCTGTCTGCCCAACCCGGCCTCCATCCGTATGGTCCGGCTATCGATGCCGGCCCAGTAGTGGTCTTTCGCAATGTCTCCATCACC
This sequence comes from uncultured Acidobacteriaceae bacterium, assembly GCA_963804295.1. GTDB lineage: Bacteria > Acidobacteriota > Terriglobia > Terriglobales > Acidobacteriaceae > Telmatobacter. The sequence goes on from CAWDQS010000065.1 coordinate 14,293, forward strand.
TTCGACGGGCCTCCTGTGCTCGATGACGTCAGCTTCTCCGTTGCCCCCGGTGAGACCCGCATTCTGCTTGGGCCCGCAGGCGTGGGAAAGAGCGTTCTGCTCAAACTCGCCAATGGCCTGATGCGCCCTGATGAAGGCAGCATCCTGCTCTTCGGTGAAGAGATCTCCCATATGCCCGAGGAGCAGCTCTTCCCCCTGCGCACCCGCACCGGAATGGTCTTTCAGGAGGGCGCGCTCTTCGACTCGCTCACTGTCCGCGAAAACGTCGCCTATCAACTGATTCAGGAGCGGGTTCCCGACAACGAAATCGATCGCCGTGTCCGCGATGCCCTGCGCTTTGTCGAGTTGGAGGAGACCTTCAGACTCTATCCGGCCAGCCTCTCCGGCGGAATGCGCCGTCGCGTGGCCATCGCCCGCGCCCTCATCCGCCAGCCGGAGTTCTTGCTCTACGATTCGCCCACCGGCGGACTCGACCCCCTCACCTCCACCACCATCATCGAACTGATCGCCAAGGAGCGCGACGTCTCCCACATCCCTTCGATCATGGTCACCCATCGCATCCAGGACGCATTCCTTCTGTGCAACAACCGCTTCGACCCCCAGCAAAACGGCATAGTTCCCTTCCCCAAGGGCGAAACCGACCCCAACACCACCTTCCTCATGCTCGAAGATGGCCGCCTCATCTTCGACGGCTCCCTGCACGAGTTGATCAGAAGCGAAAATTCATTCGTCCGCGAGTTCCTGGAGTAGCATCCCGCTCATAGAATATGTTCATTTCGTTTGCCATCCCGAACAATCAACTTGCATTGTCAAATCACGGCTGGAATGGACGAGCCGCTTAATAATTCACCCCGGAAGGGTGATGGAAAACAGCCCCGGGTGAACCCTGGGCGTAACGAAAGGGCAACCCGGAAATGATTTTGTAGCCTTTTATGAAGCACACTCTAATCCAAAGGGAATATCCCCCGGCTCTGCCCGGATATACTTATTTCAGTTGATTTCAGCACTGTCATATTTGCTTCCGCTTGAGAGGAAAGAATCAATGTCGATGAAGTACCGCCCTGAAATTGATGGACTAAGAGCGGTTGCGGTTTTGCCCGTTATCTTATTCCATTCAGGCTTGCTGGCATTTGGCGGGTATGTTGGGGTCGACATATTTTTTGTCATCAGCGGTTTTCTGATTACAACAATCGTCGCTAGCGAAATTCAGAATAATTCCTTTACCATCTTGGGCTTTTACGAGCGCCGCGCGCGCCGCATCATTCCGGCGTTATTGCTCGTTATATTCTTTTGCACTGTTGCGGCATTGCTGCTATCCGACAAGGATAATTTAACCATCTTTGGCCATTCCCTGACGTGGGTTACAGCCTTTGCGGGGAACATCTATTTCTGGAAAACTTCGTCATATTTCACCACTACTTCCAACCTGAATCCGCTATTACACACATGGAACCTGGCCGTCGAAGAACAGTATTACTTGATTTTCCCTCTACTCCTGATGGCGACTTGGAAGCGCTTCGCCAAAATGGCTTTTGCCATGCTGGCAGCGTTCACGCTGGCGAGTTTTCTCCTGTCGGTATGGGGATCGACTCATGCAGCTACGATGAATTTCTATCTTTTGCCCTTCCGGTTCTGGGAATTATTGGTGGGTAGCCTTGCGGCATTAATACAACTGCGCACTGGTTTGGGAAATACAAGCAAGATTCATAACGTCCTCAGTATCACTGGCTTGCTGTTAATTATTTATGCCCTGTGGGCATTCGATGAGACTACTCCGTTCCCGGGCGTGTATGCGCTGGCGCCCGTCTTGGGGGCAGTGCTCATCATCTTGTTTGGAAGACAAGGAACCATTGTTGGGAAATTGCTGAGTTGGACTCCCGTGGTGCTGATCGGCAAGATCAGCTATAGCGCGTATTTATGGCATCAGCCGCTATTCGCTTTTGCGCGCCAAGCGACGATTGACACGCCCAGCGCTTTTGTGATGCTCGGCCTCTCTCTGCTTTCGTTGTGTTTGGCTTACCTTAGTTGGCGGTTTGTTGAGAGGCCATTCCGCACGCGCAGCGTATCGCGGCGAGTAATTTTCTCTGTTACGATCGCGGGGATGGCGTTGTGTTTCCTGACCGGATGGATCGTCACACGGAGAGCCGCGAGCATTCAGCTTACTCCGCTGGAAAAACGTATTTCGCAGTTCGAATTTTCCAATTATTCATTATGGCGCTCTTGCTTTCTCGATAGCAGTTTGCAATCGCCTGGTGAATTTCCTCCAAAATGCCGGGATGGAGAAAGTGAACCCAAGAAGATTTTAGTCTGGGGCGACTCGCATGCGGCCGCTTTGTCCACTGGATTTGCGCCCAAAAATGTTCGCATCATTCAGTACACCGCCAATAGTTGCCCGCCAATCTATGCCAACGATTTCCCAGGTGTCAGATATTGTTGGCAGATTAACCAGTTTGTTCTTTCGGAAATTGAAAGAATTAAGCCGGATTTCGTCGTATTGGATGGCTATTGGCGCTCTTACAGAAGCAAGACTGATAAGCTGCCCCTCACCGTGAATCTGATTCGGAAGCGCTCGCCAGCGACGCGAATATTGGTTGTTGGCCAAGCGCCTCTCTGGCAAGGCAACCTGCCAACAATTCTAGCGAAGCGGAAAATCGATCTTACAGGCGAGACAATGCTGCCGAACGCATTATTCGATACGACCAGGGCGCTGGACGAGAAGATCAAGTCCAAACTTGGCGCCAACGTCGAATTTGTCTCTGCGGCCGATGCGCTGTGCAATTCGGGCAACTGCCTGGCCGTCGCACAAACTACGTACGGTCAATTCCAGCCGACCGCTTACGACTATGGGCATCTAACCCAGGCCGGTGCAGAGAAGGTCGTGCAAAAGATACTCGATAGAACAGTACAAAAATAGCCTGGACACTTTTTATGCATTTTGCGAGAAAGGGTTGGAGACCACAAATATTCAGTCAGCAGGCGCAATCTGCTAAAATCGTCTGTTTTGATTGATTCCAACAGATTGGCAGGCAAATTATGGGCTTCAAATTTCAAGGCTTCGATCTTCTCAATCTCGACTCCAGTTTCAGCGAGGACGAACTGCTCGTCCGCAAAACCGCGCGCGACTTTGTCGAGGACAACCTCATCCCCATCATCGAGGAATGCTTCCGCACCGAGCGTTTTCCGCGCGAACTGGTCCCCATCATGGGCGAGTTGGGCTTTTACGGCGCCAACCTCGAAGGCTACGGATGCGCCGGCATGTCCAACGTCGAGTATGGTCTGGTGATGCAGGAACTGGAGCGCGGCGATTCCGGCTTCCGCAGCTTTGTCAGCGTGCAATCCGGCCTGGTCATGTACCCCATCTACACCTTCGGTTCCGAGGAGCAGAAAAACACCTGGCTCCCCAAGCTAGCCAGCGGCGAAAAACTCGGCTGCTTCGGACTCACCGAGCCCGGCGCTGGCTCCAATCCCGGCGCCATGACCACCACCGCCCGCAAGGTCGGCGACGAGTACATCCTCAACGGCGAAAAGCTGTGGATCACCTCCGGAACCATCTCCGACATAGCCGTTGTCTTCGCCAAAAATGAAGACGAAGGCGGCAAGGTCCGCGGCTTCCTCGTCGAAACCAATCGCCCCGGCTTCACCGCCTACGATGTTCACGGCAAATGGAGCCTGCGCGCCTCTCACACCAGCGGCCTCTCGCTGCAAGACGTTCACGTGCCCCTCACGGCCATCATGCCCGGCGCAATCGGCATCAAAAGCGCCTTCATGTGCCTCAATCAAGCGCGCTACGGCATCAGTTGGGGAGCCATCGGCGCGGCCATGTCCTGCTACGACACCGCCCTGCAGTACGCCAAATTCCGCAAGCAGTTCCGCAACCAGCCCATCGCCAGCCATCAAATCGTCCAGGAAAAGCTGGTGTGGATGGCCAACGAAATCTGCAAGGCGCAGATGCTCTCCCTTCAGGTCGGCCGTCTCAAGGACGCCGGCAAGGCGGAACACCACCACATCTCCATGGCCAAGCGCAACAACGTCTGGATGGCCCTGGAATGCGCCCGTATCAGTCGCGACATCCTGGGGGCAAATGGAATTTGCGACGACTACCCCATCATGCGCCACATGATGAACCTGGAATCGGTGATCACCTACGAGGGCACCCACGACATTCACACCCTCATCATCGGCCAGCACCTCACCGGCATTCCCGCCTACTGAGAATCTCGCCGCATTCAAATGTAATGGGTGCGTCAATCGAATGGGTTTCCCAGGTCCTCGAATTTTGACCTGGGAAACAATGAACCTCAAACGGGTGTCCCACCCTCGCCGCGTTCTTGTTTTTGCGGCTATGGTGGGGATTCCACCTCTCGACAACAACGGGCCGCTACGGCATATTCTGGAGCCATGCGCATTCTCACGTTTAGCCTGCATCCTATGCGACTGCTCGCCTACACCCTGGCCTTTGCCCTGACCAGCTTTCTCCACGCCCAGCCCCCCGCTGCCGCGCCCATCGTCCTCCACGCCGCCCGCCTGCTCCAAATCGACACCGGAACCCTCCTCCAACCCGGCGAGATTCTTGTCCAAGGCGAGCGCATCCTGGCCATCGGAACATCCGTCGATCACCTGAAGGGAGCCCACATCATCGACCTCGGCGACGCCACGCTCCTCCCCGGCCTCATCGATGCGCACGTTCATCTCTTTCTTCATCCCGGCGCCGAAGACCTGCAAACCGTTGAGGAATCGGTTCCCTGGCGCACTCTGCTCGCTGCCCAGGCCGCCAAAACCGATCTCATGGCCGGCTTCACCGCCGAGCGCGACATGGGCACCGAGGGCGCAGGCTCGGCCGATACCGCCATCCGCGACGCCATCAACGCGGGCATTATCCCCGGTCCCCGCCTGCGCATCAGCGGCAACGCCATCAGCATCCTCGGCGGCCACGAGGACGCCATCCACTACAATCCCGCCCAACACGTGCTCTCCAACGCCGACTACGCCAACTCCACCGACCAGTTAATTGAGGTCATCCGCGCTCAGCACAAAGAGGGCTCGGACTTCGTCAAGATTTACGAAACCGGCCACGACACAGTCATCGACGGCGATCTGCGCACACCCTACCAATTCACCGAAGCGCAACTGGCCGCCGCCGTCGAAGAGGCGCGCCGTCTGGGAACGACGGTCGGCGTCCACGCCCAGGGCGAGCCGGGAACTCTCTACGCAGCCCAGGCCGGCGTCGCATCCATTGACCACGCCACGCAGTTGAGCGAAGAGACCATGCGCCTCATGCGCGAAAAAAACATCCCCGCCGTCCCCACCTTCGCCATCTTCGACTACTTCGCCCAGCACGCTCCGTCGGCAGCCGTCGCCGCGCAAGAGAAGGCCTTGATGGATTACAAGATCAGAGAATTCAAGAAGCAACTCGCCGCCGGCATCCCCTTCGCAGTCGGCTCCGACGTGGGCCCCTTCCCGCACGGCACCCAGGCTGTCGAGATGGAGCTGATGGTCCGCTGCGGCATGAAGCCATTAGCCGTTCTACAGGCCGACATGATCAACGGCGCGAAGCTCCTCGGTTGGGAGGGCCAAATCGGTCAGCTCAAACCCGGCTACTTTGCCGACATCGTCGCCGTCCCCGGCAACCCGCTCGAGGACATCACCGCTGTCGAACGCGTCCGTTTTGTAATGAAGGGCGGTGCTATAGTGCGACCGTAGTTCTATACCTGCTGTCTATGACCTAATGGATAAGATATTCACTGCGGAGGCGCCGCGGCCTTGGCTGCCGCCTTAGCCTTCTTGGCCTCCAGCTTTTCCGCCTTCTGCGCCTTTACCATCTCCACCACCCGCGTATACCGCAATGGCTGCACCGGTTTGAGAGAATCCTTGATTGCCTTGCGATAGGCAGCCAGGTAAATGGAATACAGAATCGCGATTGAGCCTACAATTCCCCACGCAAATCCCCAGCAGGCTCCCCAGATAGCTGCCCGGCCAAATTCATCCATTGCGCTTGTCCCCTCCCTGATTCATCTTAATCCTGCTTAAACCGCGACAATAAAACTGTCTTCCGTACGTGTCACTGGATGGTAAAGGGTGTCGCGCTCCACCGGCACGCGTCCGGCCTCGGTAATTAGACGGCAAAGTTCCTTGCGCGTCATACCCTGAGGCGTGGTCGCCCCGGCGTCGTGGTAAATTTTCTCCTCCACCACCGTGCCATCCAGGTCGTCGGCCCCGAAACGCAGCGCAATCTGCGCAATCTTCGCGGTAAGCATCTGCCAGTATGCCTTGATGTGCGGGAAGTTGTCCAGCAGCAAGCGGCTGACCGCGACCTGGCGAATGTCCGTCAGCCCCGTAGTCACCGGCAGGTGGTCCAGCGCTGTATTCTCAGGATGAAAGGCCAGCGGAATAAAGGTCTGAAAGCCGCCCGTCTCATCCTGCAAGGCGCGCAGCTTCAGCAGGTGATCCACGCGGTCTTCGTCGTTTTCGATATGCCCATAGAGCATCGTCGCATTGGACTTGAAGCCCAGCTTGTGGGCCAACCGCGCCGTCTGCAGCCACTCCTCGCCGTCGATCTTGTGGTCGCAGATAATCGACCGCACCCGCGCCGCAAAAATTTCCGCCCCGCCGCCCGGCATCGAGTCCACCCCTGCCGAGCGCATCTTGATCAGCGTCTCTTCAATGCTCAGCTTCGCCCGCCGCGCCAGGTACGCCACCTCCACCATAGTGAAGGCCTTCACGTGAACCTTGGGGAATCGTTCCTTCAGTCCCCGCACCAGGTCAAGAAAATACTCCAGCGGCAAATCCGGGTGCAGCCCGCCAACGATATGGAACTCCGTCACCGCCTCCGAGTAGCCCGAGGCCGCCGTCTCCCAAGCCTCTTCCAGCGCCATGGTGTAGCCCGCCGCGTCGTTCTTCTTGCGCCCAAAGGCGCACAGCCGGCAGTTGGCCACGCACACATTCGTCGGGTTGATGTGCCGATTGACGTTGAAGTAGGTCACGTCCCCATGAAGCCGTTCGCGCACGTGGTTGGCCAGCCAGCCCACGGCCAGCACGTCCGAGGAACCATAAAGCGCAAGGCCGTCGTTATACTCCAGCCGCTCACCGGCCAGTACTTTGGCGGCAATCGGCTCAAGCCGCGGATCGTACGTGCGAAACTCTGCTTTCTGGCGGGAATCAGCCGTCTCGGTCTGCATAGCCTAATGATACAGAAACAAATTCTCTATCTGAAATTATTCCCTGGGGAATCTCTGCTGAAGCCAGAATCGTGCCGGTCGTCCTCCGGCTTGGCCGACCCGCAAAACATTAAATTGTAACGCCGGCCAACCGGCAGGCTGTAGAGTGGACCTCCCGATCTACGCTTGTTTCTTCCTGGAGCACGACTTTACATCTTGCGAAAAATGCCATCGAAGCCGTAAGAAGCGTCACTGCACGACTCCAGAGGCTGCGGAAAAACCCTGATTCCAGCCCAATTTCATCTCGGAGCCGGATTTTTGCCCATTGCGGCCTGTCTTGCTGCCGTTTCCTCCTTTCTTTTCGCCCCTGGAAGCCGTTTTTCCGGCCTCCAGGCACACTGCGGCCCTAACAGGCCGGCGCTTCAATTGACTCACCACGCCTCGATCAACCGCTCGCGGTTCTTGGTGAACACCGTCATGTCCCACACCGCGTCGTCCATCTCCATGCCGACGAACCTCGGGCTCCCAGCGACAGGTCTTCGTCGCTGGGGTGGGAACCAACGGAAGAGCAGGTTGTAATTCATCTGCTCCATCATATGTTTATCCGCAAGTTGTGAAGTTGTGCCCTTTCAAAACTTCTGCTTCTTCGGCAGGCCCTAGCCAATAGAAGATTAGGCACAGCGGCGCGCATTGGCTGGGGGGAGGGGGGGCGCGGTATGCTCGTGGGTTGGAAGGATTTGCGGGTGGGAGCGAGAATGACGAGGACAGCACCAATGATTCGGGCGGCGCGGGGAAGCCAGTTGAGTTGCAAGGGATGGCAGCAGGAGGCGGCGCTGCGCTGCCTGATGAACAACCTCGATCCAGAGGTGGCGGAGCGGCCCGCCGACCTGGTGGTGTATGGCGGGATTGGCAAGGCGGCGCGGAACTGGGAGTGCTTTCACGCGATTGTGCGCGAACTGGAGCGGCTGGAGAGTGACGAGACGCTGCTGGTGCAATCCGGAAAACCAGTAGCCGTGTTTCCGACGCACGAGGGAGCGCCGCGGGTGATTATTGCGAATTCGAATCTGGTGGGCAAGTGGGCCAACTGGGAGCACTTCAACGAGCTGGACCGCAAGGGACTGATGATGTATGGGCAGATGACGGCGGGGAGCTGGATTTATATCGGGACGCAGGGAATTTTGCAGGGGACGTTCCAGACCTTTGCGGCGCTGGCGGAGAAGCACTTTGACGGGACTCTGAAGGGCATGCTGGTGGTGACGGGCGGAGTGGGCGGGATGGGCGGGGCGCAGCCTCTGAGCGTGACGCTGAATGGCGGCGTGGTGCTGGCCATCGACGTGGACCGCAGCCGGATTGAGCGGCGCGTGGAGACGCGTTATTGCGACATGGTGACGGATGATCTGGACGAGGCTCTGCGGCTGTGCGAGGCGGCGGTGCGCGACGGACGGGCGCTGAGCGTTGGGCTGGTGGGCAACTGCGCCGACGTGCTGCCGGAGATAGTGCGGCGCAAGGTGAAGGTGGACGTGGTTACGGACCAGACCAGCGCGCACGATCCTCTGAACGGATATGTTCCGCAGGGTGTGACGCTGACCGAGGCCGCGGAACTGCGGCGGCGCGATCCAGTTGAGTATGTGCGGCGTTCGACGGCTTCGATGGTGATTCATGTGGATGCGATGCTGGCGTTGCAGCGGGATGGGGCGATCGCGTTTGATTACGGCAACAACATTCGGCGTTTTGCGTTTGACGCGGGGTGCGTGGAGGCTTTCCGGATTCCGGGATTTGTGCCGGAGTATATTCGGCCGCTCTTCTGCACAGGGACGGGGCCGTTTCGCTGGGTGGCGCTGTCGGGCGATGCGAAGGACATTGCTCGGACCGACGAGCTGGCGCTGGAGCTGTTTCCGGAGAACGAGATTCTGACGCGATGGCTGCGGCTGGCGCGGGGGCGGTTTGCGTTTCAGGGGCTGCCGGCGCGGATTTGCTGGCTGGGTTATGGGGAGCGGGCACGGATGGGCCTGGCGATCAACGATCTGGTGCGCAAGGGCGAGATTTCAGCGCCGGTGGCGATTGGGCGCGACCACCTGGACACGGGCTCAGTGGCCAGCCCTTATCGCGAAACGGAGAAGATGCTGGATGGGTCGGATGCTGTGGCGGACTGGCCGATTCTGAATGCGCTGCTGAACACGGCTTCGGGCGCGACTTGGGTGAGCTTCCATCACGGCGGCGGCGTGGGGATGGGTTACTCGCTGCACGCGGGTCAGGTGACAGTGGCCGACGGGACGGAGATGGCGGCGCGGAAGATTGAGCGCGTGCTGAACAACGATCCGGGGCTGGGCGTGGTGCGGCACGCGGATGCGGGCTACGAGCTGGCGCAGCAGACGGCGCGGGAGCGCGGTATTCGGATTCCGATGGCGGAGATGCAATCGTGAGCGATGCGGTTGCGGTTGTGAACATTGGGCAACTGGTGACGCTGGCTGGGCCGAAGCGCCCGCGCATTGGCGCGGAGTTGCGCGAGTTGGGGCTGGTGGAGAATGCGGCGCTGCTGGTGGAGGATCGGCGCGTTGTCGCGGCTGGGGCATATGCCGAGTTGCGCGCGAAGATTCCGGCGGGGGCTGCGGTGGTTGATGCTGGGGGCTGCTGCGTCACGCCGGGCTTTGTGGATGCGCATACGCATTTGGTTTTTGCCGGGAATCGCGCGGCGGAGTTTGAGCAGCGGATTGCCGGAGCTACTTATCAGCAGATTGCGGCGGCAGGCGGTGGGATTCTGTGCACGGTGGCGCTGACGCGCGCGGCGAGCGAGGAGGTGCTGCTGACGGAGGCGCGCAGGCATCGCGACTGGATGCTGCGGGCGGGCACGACGACCGTGGAGGCGAAATCGGGCTATGGGCTGGAGCGCGCGACGGAGCTGAAGATGCTGCGCGTGATGAAGCGGCTCAATGAGGAGGGTCCGGCGCGGATTGTGCCCACGCTGCTGGCGGCGCACACGGTTCCGCCGGAGTTTGCAGATCGACGGATAGAGTATGTGCGCTGGATTGTCGAGGAGTTGATTCCCGAGGTTGCGGCGGCGGGCCTGGCGCGATTTTGCGATGTTTTTTGCGACGATTGCGCCTTCACCGTAGAGGAAGCGTACACGGTGCTCACCGCGGCCGTGCGGAACGGCCTCGGATTGCGCGTACATGCAGATCAATTCAGATCGGGCAGCGGAGCTGTGATGGCGTCTATCCTTGGTGCGGCCACAGCCGACCATCTTGAAGCCATTGAAGATGAAGACCTCCGCCACTTGTGGACAGCGGGCACACAGCCCGTCCTTCTTCCTGGCTCCGTCTTCGCGCTCGGTCGCACGCATTATCCGCCTGCACGAAAGATGGTCGATGCGCGCTTGGCGATTGTGGTGGCCACGGACTTCAATCCCGGCTCGTCGCCAATTGCGTCGATGCCGTTTGTGATGTCGCTTGCGTGTTTACAGATGGGATTGACGCCGGCCGAGGCGTTGACTGCGGCAACGATCAACGCGGCCTGGAGCCTGGGAGTTGGCGAGCGCGTGGGGTCGCTGGAAAGCGGCAAACAAGCCGACTTTCTGATACATGAGTTCGGCGATTACCGCGAGCTGGCCTACTTTATCGCAGCGCCGGCGCGTCCGCGGGTTTTTATCGCCGGAACGGAAGTCACGCGCTGAACCGCCGAATTATTTTGCTGCTCGAACTACTTCTGCGGCGTGATTTCGGTAACGGGCAGATCCCAATGGCCAGCGAGAATCTCGAAGCGGCGCTGTTCTTCCTTCTCATAGGTTGCCTGGTCCGGCCATAGCTCCTTTTTGAAGGCCTCTTCGTCGGGGTTGGCGGTGGTGGCCACGGTGGAGTTTTTGTAGCGGATGGTGACGCGATAGTCCCAGCGGCCGTCCTCGGTGGTGTGATAGGCGGGCGACTCGATCTTGATGGAGAGAATGCGGCCCGTGGATTGAATCTTCTGGAGCAGCGGGTAGTGATTTTTGAGGAAGAGCTCCTTGAACTCAGCCTGATGGCCCCATTTGCACTTGTAGTAGTACTCGATGGTATAGGGCTGGTCGGCACTGACCTGGGGTGGCGCGCCCTGGGCCTGAAGGTGGAGCGGGACGGCGAAGTTTGCGGCAAAGAGTACTGCTAGAACGGCGAAGAGGATGCTGCGCATGGGAGCTCCTTGATTGTGAGTATTGTACCGTCAACCGCTGGCCGCTGCCCACGGTCGACTGATCACTGACCACTGTTCACTGATCACTGTCTCACCAGCGCAGATGGAAGAATCGCTTCAGCTCGGGAGCGAACTCCTGCACCAGATGCTCCGCGCCAATGAAGCCGGCTTCGATGTGTCCGGCCTGCACGCCTTGCACCAGCGGCGAGTAATGCTCAGGCCACCATGCGGCCTCGGCCATCGAGCTGCCGTAGATGCTGGTGATCTGGGGAAGGTCCAGGGTGAGATGGCCGCTGTTTGTGTAGGTGAGGAAGCTCATTTTGAAAACGTGGCCGCCGCGGCGAAAGAGGCCGGTGCAGGCGCAGGGGAAGTAGCGGGGGTCGGTGCCCGCGATGCCGGCCATGCTCTCGTGCGCGCTGTTCTGGATCAGGTTGCTGCCGTAGCTGGAGCCCAGGCGGCGGCGAGGCCGCCCCCACTGCGTGTCCACGCGGCGGGAACGTCGAAGGTCTGCTGATAGAAGGCGGTGGCCAGGGACTCGACATGAATGGCGGGAGAGCGGCCGTCTTCGCTGATCCAGCGCTGCCAACGCTCGTGCGCGTTGAGCGGCTTGTAAGTGGCCGGATCGAAGGGCGGCTGGACGGTGAGCGCGTGGGCCAAAGAATGGCCAAGCGATTGGGCAGAGGAGTCGAGCGTCTGTGCGGTAGCCTGGACAGGTGCTTCGAGCTTCTGCGCGGTGGCTTTGACAGGCGACTGAGCAAGGGAGAGGCAGGGTGCAAGAAGGAGCGCGAAAAGGACGATACGAATTTTCAGAGTCACATCTATCATTATCCAAGAGAATCGGCGGAAAAGGTAGGGCGGAGCGGTGAATAAATTACTGCTAGATAGAATTATCCACCAGAGGAATCTCATTTCCTGAGGGCGATTCTAGTTTCGATGGTGTTGCAGAGTACTCGGAGGCCGTGCATTTTTACAAGTATCTCAGGCATCTTATAGAATGCATGCGTGAAGGAGAATGATTGCTATGAAGGGTACCCCGAAGGTCATCGAACAACTGAATCGCGCGCTCCGCGAGGAGCTTACAGCCATAAACCAGTACTTTGTACACGCCGAAATGTGCGAGAACTGGGGCTACGACCGGCTTTCCAAGTACATCAAGAAGCAGTCCATCGACGAGATGAAGCACGCTGAGTCGCTCATGGAGCGCATCTTCTTTCTGGACGGCACGCCCAACATGGAACCGCTGGCCCTGACGATTGGCAAGAACGTCAAAGAGATGATCGCGTCCGACCTGAAACTCGAACTCGGAGCCGTCGTGATGTACAACGATGCCGCACGGATTGCAGCGGAGGAAAAGGACCACGGTTCGCGCGATCTTTTTATCAAGCTGCTCATGGACGAGGAAGAGCACGCAGACTGGCTGGAAACGCAATTACACCAGATCGCGGAGATTGGCTACGAGCGCTATCTGACCACGCAGACCAGCAAGGGCGAATAACAGCGGGGGTTCTTATGGAATGCGGGCAGCGAGCTTAGCGGACAGGGCAACAGCTTGGGCCACATCAGGCAGGTTGGCGTAGCCGGCAAGATAGCGCCCCTTGCGGAAGACGCAGATTCCGTCGAGATAAGGCGCTTTTGCCTGGAAGGCCTCGTCGCCAACCTGCGCCGGTGTAGCACCGTCGATGCGCTCGCGAAGTTTTTTGAAGACCTCGGCGGCGGATTCGGGGGTTGCCTCCAACACGATGAAGGCCTGGCCTTGCTTGTACTTGGCCACGTAGCCGCGCTTGAGCAGCTTCAGCCCCAGCACGCTTTCCGGGATGAGCTTGACGGTGTCTAGGTTGTCTGTGGGAAACCACTGCAAGGCTTCCGGCGGGGTCATGCGGCCATCGAGATGGTGCTCGATTGCGGCTACGAAAGCCTGCATGACGGCGGTGTGGTTGGCCTCGGGGTTGTCGGCAACTTCGACGATCTCGACGTAATACTTTCCTTTGGCGAAGATGGCGCTCTGCGGCTGGATTTGCCCGCCCATGCCGATCTTGGCGATGGGCAGTTGGGGATCGCGGTTGGAGGTGAAGAGGCCGTAGGCCGCGTCGGGATCGTTCATCTCGGAGAGGTCGATGGTCAGCGTGTCAGCGCCGGACTTGCAGTCGATGGTGGACATGCGCGCGAAGCCGTAGCTCAGGTAGCCATCCGCCGCGCCATCCTTGTAGTCGTAGAGATTGTCGGCGGTGAATTGGCGCGCGTGGCCGGAGGCTTCCCATCCGGGCGCGAAATGGCAGTCGATAGTGAGTTGTGCGCGCGCCGTGCCCGCGGCAAGCAGGACGGTCAGCAGCAAAGCGGCAGCCCTCATGCGAAGAGCTCCTGGGCGCGGGCCATGCGGTCCGATACACGAACGCCGTGGGGGCAGTTCACCGTGCATTCTGCGCAATCGCCACAGCGGACGAGCTTGTGTTCAACGCTCATTTCGAGGAAGCGCTCGCGGCCCAGCGCAAATTGGCCGTAGCCGTCGGCATAGGTCAGGTAGCGCAAGACATCGGCGACCGGCAGACCCTTCTGGCAGTCGCCGTCGCACTGGCCGCACATGCGGCAATAAAGCGGGCTGATCGCGTCGAGATGCGCGGTGAGGATTTTTTCATCGCCAATGGAGAGGGGATTCGCCATGGCCTTGAGATTCTCGTCGAGCTGATCCATGTCGGTGATGCTGGGAATGGTGGTCGAGATGTTGGGCCTTTTGATGACCCACTTGAGCGCCGCCAGCATGGCGCCGTCCTGGGTCAGGCGCTTGTAATTCGGGTCGTCGGGTTTCAGACGGCGCGGCCCACCGGCCATCACCTTCATGGCCACTACTCCCATGCCGGCTTTGGCGGCGGTGGCAATGGCATCATTCATACTGGCGTCCATGGTGAAGTTATAAGCAGTGAGCACCACGTCGAAGATGCCCTTCTGCACCATCCAGGGCAGCAATCGCTGCTGGCCGTTATGAGTGCTGACGCCGATGAAGCGGACCTTGCCTTCCTTTTTGGCCTTCAACTGCACTTCGATCTGGTCGTCGGGAACCTCGTCGGGGCTGTTGCGGCCGTGGAGATACCAGATATCGATGTAATCGGTGTTGAGTTCGCGCAGGCTGGTTTCGAGATGCTGCTGCAACTCTTCCTTGCTGTGAGAGTGCGACTTGGTGGAGACGATCACCTGCTTGCGGCGTGCGCCGAGGGCCGCGGACACCATGCGCTCGTTGTTGCCATGCGAATAGCCGCGCGCGGTGTCGAAGTAGTTGATGCCTAGGTCGGCGGCGCGCGTGATGACGCTGGGGTCGGAGGTGATCATGCATCCCATGCCCACCGTCGTGACCTTGAGGCCGGTGCGGCCCAGGGTGCGGTAGTCGAGCTTGGCGGGGGACGCGGGTTTTGCGGACTGCGGCTCTAACGCCATGGCGGAGGTTGCGCCCAGGACAGGAAGCGCTAAACCAGCGGAGAGGCCCGTGGAGAGAAATTCGCGGCGGGACGTATTGGAACTCATGGAAACACCTCTGCAGGTGAAAAATCAGCAACTGAGAGAGAGTATGGGCGCGGGCGAGGGGGCGGGTAGGTGACACTCGTCACAAAGGAAAATACCCCGCCATCGCCGTAACTAACGACATCATTACATTTGTTTTGTAAATCGGATGCTGCTCCCATGGACTTATGTAGCCTCTAATCAAGTGCTTTATTTCGATTGCATTTCTTCAGGAGCTAAAGCCCACGTTCATTTTTTCTGCCTTTGCGGCACGACTTCAGAGGCTGCAAGCGCAACAAACAAATGCTGGGCTTTAGCCCCTGCGGTTTATTTCGTCCATTTCTACTGATAATGACAGCTTTCCGCAGCCTGTTCAGTCGTGCCGAAAACTGCTGGTATCGAAACGGTTTTTATCCCCTGCGGAATGCATCACACCGGAAAGAGGCGGGGGTTTGCCGGGGTACGCAACGAGTGATTTTTGCTCTTTGGTGTGGAATCTCAACCACCGCTTTCAAAATGTGGGATACCACGAACTTAATTAGTTTTGTCGAAGCTCTCCGCCTGGACAACCGGACTGACCCCTGATCCCTGACCCCTGTTTTCGATTGCAGATAATTACTCTCATCACGCGCACAATAAAAATAGCGTCTGAAACCAAGCCCTCGAAGGAAAGCCCGTATGACCGAAGCCATCGAAACCACCCCTGCCCCGAGCACGGTGGAAGAACTCCATGCTGTCCCGGAAAATCCCGCTGTCGCCCGCTGCATGAAAGCCTGGATTCGCGCTTTCAAGGAAGCAATGGCGAAGAACAGATCCGAATATGAATCCGAGAAAGCGGCAATACAGGCCTATCGCAACGCCATGCCTCGGCTATCCGATTATGAGAACATTCGCGATTTCATCGCCTGTGTTGCCCACGGCATTTTGATCGGCACAATCGATGGGAAGAACGGGACAAAGCTCCTCTACGCTGCCCAGGTTGCGCTCAGCGCGGTACGCCGCTCGCCCACGACTCCCAAACCCGCAGCCGCCTGACACCCCACCCCCCCTTTTTATATTTTCAAAACCTAGCAGATTAATTCTGAGTTGCTTTCGACAAATTTTCGTTTTTGGGTGATCGAAGGAAGAAAATCACGAATACCATGCGCGTTAGCGCCGTCTGCCGCAGCGCAGGTGTCTCACCGCTTCACGGCCTGAATCGTCTCCTTGCGCACGGTGAGCCGCTCCACCAAATCCGTCCGCACCTCGTAGCCGCGCCCCGGTGTCTCCGGAACCGCAATCTCGCCCGCACGGGAAACCGTTACCTCCGGCTCGATGATGTCTTCGGCCCAATAGCGCGCCGAGGCCGAAACGTCGCCCGGCAGCGTAAAGTTTTCCAGCGTCGAGAGCGCAATATTGTGCGCGCGGCCCACGCCCGACTCCAGCATTCCGCCGCACCACACCGGAATGTTTCGCGAACGCGCCGTGTTGTGCACCGCGATGGCCTCGCTGAAGCCGCCCACGCGCCCTAATTTTATGTTGATAATCCGGCACGATCCCATCTCGATGGCCGCCAGAGCATCACGACGGTTGCGAATCGATTCGTCGAGACATATAGCTGTTCGCAGCCGCTTTTGCAGCATCGAGTGAAAGTAAAAGTCGTCGTCCCACAGCGGCTGCTCGATCATCAGCAGGTCGTAGAGGTCGAAACCCAACAGGTGGTCGGCGTCCCGCAGCCGGTAAGCCGAGTTGGCGTCGCAACTGAGCGTGATGCCCGGCCAGCGCCCGCGCACCTCAGCGAAGACCTCCACATCCCACCCCGGCTTGCACTTCAGCTTGATGCGCTGGTACCCGGCCGCCAATTCTTTTTCGATGATCTCCAGCAACGCCGGAATCGTCGGCTGAATTCCCAGAGAAACGCCGCAGGGAATCTTGCGCAGCACGCCTCCGATCAGTCGTGAAAGCGAAACCCGTTTGCGCTGCGCCTCCAATTCCCAGATGGCGTTTTCCAGCGCCGCCTTGGCCATACGGTTGCCGCGCACCGCACGGAATATCTGCGGGCACTCTCCGCCGTTCGCGGGCGATTCAGCCGCCAGCATCGGCCCTAACTCGCCGACGATCACCTGCCAGGCGCTATCGGTCGACTCCTCGGAGAAATGGGGCCGCTCGCCCGCCGTGCACTCGCCCCAGCCAATCAGTCCTTCAGACCGAATCTCCGCCAGCAAAATTCTCCGCTCGCGGGTGACGCCGAAGCTGGTTTCAAAGGGACGCACCAGCGGCAGGTGTAATTCGCGCAGGATGATGGCGTCAATTTTCATTTTTTACATTTCCTGGAATTCGAGGCTCTCATCGCTTTGCAGCAGCGGACCCAATTCGTAGATTCCGTTTCCCGCCGTGTCGCGGGTGAAGCCGACGACTGACAGCCCATGAGAAAACGCCGTCTGAAATCTTATGCGGTTCTCCGACTGAACGGCCAAAGCACGCTCCCGCTCAGCTTCCGAGGCCCTCCACGCGGAGATGGATGCCGGAACCGGAATCCGCGTCTCGATCTCGTGCGCCTCGGCCGCGCGGCCTTCGAGAGCCGCTTCGACTCTGGGCGAATCGAGTTCCCACTCGGCTACCAGGCGGTCCGTCGGCAGCCCTGCCTGCAGCCGGGATGAGGATGCGCCATAGAAATTCTCCTCGTACCGGCGGGCGATGGCTCCCAGCTTGTGGAGATTGAGATAAGCGTTCTTCATCTCCAGTGGATCGAAGGTCCACTCCATGTGGCGGATGCCGCGTGCAAGCGCTTCCCTTCGCTGCTCCAGCTTGAGCTTCGCGCCCAGTCCACGGTTCTGGTACGCTTCGCGCACCGCCAGCATATGCGAGTGCAGATAGGCCCGCGGCCCAAGCTCAGAGTTTTTCATCCCCGGCAACGACAGGGCGAAGCCCGCCAGCGACTTCGGCCCGCCGCCGGCAATCTCTGTATCAAATGCGCCGATGACCTGGCCACCGATCTTCTGCATCAGCAGAAAGGCCTTGCGCGGAAGCACGTCGCTCGGGTCGTAACCCCAGGTCTCAATCTCTAACTGAACACATGCTTCCAGTTCGTCAAAGCCGGAGCAGGCGCGAATCGCAATCATGGCTGAGCCTCCGCCAGCTTGCGCTTCGCTTCGGCCCACAGCTCTTCGAGTTCAGGCGCGGAAAGCTCTTCAAGCGGCCGCTGGGAGGCCATCTCCATGGCGCAAAATCGCTGCCGAAAGCGCTGGTTGCAACCGCGCAGCGCCATCTCCGCATCTACGCCCAGGTGACGGCCCAGGTTTACCACTGTAAACAAGAGGTCACCCAACTCCGCCTCGACCGCCGGCTTGCGCGCAGGATCATTCGACGCGGCCTCGGCCTCCAGTTCCGCGGTCTCCTCCGCCAACTTGGGCAGCAGATCGCGCCACTCAGGCCAGTCGAAACCGGCCTTCCGCGCCTTTGCGCCCAGTTTGGCAGCCTCGGCCAGCGCCGGCATCGCGCGTTGTACTGAATCCAGCCGCGACTCCGGAAGTATTTGCGCCGAAGGCGTGTCTGCTGCATGCAATGCTTCCGATGCTTTAATCTCATCCCAGTTGCGCAACACCGCTGCCGAAGATCCTGCCACATCGGCATCAACATTGGCGCGATTGCCTGCTTCTCTAGAAGCCTCCTCGCCAAATACGTGTGGATGGCGGCGAATCAACTTGCGATTCAGTTGATCGAGCACATCAGCAATCGTGAAGTGGCCATCATTGGCCGCCATCTCGGCATAAAACAGAACTTGCAGCAGCAGATCGCCGAGTTCCTCGGCCAGGTGTGGCCAATCGCGCCGCTCGATGGCGTCGAAGACCTCGTAGGTCTCCTCCAGCGTGTATTTGCGAACGGAATCGAAGGATTGTTCGCGGTCCCAGGGGCAGCCGCCAGGTGCCCGCAGCCGCGCCATGATGGCCACCGACTGCTGAAACAAAGCCGCCGCGCGCTCCGAATCGGTTGCGGATGGCGGCGCGGAAGCCTGTGCGTCAATGCTGTCAAGCGAAGGGTCCATGCACATCTAGTTTACTTTGCGCCCCAACCTTCGTGTCATCCTGAGCGATGCGCAGCGGAGTCGAAGGACTTGCGGTTGTCGCTCTGTCAAGTGGGTGAGAAACCGTGGATCTCGACCATCAGCCGTACATGAGGAGATATACTCAACACGACATGATTCGCATTCTGGGAACCATCTATGCGGGGCTGCTAGGCTTGGCCTTCGGCAGCTTTCTGAACGTCTGCCTGAGCCGCTGGCCCGCGGGTGAGAGCATCGTCCGGCCGCGCTCCCATTGCCGCCAGTGCAATCGCACGCTCGCCTGGTGGGAGAATGTGCCGCTGCTCAGTTGGCTCGCGCTACGCGGCCGCTGCCGCACCTGCCACGCCTGGATCGGTTGGCGGTATCCGTTGGTGGAGTTGGCGGTGGGGGGGCTGTGGGCATATACCGCATGGCACTCGATTTCGATGGTCCTCAATCCGCAAATGGCGATGGACTTCTATTGCGGCTTTGTGAATGTAATCGGGAATATGCTTTTCTATTGGCTGTTAATAGCGCTGGCGGTACTCGATGCCGAAAACCTTTGGCTACCCGACTGGATCACATTGCCTGGAATTGCACTTGGGTTTGCCTTCGTGGTTCTAGCTACTACTTTACAAAACCTCACACCATCGTCGTTCCACCGATTTTCAATTGGATTGGATGCAATTCTTGACCTTCTCGGCATCGTACTCGCCGCTGCCTTCATCCTGCTCATCCGCTGGCTGTATTGGCTGATTCGCCGTCGTGAGGGGATCGGCCTGGGCGATGCCAAACTAATGGCCTTGCTGGCAGCGTGGCTCGGCTTGCCGGGCGCTCTGCTCGCCTTCGGCATTGGCGTCGTGCTCGGAGCGTTAATTGCAATGGTTCTACTGTTCGTACCATCGACGCGGCGGAATTCAGAAAGCTGGGCGCTATGCAAGCTGCCGCTGGGCACATTTCTCTGCATCGGCGGCATTGTCAGCAGCTTGTGGGGACATCCCATCCTCGACACGTATCTAAGCTGGGCTGGATTCTGAGAATCAGCTCGGAGACGCGCAGGCCGAAGCAGAAAGCTTCGGCCTGATGTTGCAACCCGGACCGCGTTACCTATCAGTGCAGGAGTAGCAAGGATCAATGGAAGCCTGGATCAGCGGCGTGTCGGCGAGCCGAGCGCCCTGCACCATCCAGCGGATGGCCGGCATCACGACGAAGGTTGGCGTGCGCACATGAACGCGCGCCGGATTCCGCGAACCCTCTTTCCAGGAGACCGAGTACATGACCTCTCCGCGCGGCGCCTCGACGCGGGCCGTGGAGGTTCCGGTAGTGAAGGCGAACTTTTCTCCCTCGGTGTGGATCTCACCGGGCGGCAGCTTGGCCAATGCCTGGCGAAGAATCTTGCAGCTCTCCATGATCTCGAGCGCGCGAACCAGCAGGCGGGCGCGCACGTCGCCGTCCGGCTGCACCGGCACGTCGAACTCCATCTCCGCATAGGCCGCGTAAGGCGCATCTTTCCGCAAATCCTGAGGCACGCCGGAGGCGCGCGCCACTGGGCCGACGACACCGAGGGAGACAGCCTGCTCCGTAGTCAGCACGCCGATGCCCGCGCAGCGCGAACGCGCCGTCTTGCTGGTAGTGAAGATGGGGATGATGGTGCGCGCCATCCCGGCCTCCAGCGCCTCGACCATCTTCAAAATTGATCCCGGATCAGCAATGTCTCTATTGACGCCGCCGATGCGATTCATAGAATAGTTGACGCGGTTGCCGCTGATGGCCGCGAGCACGTCCATCACCTGCTCGCGAATCTCGAAGCAGGTCATGAACATGGTCTTGAAGCCCATGAGCTTGGCCGCGATCCCCGCCCAGAGCACATGCGAGTGCAACCGCTCCAGCTCCGCCATGATAACGCGAATGTACTGTGCGCGCGGCGGCGGAGTGAGGCCGGTCAGCCCTTCCATCGCCCGGCACAGCGTGAGCGTGTGGATGTTGGAACAGATGCCGCAAACCCGCTCCATCAGCGCGATGACCTGAATGTGGTTGCGCGTCTCGGCCAGGTGCTCGATGCCGCGAAAGTTGAACCCGACATGCAGCTTGGCGTCGATTACCGTCTCGCCTTCGCAGATCATGTCCAGTTTGTAAGGTTCTTCCAAAGCCGGGTGATACGGGCCCATGGGGATCTTGTAGCTCATATTTTCTCCTTAACTCGCAGCCACAACGTCACGCAGGTTTACGCCCGGCGTCTCTCCCTGGCGCAGAAGCAACGGTTCATATTCGCGTCCCGTAAAGTCGAGAGTATATTCTTCGTGAATTTCGCGCTCAATCCAGTCCGCGGCCTCGCACAGATCAAAGATGCTCTCTATGGATTTGCCGGCAAGCAGAAAGGAAAAGCCCAGCAACTGGCCATTGAGATCCCAGTGGTACTCCAGGCGAAATCCCTCTTCCTTGGGAAGCTGATAGGCAGTGATGGTGATGAAGCGCGCATGAAGCTCGTTCATCGCCTT
>CAWDQS010000066.1:0-25867 GCA_963804295.1 uncultured Acidobacteriaceae bacterium
TACACGGCGTTCTGGTCTCGGTGGCCCAGGGCGCCGAGACGCTCTCCGCTGCCACCACCGAGATGAGCGCCCGCTCGGTGCAGGCCGCCGGCAATGCCAATACGCAGTCCAGCAAGACCAACCAGATTGCCGCCGCAGCGCAGGAGATGACGGCGACCATAGGCGAGATCAGCCACAACGCCGAAAGCGCCTCCAACGCCAGCCGCACCTCCGCCGAGACCGCCAACCAGGGTGGAACCGTGATGCAGGCCGCAGCCGTGACCATGGAAAAGATTGCCGCCGCCACCAGCACCGTCGCGGAGAAGATGACCTCGCTGGCCCACCGTTCCGAGGAGATCGGCAAGGTGGTCAGCGTGATTCAAGAGATCAGCGAGCAGACCAACCTGCTGGCCCTGAACGCCGCCATCGAAGCAGCCCGCGCCGGGGAGCATGGCCGCGGATTTGCCGTTGTCGCCGGCGAGGTGCGCCGCCTGGCCGAGCGCACCAAGGGCGCCACCGAGGAGATAGCCGGCACCATCCGCAGCATTCAGGATGAGACGCGCGAAACCCTCCAGGTGATGCAGGAGAGCCGCATGGCCGTGGAAACCGGCATGGAAGAGACCTCCAACGCACGCAAGAGTTTGGAGGCCATCATCGAGTCCTCAAAGGAGGTGGAACACCAGATTCAAATGATTGCCACCGCCGCTACCGAGCAAACTTCGGCTTCGGGCGAAATCTCCGAGTCCGCCGGACAGATCTCGCAGTTGTCGGTCGAGAGTGCGCAAGGCGCAGAGGAAGCCGTTGAAGCCCTGAAAGGCCTGGCATCACTGGCCAGCGACCTGGACGGCATGATCCGCCAGTTCCACCTGGAGAGCGACAAGCAACCGGGAGCAAAATTATCCGGTAAGAGCCTGCCGGTTCGTCAGCCTGTATTGCGGGGTGCGCACTCCTAACTTTTCTAACAATTTGCGGCAGCCTGGCCAGAAGCTGCAGCAGACCATTTTTTCCACGCTGCCGGGGAATTTTCCGGCAGCGTTTTTGTGTAGATCAGGACCGTATCCCAGGCGGGTTTTCGGACAGGTTCTCAGCCCTTGTGCAAGTAAGTCCAAGCCGGTCGTGCCAGACCATGTCGGCACGACGGCTAGTTCCCAGGCCTGCCTAGCGGTTTGCTTTGACGCGTTGGCTTGTACTTTGGGATATCTTCCCCTGAAACGCCCCTGTGGAGGCCTCCAGCGGCCCTGGCAAGGCATCTGTGATGGCTCTCTGGATAGAATATGCTCGGCCTGCATCTGGCTGTAGCAGGAGTCCTGATGCCGGGGCTGCGCGGCATTTGCCTGATGCCATGGCGGCCAGTTTTGCTATGCTTACCTTGGTCCCGGAATGCGCTTACGCAATTTATTGTTGATCACGATGCTAGCCATCTGTCCCCTGCTACTTTGGGGACAGGCGTTGACCAATGCGGCACCCTTGTCTGGACAGGAGGCCGTCGGCGCGGTTGTGCCCGCCGATGAAAGCCCCGCCCTGCTAAGCAGCTCAGGGCTTTCAACTCCCCTGCCGAATGACCCTGGCCAGGAGATTCTGCCCGTAGCCCAGCCGGAGCCGGAGCCGGTAAGCGGCGTGCCGGTGGTATGGGAGGCCCGGAATCAGAGACGCGCAGGCAATATCTGGACCCTTACCGGCGATGTAGTGGTCCACTACCGCGACTACATCCTGCGCGCCGACAAGGTGGTCTACGACCAATCCACCACGGAACTGGATGCGGAAGGCCACCTGCAAGTTACCGGCGGGCCCAACGATGTACTGATCTACGCCGACTCCGGCAATATACGGCTGAATATGCACACCGCGCGCTATTCCAGAGTGCATGGCTCGCAGGGGGTCCGCACCCTGGGCAACAAAACCGTCTACTCCACCACAAATCCGTTTTTCTTTTCCAGCAGGGTGGTGCTGGAAATCAGCGAGGGCCGTTACAACATCATCGACGGCACGGTCACCAACTGCCGTCTGCCCCGGCCGGACTGGGAAATCATCTCCCGGACGATCAAACTGGAAGATAGCAAGGCCTCCACGAGCAATGCGTGGTTCAAATTTCTCGGAGTGCCCGTCTTTTATCTGCCTTACCTGCGCCATCCGGTGGATGCAACAGGCCGTGAGAGCGGACTTTTGATTCCAGTAGTGAGCACCGGATCGTCGGTCCGGGGCTACACCTTTGGCGAACAGGTCTACTGGGCGATCAACCGCAGCATGGATATGGTCGCCGGCCTGGAGTACTACAGCAAGCGAGGGTGGGCGCCCGACGGCGACTTCCGCTACAAAGGCCTTGGACAGGACCACGCAACAGTGCGCTTGAATGCCCTGGTGGACCGCGGCGTTCTATTACCCAACGCTTACGGCACGGGCACCACACTGACCAACCAGGGCGGCGTGGACATCCATGTCCTGGGCCGCAAGGACCTTACGACAGAGACGCGCATGGCCGCCAACATCGATTACCTGTCGAGCTATATCTATCGGCTGGTCTTCAACGATAACTTCAAGGAGGCGGTCAGTTCCGATGTGCGCAGCACCATTTCAGTCACCAACGCGCACAAGGGATTCGTTCCCTCCCTCTCGCTGGAGCGCTTCCAGAGCTTTGCCGGCACCACCGGAAGCAACGAATCAACCACCGCCATCAACGGCAATCAGGCCAGGATTCTACACCTGCCCAGCCTGCGCTTTGACGTGCTGGACCGTCCGCTGGGCGCCCCGAAACTCTATTGGGGAATGGGATCGTCTCTGGCCTATATGGATCGCGCCGAGCCTGCCGCTATCCCGCTCGGAACCAGCTTTCACGCCCGCAATGCCGGCCGCTTCGACTTTTATCCGCATCTTTTTCTGCCGCTTTCCGCCGGGGGCTGGGAGATGGCCGTTGAGGCCGCGGTGCGCGAGACCGCCTACACCCTCAGCCAGATTCCAGACTGCGTCGGTACCAACTGCAATACTAGCGTCAACGGCGGCACTCCTTTTCTCAGCCACGATGCGCTCAACCGGGGCGATTTTGAGGTCTCCGTTAATCTCCGCGCGCAGGCCGTCGAACGCGACTTTGCTTTTACCCGCTGGAACCGCACGCTGCGCCACGTAATAGAACCGGAACTCACCTACCGGTATGTGGGCGGCATCGGCTCGCGAGAAGTGAACGTGCTGCAGGTCGATACCACCGACATCGCCACCAACGCCAACGAAATGGGCTATTCGCTTACTCAGCGCTTCTATCTGCGCCCCGCCGTACAGAATCCCTGCCTCTTCACAGGAGAAGAATCTAGTCCAAAGGGCTGCCAGGCGCAGCCTCGTGAGTGGGCCAGTTGGCAGATCGCACAGAAGTTCTACATCAACAACGACTTCGGTGGGGCGCTGATCCCCAACCGCCGCAACGTCTTCGACGCCACCCTGGATACGACCGGGATCGCCTTCTTGACCTCACCACGCAACCTGGCGCCTATCACCTCGCGGTTGCGCTTTGAGGCCATCGACAATCTACGCGTCCAATGGGATCTGGACTACGACCCCAAGGTCGGGCAATTCAACGCCGACAATCTCTATGCGGGCTATAACTGGGGCCGCACCACCATCGGCGTGGGCCACGCCTTGCTCAATGCCGTCGACGAGAGCGGCGCGGCGGCCACCACCATCAAAAGCCAGCAGGTAGCGCCATTCCTCACCATCGGCAAGCCCAGCGGCAAAGGCTTCAATCTGGCCGCCAATGGCGGCTTCGACTATGCCATTAGCACATTGCAATACGCCGGGATACAGGCCGCATATAACTGGGACTGCTGCGGCCTCTCCTTCGGTTACCGCCGCTTCAATCTAGGCACCATCCGCAACGAGACCCAATGGCTCTACAGCTTTACCCTGGCCAACTTCGGCTCGGTAGGCGACATTCGCCGCGCCAACACGGCCTTCCGCGACCCCAACCTGCCACCGGCGTACTGAAGAACAGGGACTAAGGAATCGGGAATAGAAAACTTCCGTGCTCCCTCCGTGCGTCATTTTTGGTGTGAGGTCGGAATACCACAATCTCATGGCGCGAAGCGCCGTCTGCCTGGACAGCCTGCCCTGAGCGAATACGGGGTCCCCATCAACAGGTCTTCGTCGATGATGTGGAAAGTCGAAGGGGCCATTCCCCCCGCTGCAGGGGGCTAGAGTATCCTTTTCTGAGAGGATTTCATCTTGACCCGTACTCACTTTCTGGCCGCTCTTCTTGCCCTGGCCATGGCAGTGGGCTGCAAAGCCCAACCTGCTCCGCCCCAGCCCGCCGCGCAAACTTCACCGGCATCAGCGCTGAACCGCCGCATCGAGATCATGGTGCGCTCCCAGTACAATCTGTCGCCGGAGATCGCCGTCGCCATCGGTGCGCGCAGACCTGGACAGATTCCCGGATATGATGAACTGCCCATCACGCTCTCGCGCGGCAGTAAGACGCAAGTGATCGTCTTTCTCATCTCCGCCGACGACAAAACCCTGGCCCGCCTGGAAAAATTTGACCTGTTCAACGACCCGATCTTCTCCATCAATGTGGCTGGTCGGCCCATCCGGGGAAATCCCGCAGCCAAGGTCACGGTAATCAACTTCGACGATCTGGAGTGCCCCTACTGCGCCCAAATGCACAAGACGCTTTTTCCCGCGACCATGGAGCGCTACAAGGGCATGGTGCGCTTTATCTACATGGACAACCCGCTAGTCGAAATCCACCCCTGGGCCATGCACTCCGCAGTGAACGCCAACTGCCTGGCTGCGCAGAGCGGCGAGGTGTACTGGGCCTACGTGGATTACATTCACGCCCACGGCCAGGAGGTGAGCGGCGAAGACCACTCCCTAGCCAAAAGCAACGACGCTTTGAATCGTATCGCCCGCCAGCAGGCCACGCTGGGTAAGCTCGACTCCTCCGCGCTGGACGCCTGCCTGACACGCCAGGACGAGACCCCGATACGCAATTCGATGAAAATTGCCGAGTCGCTCAAAGTTGAAGGAGCCCCCGCCCTGTTTGTGGAGGGAGAGCGCATCAGCGGCGCCCTGCCTCAGGATCAGCTGTGGATGGCGATTGACCGCGCCCTGCGTGCCGCCGGAGTGGAACCACCAACCGCTCCTGCCCAGCCTGCTGCACAACCCGCGCAGACCGTAACTTTACCTGCGCCGCCGTCCCAGTAGATGCGTTTTATCGCATCCTCGCTTCTGCCGCTCAAACAGCGGCAGAGCATTCCCCAAGCCGGAATGTGAAATTTCATATCCCCATACCGGCTTGGGGGTTTATCCTTAAATGCCGGGGAGCTATTTCTCCCTCAGGAGATACCAGGTTGCATACCACAGCTTTTCGCCGTCCGCCTTTCCGCCTGACAGTCTTCATTTTTTGCGGGATAACCCTGCTTGCCACTGTGAGCGGGTGCCACCGGTCGCCATCTCCCGACGTGATGGCGACCGTAAATGGCAAGGATATTCTGCGCTCGGAAGTGGAAAAGTATTACAAAGCCAACCTGGGCGACAATACCCAGAAGCCATCCCCCGAGCAGGCTGACATTGTCCGCCTCAATATCCTGCGCGGAATGATCGAGGACGAGATCCTCTGGCAGCGCGCCGCCAAGCTCAACCTGGCCGCCAGCGATGAGGATGTGAACGCCAAGCTGACGGAGATGAAGGCCCCCTATACGCAGGAGGAGTTCGACAAGAAACTCCAGGCGCAAAACCTCACCCTCGACGATCTGAAGCGCGATCTGCGCCGCTCGCTGACCAAGACCAAGCTGCTCAACAAGGAGATCGAGTCGAAGATCAACATCACCGACTCGGAGATCAACGCCTACTATGCGGCGCACAAGGCAGAGTTCAACCTGATCGAGCCGCGTTACGGCCTGGCGCGGATCATAGTCACCAGCGGGCCCGCGCGGCAGACCGGCAACCTGCAGAACAACAAGGCCTCGGGCGACGCGGATGCAAAGATGAAGATTCAAGCCCTACACAGCAAACTGGACAGCGGCGAGGACTTCAGCGCCCTGGCCATGAACTTCTCCGAGGATCCGAACACCGCTGCCAACGGCGGCGATATGGGCTTCGCATTCGAGTCTCAACTGCGCACCGAAATGCCGGACGTCTACAACGCCGTTGCCAAGATCAAGCCGGGACAAATCACGGAGATTCTTCCCATCTATGACAGCGCCGGCCCCGGCCGCCACGCCGTCGGGTACGTCATTTACAAGCTGATCTCCAGGGAGCCTGCCGGCCAGCGCGAATTGAACGACCCGCGCGTGCAGCAGGTAATCCGCCAGGGCCTGCGCGAGAACCATGCACAACTGCTCAGGAACGCCTACTTCGAGATGCTTCACAATGAGGCGAAGGTCCACAACTACTTTGCCGACGAGATTATCAAGCAGGCAGCGCAATAATTGCAGTGGTCAGTGAAAAGTGGTCAGTCACAAAGCCCGGTGTTTTCCACTGTCCCCTGTACAGAACTTCGCCGCTATATTTTCTCCGCTATATTGAATGGCCTTGTCCGGAGCCTTGACAGACTTTGGCCCTGCTCCGTGCCCTCCCGCCAAAATCACCACATTGAAGATGTGTCCCACCGCCATGACGGGACAGCTTCCCTCGCGGGCGCCGAAGGTCAGCGTCCGCGCGGCAACTTCCCTATGAGGGAGTACGCGCCCTGCTCGTAGCAATTGTTGTCTCCCTCGTCCTCATAGAGATCGAAGTCTCCACTGGCTCCCGGATAGATGTGCAGTTCGATGGGATCAGCGCCGTGCCCAGCGTATTCGATGGCCGGCCCCAGCGGCAGGATGGAACCAGCACGCAGATACAACCCCATAAAAGGATATGGCCTCCGCAGGTAGCGGAGGCCATATCCTTGTGCGCATAAAGCTGAAGTCTATTTCATTTCGCCGTTGTCGCCCATGGTAATTCCGCCGGGGCCTTGGCTCTTCTTAGCTTCGTTTTCCTTGCGTGTCCCCATTGACTTGGAGGACCAATCCTTGGCTGTGTCCAAATCGGCCTTGACCGCGTCCGCGTTGCCGTAGTCCAGATTCGCCTTGGCCCTGTAAACCAGGTTCATATAGGACATGGCATCGTCATAGGTGGGCCGATTCTCCAGCGCCTGGTTGAGATATTGCATAGCTTCCTGAACCAGAGGTGCATTCTGGTCCTTGAGATCATCCATGATCTTCTTGGGCGCCTTGACATTCCCATCGCCGTCGTCGTTCAGGCCTGCCGTCGCTAACGCCGACAGAGTGTTCTGGTGCGCCTGCATCCAGTCGATGACGCCGACCGTGTAGGCCGCCTCGGGATCCTTCGGATCCTCCTGCAGAGCCCTCTTTTGCCAGGCTTTAGCCTCGTCCAGGCGCTTGACGCTGAATTCGATGCCGGCAACCTGCTTCATGCTGTTCACATCGTGCGGGTCCTTGGCCAGAACCTCCTGAAAGATGTCAATGGCCTGCTGCGCGGTCTTTAGGTTGTCCGGCGTAAGCAGCCCGGGCACCACGTTCTGGCCCAGTGCGGTAGCCAGGTATCCCTTGGCCATGGGCAGGCTGGGATCAAGCATAGTGGCCCTCTGGAAGTGGTTGATGGCGTCTTCATAGTGAGCGCCCTTGTATGCATCCACTCCCTTGTTCAACTCGGCACGGGCTGCAAGCTTGTCGCACCCGCTCATGGAAATCACCATGCCGGCCAAGGCAACCGCGAGCACCGTAATACGTGCAGGTCCATTCATGTTCGTATCCTTCTCCTTCAGACGGTGCCTGTCGGTCGCGCGCCTGGAATCTCTGCTACAGCTGGCCGCGGGCGGGAGGTGCCGAAGCCATGATGAAAAAATTGTACTCCACTTTCACGCCGGAGGAACCGCATCCGAACAGTGCCGGCAACCTGAATCATTGCCAGGATCCCCAAATATCCCCGGCGGCCCGGTTGGCCAGCCCACTCTCCATGCGCCCTATCAGCCTCAGCATCTACCCGGCCAGCCCTGTGGCAAACCGCAATAGCCTGCTGCCTCCCAGTTCCGGTAAGCGGCCGCGGAACTGCCCGCTATTCGCCCGCGAGAATTCTGGGCGTCATCAACCCGATGTGATCCACACTAGCGGAACGCCCGATATCAATCACCTCGGCCACATACTTGAAATCAATCTTGTCATCACCCTTGACGAACATGATGCGCTCGGCGCGATTGGCGTAGATGTCGGTCAGCCGCGGCAACAGATCAGCCTTGGCCACGTCGGTCTCGTTGATCTTGTACGTCGGATAATTGCCCGCGCGGTACAGAATCTGCACCACGATAGTGCGGTCGCTTTTATTCTCTTGCGTTTTGTCCTTAGGCGGCTGAGGCACCATCGCGTCCAAACCTTTGGGCGTTACCGGCACGATGACCATAAAGATGATCAGCAGCACCAGAAGAATATCGATCATCGGGGTAACATTGATGTCGGCAGAGTAGCCTCCTCCGCCCCCAGTTGTCATTGACATGGCTTAAACTCCTCGTAATTACTCGTAATCGTTAAAATGACAACGCCTGACAACCGTTAAGCGCCGCCCGCGGGATTGCCTTCGCGCTTCTGCGTCAGCAAGCCCACATCATCCACGCCGGCGGTGCGCACGGCATCGATGGCATTTTCCACTTGCAGGTACTCCGCGCGCGCATCGGCGCGAATAAAGATCGTTTTAGTGCCGGGACTGTCGGCCAGCTTCTCGCGAACCTGGCTGCCAAGCACTTCGAGAGACGACTTGTTTTGTCCAAGAAAGACATCCCCGTTCCGGGTAATGGCCACAACAATGGCGTCATCCTTGTCGGCGTCCGGCATAGCGACCGGATTAACCACTGCCGCCATATCGATGACCACCTTGTTCTGGAGCATGGGGGTAATGACCATGAAGATGATCAACAACACCAGCATCACATCCACCATGGGGGTGACATTGATATTCGAGTTGACCTTACCGCCTTCGTTTCGAACTGCTTGTGCCATTTTAGAGCTCCGTTGCCTGAGAATTTTTATTCCGGATGGCTTCCGGCATCGCCTTGCAAATCGTCATCGGGCGCGCGGTTAAAACCGGCGGGCAGGAGAGAGTGTCCGCTCTCCCGCCCTCCGCGGATTCCCGCTTTCGCCGACAGACGCTTCGCTTAGCGCTTGTTGCTCTGCTTGATGAAGTAGTCGATCAATTCGCTGGAGGAGTTGTCCATCTCCACGTCGAAAGCTTCTACACGCCCGGTGAAGTAGTTGAAGGCCATAACGGCCGGGATGGCCACGAACAGGCCGGCGGCGGTGGTGACCAGGGCTTCCGAGATGCCGCCGGCAACGGTCGCGATGCCGGATGACTTAGCATGAGCGATCTGCTGGAAGGCGTTCAGAATGCCAATGACGGTGCCCAGCAGGCCGACGAACGGCGCGGTGGCGCCGATGGTGGCCAGCACGGCAAGGCCCCTCTTCAGCTTGGCGTGAACAATGGCTTCAGCCCTCTCCAGCGCGCGGCCCGAACTGGCGATGGCCTGCTCGGTGGGTGCGCCGGCGGAGGAACGAAACTCCTGTAGGCCGGCCGTTACAACCTCTGCCAGGTGAGACTTCTTGTTGCGATCTGCGATCTTGATCGCTTCTTCCAGCTTGCTGTCCTTCAGCGCGCCGGCAACCTTGGGCGCGAACTCGCGCGACTGGCTGCGAGCCTGAGAGAAGTAGATGTAGCGGTCGATCATGACGGCCAAAGACCAGATCGACTCGATGAAGAGAATGCAGGCAATGATGCGCGCCAGCGTCCCCATGTGTTCCCAGAGGCCCTGGGCGGTGAAGCTGACGGTTCCACCCTGGTCTTCCTGGAAGATGAATGCCAGATTGGCGGCTGTGTGCGAAGCGAAGTGTGTAAGCTGAGCGAGAATCACTGAATCGTTCCTCCTAAGGAGTTTTCTTGTGGACTGTGACTACCTTGGTGCTGCGAATGCGGCTCCTTGCAGAGAAGCATTCAGGTCAAAAGCGATGCTCTTCCCCCATATTGGCGGAAAGAGCGAATTACATTCCTCATCCGCCCAGGGTGAAGATCACGTTCACTGTGGTCTCCACTTCCACCGGCTCGCCATTGAGCAGATAGGGCCTGTAGCGCCAGGATCTGACGGCGTCTTGAGCGGCTTGCTGCAGCATGGCAGGGCCGCTGAGGACGTGCATATTTTCAATTGCGCCGGTCTTGGAGATGGTGGCCTGCAGCACCACCGTGCCCTGAACGCGCGCGGCCTTGGCGATGGGCGGGTACACCGGCGACGTCTTCTGCAGCAACATACCTGCCATGACGCCGCTGGAGATGGTGAGCTTCTTCACCGGCGCGGCCTTCACCTTGGGTCCACCGCTGTCGGCGAAGAGGCTGCCCATGATGTTGCCTCCGCTGCCGAAATCCGATCCGGCCACGCCAAACGCTGCCATGGCAGGTTCCTTCTCGGAGACTATCCTGATGTCATGCGGGATGTGTGTGGGGGCCGTGAGCTGATTGTTCATCATCTCCGACCTCACCGGAGCCTGGTGCACTTCCGGCGGCGGGGGCGGCGGGGGGGGCGGCGGCGGTGGCGGGGCTACCAGAGCCATTTGCATGGCGGCCCTGGGCAGCGCCTCGGGATAGATCAGCGGAATCAGAATCAGCAGGACTATGACTACACCTTCCGCGATAAACAGCGGAACCATGTACTTTCCGATCTTGCTCTTGATCCTGCCACCGGATTCAAACGTGGAATCTTCAAACATGGCCAGCCTCGAATCGAGTGTTTGCTTACCTCTACTTAGACACCGGGGACAGCAAAAATGTTCCCAGCATCAAAACCTTATCATAAATACGCGGCCCTGCTTGTACTAAGCCGCACATCCTGCGAAAAAACCTGCCTAAAACCGATAAAAATTGCCGCCCCGCCTATACCCTGGGGCGTTTTGCGGCCGGCAGCACCGCCGCCTTGCCTCGCCGGGAGCGCCACTCCTGCCAGGCCACCAGCATCGGCGCCGCCACGGCAATCGAGGAGTACGTCCCGATAAGAATACCTATCACCAACGCAAATGAAAAGCCGTTCAGCACCTGACCGCCAAAAATGAACAAAGACAGGACTGTCAGGAAGGTCAGTCCCGAGGTCAGAACCGTCCGGCTCAGGGTCTGGTTGATGCTGCGATTGACCACGTCGGACAGCGCCTCCCGCCGGCTCAGGCGGAGATTCTCCCGGATACGGTCAAAGACCACAATGGTGTCATTCATCGAGTAGCCCACAAGCGTCAGAATGGCCGCGATGACCGTCAGGCTGATCTCCTTGTTCAACAGCGCAAAGGCACCCACCGTAATCAGCGTGTCGTGGAAACAGGCCACCACCGCCGCCACGCCGTAGATCAACTGGAAGCGGAACCAGAGATAGACCAGCATCCCCAGCATGGAGTAGAGCGTGGCCAGCAAGGCCTGCTTTTCCAGTTGCTTGCCCACCGTGGGCCCCACCACCTGAACATTGCGCACGGTAAAGGGGTTGTCGTAGTGCGCTTGCAGCGCGGCGACGATCTGCTGACGCCCCGCGTCCAGCGAGCTCTCGTCCTGCTGCTCCGGCAGGCCGATCAGCACCTGGTTCCCGTTGGACTGATCGATGGACGTAATGGTCTGAATGCTGGCATCCTTGATGCCGGCTGCCGCCATAGCCTGGCGAATCCGGTCGGCATCCGGGGCCTTGTCAAACTGCACCTGTACCTGCGTGCCGCCCTTGAAATCCACACCCAGCGGCACCGGGCTGCCGATGGTGCGCATATGCGCGCCCATCGAGATGAGGCCGGCCACGCTGAAAATCAATGAGAAGCCGAGGAAATACCATTTCAGCCTCAGCCAATCCACATTCACGCCGCGAAAAAATTCCACTTGTTTCTCTCCGCTTCCTGGGAGGCCGAAACCCCTGCGGGTTCCAACACTCAATGTAATTCCCTAGTCCCTTGGTTCCTAGTCCCTAGATGGACACCAGTTCCCCTGGCTTCAACTTGTTCAAATGGGCATCGAAGATCACCCGTGATACGAAGACCGCCGTGAACAGATTGGCCGCCAGACCAACGGTCAGGGTGGTCGCGAATCCTCTCACCGGGCCCGTTCCAAACATGAATAGAATCGCCGCCGAGACGATGGTGGTCACATGAGTATCGACGATGGTGACCCATGCATGGGCAAAGCCCTGTTCCACAGCCGCCGAGGGCGCCTTGCCGGCGCGCACCTCTTCCCGGATGCGCTCGAAGATCAGCACATTCGAGTCCACGCCCATGCCGATGGTAAGAATCACTCCGGCGATGCCCGGCAAAGTCAGCGAGGCCCCGGAAACCCCCATGAATCCCAGCAGGATGATCAGGTTCAGAATCAGCGCCAAATCGGCGTTGATGCCCGAGCCGCGGTAATAGACGAGCATGAAGGCCATCACCACCAGAATGCCAATGATGGCCGATCTCACACCCTGGCGAATCGAATCCGCGCCCAGCGACGCGCCCACAAAACGCTTCTCCAGTTGCTGCAACGAGGCCGGCAAGGCGCCCGTGCGCAGCAGCTTGGAGAGCGCCGCAACTTCATCTGTCGTGAAAGTGCCTTCGATATCGCCCCGATCATGGATAGGCTCTTTGATGCTGGCCACCTCGCGGATGCTGTCGTTCATCACCACTGCCATGTTGCGGCCCACGTTCTTGCTGGTGTAGTCGTAAAACTTGTCTCCGGCTTCATTGGTCAGCGTGAACTGGACCTCTCTCTGGCCAGTGTTGGGATTGACGCTTGGATCGGCGGTGCGGAAGTCGTTGCCGGCCACCACCGAGGCGCGCTGCAAGACATACACGCCCTCCGCGTTGTTACCGCCCTGCACCACCCCGGTGAACTTCTTCAGTTCCTGATCTGCGGGAATGCTGCCGCCCACGCTGGCCACGGCTTCCTGTTCATCCTTGTAAGGGCCGCCGACTACGGCGTGAATCTCCAGCCGATTCGTGCCCTGGATGATTTGCTCGATCTGGCTTTCGTTCTCCACGCCCGGCAGGTCCACCAGAATCTGGTTGTCGCCCAGGCCGTACTCCTGAATCTGCGGCTCGCTGATTCCCAGCGCGTCCACCCGGTCGCGGATGGCCTCGATGGCCTGCTGAACGGTCTTTTTCTCCAGCGCCGTCACGATCAGCGGCCTCATGGTCAGCGTAAAGCTCCCCGGTGCGTCGCCGCCGGCCACGTCGTATTCGTTGGTATACTTGGACTCCAGCAGCAGGCGCACGTCATTGGACTTGTCCGGCGGCGCGCCCTCCACCCGGACCAGCGTGGCCTTGGCCGGATCGGGCTTGTAGACCTGCGAATAGCTCAAGTTGGCCGTCTTCAGATCTTCCGTGATGCGCGCCACGGTATTGTCCGTTTCGGCGTTGACCGCTTCCTCGACCTTGACCTGCAAGATCAGGTGAGCGCCGCCCTTCAGGTCCAGGCCTAGGTGAATGCGGTCGGTCATCGCCTGCAACAGGGTCTTAGGCGTATTACCCGGCAAAGGAATCCAGGAGACCCCAACGATACCTAGAATGCACAGCACCGTAACCGCAATAATCAGGAGTATTTTGTTCGTGAGATTTTTCTTCATCGTCCCGTTTCTCGAATCAGTGGTTAGTGATCAGTCTGTTCTTTGCGGCAATTGGTTCTTCGCCCCAACTCCAACTGTCCACCGTTCACTGTCTACTGTTCACTAATCACTGTTCACTGTTCACTGACCACTGTCCGTTGTTGTCACTGCGGCGATGGCGTTCTTGGCGACTTCCAGTTTGATGCCGTCCGGCGCCACGCGAATTACGATGACGTCGTCCTTGATGGAGAGAATGATGCCGCGAATGCCGCCCGCCGTGGTCACCCGGTCGCCTGCCTTGATCGCGGCCAACATCTGCTGCCACTGCTTTTGCCGCTTCTGCTGCGGACGGATCATCACAAAATACATGACCGGAATGATCAGCAGGATGGGAAGCATCGTTAAGCCGCTTCCGGCCGGTTGTTGGAAGATCCACAAAGCAAGACTCGTTGCCACGCTCATCCTCTATCCCATTTCTGACCGCGCTGGGGGTGTAAATCTCGCCCCCTTCGGGTACAGGCACACCCAGCCGTATGCCGGGCACCCGCTAAAATATTTTGTCTCCGGGAATCTTCCAGACTGGTCCGGGCCGCGGCCTTCTTCAAGCCCGAACGCTCGGCCAAAGATCGAGATCGCGGGTTGCCGTTCGCTGTGGATTGCTCTCCCGCGACCGGATACCTGCTTGCGACCCAACTGCCGTCTGCTTCCTGTTCGACACAGCCTTCCTCTGGAAACCGCTTACCAAGGCCGCGCCAGTTTTCGCGCATACGCCCCGCTCGGGTTCCAAAGGAGTGCCTCAATAGATAAGATACGCGCCGACGGGGGGCTGTCAAGGAGACTGAGGTCAGAGGTCAGAGGTCAGGGGTCAGTTTTCAGTCAGAAAGGCTCAGTTTTCATTGGTTAGTTGGCAGTTTTCAGTCGCTCGCCACCGGGCGATTTCGGCCCCGGCGAACCATTTGGCTCACGTACTGACCCCTGCTCACTGATCCCTGTTTATAAAGTCTTTACAACTCCCGTACTCCATTTTAACCGCCGCCAATTTCTTCTGGTAATGGCAGGTCATCTGCTTCCGTTGCGCCACGCCTACCTCGTTCTGGTGGCTGGAAAGCGAGAACAGGAGTCAGGAAATGGAGACATCTGATTTGAGATTATTCGGGTTGATACTGGTGGGTATTGCCGTGGCCTTTATGCTCTGGGCTCTCTGGAATTTCTACACGGCAGAGCGCCGCCCGTAGTCTCTAGTGGTCAGTGAACAATGGACAGAAAACTGTTTCGGTCACCCACTTTCAACCAATTTGATCAAGGCTGGCAATAGGCGCTTGTCCTATTCCCTAGTCCCTACTTCGGCGTCTCCGCCTCTTCGCCCGCATCCTCCACCAGCACCGCCGAGCCGGGAACGATGTCGAAGCTCACAAGTTCCTTGCCCGTGGGATGGAAGGTGACGCGCAGCGGTTCGCGCTGCCACTCGGAAGGGCCGCAGGCCGGGTCGGGGTGGTTTTCAGGGTTGAAGGCCGACAATTTACTGGCCAGCAGCGGCTTGCGCCCCGCCACCTGCGCCACCATGGCGTAAAGGCTCTTGCCGCTGGCCGTCACTCCGCAATAAGCGCCGTAATCGCGAAACCAGACAACCTGACTCACTCCGGGGTCGTAGTAGGGCAGCTTCAAAGCAATAATGTGGCCCGTCTGCCGGTCCACCAGCAGCCACGGTCCACGCTGCCAGACCCAAGGGCTTGCCGCACGGGCGGTGCTGGCCGCACGGGCGGGCGCCGACTTGACGCCGGCAGTTGCCTTGTCGCCAGTCGCTGGCTTATCACCAGGCCCCGATTGATCACTGGGCAAAGCATCGTTGAGCTTGATTACGCGCCTGATCACGAAGATGCGGTCGGTCACGTCGTGGCTGTCACCGGTGGTCCACTCCTTCACAACGCCGTCCACCAGCAGTGCGCGCACCTTGAGTTCCTTCTCGTCCGCAGCCGCTCCGGCCGGGTCGCCGGCCTTCGAATAAGCCACCTTCCGCGTCGCGCCCAGCACCACCACGTGCACCTTGCGCGGGGCCGACTGCGCCTCCGGCAAAGCGATAAGAACTGCCGCCACCGCCAAAACTGCAATCCGTCCGCCGACTCTCATGACCTTTGCTCCTGAGATGTTGTCGCAAATCTGTCGGGAAACGGAAGGCACGGCCTCTTGCCCGTACCCAAATAGTTCAAAACCAATGGGGTTTAACCCCTGAGGGCAGGATTGAACCTTCCCTGCTCCTCTCTCAACAAACTACTATATTCCCGCCGCCTCGACCGCCCGCGCCACGCGAAAGGCTGTTCCCTCGTTCAAGTGCGCGGCCAGCACCTGCATCCCCACCGGCAAACCAGCCTTGGTCGTCCCACATGGCACGGTCACGCCGCAGATGCCCGCCAGACTCGCCGTCACCGTGTAGATGTCGGCCAGGTACATGGCCAGAGGGTCGCCGGTCTTCTCGCCCAGCTTGAAGGCCGCGGTGGGCGCGGTGGGAGTGACAATCGCGTCAACTTCAGCGAAGGCGCGCAAGTACTCCTCGGCAAGTAAGCGCCGCACCTGTTGCGCCTTCAGGTAATAGGCGTCGTAGTATCCCGCGCTCAACGCGTAGGTTCCCAGCAGAATGCGCCGCTTGACCTCCGCGCCGAAGCCCTCCTCGCGCGAGTGCCGGTACATATCCGCCAGTGTCGCTGAATCCTTCGAGCGGGGTCCGTAGCGCACGCCGTCAAAGCGGGCCAGGTTGGCGCTGGCCTCGGCCGTGGCAATCAGGTAGTAGACGGGGATGGCGTAGCGGGTATTCGGCAGCAAAACCGGCTTGATGACACAGCCCGCCGCCTTCAGCGCGGCAATGCCCTTTTCAATGGCCGCACGCACCTCCGGTTCGAGGCCCTCGGCAAAGTACTCCGCTGGAACGCCGATGCGCAGGCGCTCCGCGGTTTTATCACTCTCGGCAGCAAAGTCCGGAACGGGGGCCGGAGAGCTGGTGGCGTCCTGCGGATCGTGGCCGGCAATCACGCTCAGCATCGTGGCTGCGTCGCGCACGTTGGCTGCAAACGGCCCCACGCGGTCCAGCGAAGAGGCGTAGGCGATCAGCCCGTAGCGCGAGACGCGGCCATACGTCGGAAGCACGCCCACCACACCGCAAAAGCTGGCTGGCTGGCGAATGGAGCCGCCGGTGTCCGAGCCCAGAGTGGCCACGGCCAAATTAGCCGCCACGGCCGCCGCCGAGCCGCCGCTGGACCCGCCCGGAACCCGCTCCGTGTCTACCGGATTGCGCACCGGCCCGTAGGCCGAGTTCTCGTTCGAGCTGCCCATGGCGAACTCGTCGCAGTTCAGCTTGCCCAGCAGCACCGCGCCCGCCGCCTCCAGCTTGGCCACTGCCGTTGCGTCGTAAGGAGGCCGATAGCCTTGCAAAATCTTCGACCCCGCCGTTGCCGGAGCGCCCTGCATCACCAGAACGTCCTTGATGCCCACCGGAATTCCGGCTAAAACTCCCAAAGGGTCGCCCTTGGCGGCCGCGTCGTCCACCTTTGCGGCTTGCTCCAGCGCGCGCTCTTTGGTGAGGCACAGGTAGACGTTCAGCCGCGGATTTTTCTTCTCGATCCGCTCATAGTAGCTGGCCGCAAGTTCTGTCGCTTTGGTGCGGCCCTTGGCAATCCCTTCGCGCAACTCGGCCAGAGTTTTAGGCATCTCCACATAACTTTCGGCGGATTTATCTTCGCTGGACAATCGAACTTTCCTTTCTTTGGCCTTTCGTGTGGCTTTTATCGCAGCCTGTTTTTGCCGGTTGTTCCACAAATTCTGGGTGCCCCATCCTTTTCGCGTCCTTTGCGAAAAGGGTGGGAAACCACAAACCCCAATCGGACCAGATCAAAAAATCCAGCGCGCACTCCTTACCGCTCAATCACCTTGGGAACCTTGAAGAATACCCCATCGGTATCCGGCGCCTGTTGCATCACGACAGCGCGGTTCAGCGAGGGCGCGGGCTGATCCGCGCGCAGCACCCCCACGCCCGCCCCATCCAGCAACTCGCTCACTTGTGCCAACGGCACAACGCCTTTCGTATCCAGCTCGTTCAACTGCGCCATATAATCCAGAATGGCGTTCAAATCGCGCAGCATCGCCGGGGTCTCCTCCGGCTTGAGCTCCAGGTGAGCCAGTTCGGCCACCCGCTCCACCTCTTCCACGGTCACTCTTGCGGTCATTGCAATCCCCATGCGCGGCCTGCTGAACGGCCTGTTGCGCGCGTCTTCTGTGAAGGCCCGTTGATAGAGTATAACTTTTTTTATTTGCCTTTCAGACTCCGCTCCGCTCAGTCCACAATCAGCGTGAGAGTGACCTGGCGCTGAACGCCGTTCGAGGTTGCGGTGACCACCACCGGATAAGTGCCCGCCGCTGTATTGCCGGAGCCGGAGCCAGAGCCGGGAACGGTTCCCCCTGAGAAGACGCCCGAGGAGGTGCAACTGGAGACGCCGCCCATCAGAATCGCCAGCAGCGCCACCAGCAGCAACGCCTTGCGGTCGCGCCACAGGGCAAACGGCGCAAGCAGCAGCCCGCAAGCCATCGGAAGAGCAGGCCACGAGAGTGGAGGCGCGTAGTGAACCGAGGCCGTGGTCATCCCTGTGGCAATCTGCACGGTTACGTTTACCGTCGTGCCGGCGGGAACGATTTCACTAGCGGGGTTGAAGGTGCACGCCGAATACGCCGGCAGCGAGCCGCACTGGAACGTGAATGCGCCCTGGGAGCCGAGACCCGGAGTAGACGACGAGCATCCTCCTGCGCCGCAAATAGACAGCGTGTAGTAGGCGGTCTGTCCGTTGGCGACAGTTTGGGTGGACGAGCCGGCGGGCGCAACAGCGAAGTCGAAGCCCGTTCCCGATAGCGTCATAGTCGAGCCTGGCGTCAACAAGCTGTCGCTGACGATCAGAGTTCCGCTCTGCGTGCCCACGCTCGAGGGCGCAAACTCCACGCCAACCGTGCAACTGGCCAGCGCAGCCAGCGTCGAGGGGCAAGTGTTGTTGACCAGCTTGAAGCCCGCCGAGACCACGAGAGCAAGGCTGCGCAGGCTGGCCAAAGGATCGGGATTGGTGATGGTCACGGTGCTGGCGCTGCTGGTCATGCCCGCTCCGGTTTGAGGGAAGCAGTTCACGGCGGTCGTGCCAACGGCGCAGGGGCCTATCAAGCCGGGCTGGAACTGAACGGAACCCGGTAAGCCGCCCATCCCGCTGAGATAAGCAATGGCCTGCGTCTGCGAGGAAGATGCGATGGTCAGCGTACCCGTGAAATTCCCGTCAAGGGCAGGCGAAAAGACCAACCCGATTGTGCAACTCGCCCCAACGGCCAGGCTCGTGCCGCAGGGATTGGCGGTCGCCATCGGGCTGAAGGGCGGCGTACCCGCGAAGGTGAGCGAGTTCATCGCCGCGCTTCCGTTGTTGGTGACGGTCACCTGCGAGGCGCTGGACTGGCCCGGCGCGACAATAGGGAAGTAAAGCAGCGCCGGGCTTACGTTCAGCCCCGTCGAAGTTTGTCCGGTGCCGCTGAGCGTGACGCTGACCGGCGCGACGCCGGAAGTGGACGAGCTGACCACCAGCGATGCCGTGGCCGCGCCAGCCGCGGTTGGCGCAAAGGTCACTTGCACCGTGCAACTGCTCCCATTGGCCAGCGTAGCGCCGCAGGTCGTCGAGCCATAAGAGAAGCTGCTCGCTGAGAACCCGTTGAACTGGAAGCCCGCATTGGCCAGCGG
This sequence comes from uncultured Acidobacteriaceae bacterium, assembly GCA_963804295.1. Lineage (GTDB taxonomy): Bacteria > Acidobacteriota > Terriglobia > Terriglobales > Acidobacteriaceae > Telmatobacter. The sequence continues at coordinate 19,287 of CAWDQS010000066.1, forward strand.
TGCTCCGCCGGTATTGCTCACCGTCACCGTCTGCGCCGGGCTGGCCTGGCCCACCGTCTGTGCCGTAAATGTCAAGCTGGCCGGGCTTAAGCCCAGCACCGGCGGAGCCAGCCCCGTCCCGCTCAAGGTCACTGTCTCAGGCTGCAAGCGCAGAGAATCGGTGATGCTCAGCGTGCCTGTCTGAAAGCCCGTCGCGGCAGGATAGAATTGCACGCTGATGGCGCAACTGGAGTTTGCCGCCAGGTTGGCGGTGCAGTTGTTGCTCAGTTGGAAGGCTCCGCTCACCGAAACTGAAATCGAGGTCAGCGCCGAGTCGCCGCTGTTGGTCAGAGTCACGGTTTGAGCGCTCGATAGCTGCCCTTCAACCGAGCTGGAAAAGCTCAGTGCGGTGACCGAGAGTGTGTCGGTTGCCGGTCCTGACCCTACCCCGGACCCTCCCCACAGGGGATTGATCCAGATGCCGCGGCCATAGGTGGCGGCAACAAGTTCATGCGTGCTGGCCGTTGCCGGCGTAGCGCTGAGCGCCACCACCGGAGCCTCCGGCAGACCGCTACCGAAGGCCGACCAGCATCGACCGCTGGCGCAGCTAGTAATCTGCCGTGTCGAGTAGACTCCCTCATCGGTGGCGATATAAACCGTGTTGGCATCCTGTGGGTCCACCACCAGGCTGTTGGCCGGAGCCGTGGGCAGGTTGGCCATCAAGGTTGTCCAATGCGCCCCGCCGTCAGTCGAGCGATACGCCACCTGCACGTATTCCGTCACGTTCGGAATTCCCGCCACCGTAGCGTACACTGTCTGACCAGTCGTGTCGTGCGGATCAATGAACAGGCTGGAGATGTCATACGCATAGTAATTCATCGGGTGGGTGTCGTTGGTCACCTCATTCAGCGCCGTCACGTCCGTCCACGCCGGCCACGTTCCGCTAGCGGCGTTATAGGTCGCCGTCAGAACATGACCAGCCAGCGCCCCGCCGCCATTCGCCTCGCCGTACATACCCACATAAACCACTTCCCCGCCCGCAGGCAGCGCCGCCGAAGCAGGCAGCGCCATCGCCGCCATCGTGCGAATAAGCGCGTCGCCGCTGCACGGCCCGCTCGACGCATGATTGTCAAAAATCGGGCTGATGGCGTCGCCCGAACTCATGCCCACGCCATTCGCCTCGCCGCGCCACACCCGGCAAGTGCCGATCAGCAGCTTCGTGTTGTCCAACGGGTCCACCAGAAAGGGCGCCGCCGAGGTCATGGACAGGCCATCCCCTCCCACATTCGTGTCGGTGACCACGGCGCTGAACGCGCCCGGCGTGCTTCCATTCGGCGGCGTGCCCAGATAGATCGACACTCCCGGCCCATTGTTCACGTACCAGTTCGTGATGGTCACCGGATCAATCGCCACCGGTCCGCCCTCGCCGCCCAGAATTTCCGGCCAGTCCGCCGTCGTCCCCGTTGTGCTATTGACCCCCGCTGTTCCGATAGCTCCCAGCCCGGCCATCATGGTGTAAGGCGTCGTGCCCGCCTGCGAGAGGCTCTCCACCTCGGCAAGCGAACCCAGGCTCCCGTTCAAATTTTGAAAATGTGTGGCGTCGCTGGCGTTGCACGCCGTTCCCGACTCGCCGATGGCATCGGTCGAGCGCCACAATCCGCTGTCGTTGCCCACAAAAATCTCCAGCGGATTGCTCGCGTTCCACGCCAGCGAGTGTTGGTATTCGCCCACCTGGGCGCTCATGCAAGTGGTCGAATTGGTCATATTGCGCCACACGCAACCGGGCGACGGGCTGTCCGCCAAGTAGCACTTCCATAGATCATGGCCGCCTGCCAGCAACATGGTGTCCTGATCAGAGGGAACCGCCGCCAGCGCCAGATTGTAGTCGCCGTTGGCAATCGTCGTGTCAAGCGGGGGTGCAACCTCCAGGGCCGCCGTGCTCAATGGGTATGCAAAGGTGATCGTCTGGTTGCCGCACGCCCCGGCGCTCGCCAGGCACTGATCCATCCAGATTCCCTGATCCTGGTTGTCGATGTCCACCGTCCACGCAAAGGTATCGCCGGTCTGCGGATTCACCGCCAGCGCGCCGCGAAAAATAGGGCAGCCGGTCGAACCCGTGCTGCCGGGATTGGTTGGGCAAAGCCCTGCGCTCGCCATCAACCCCGCGCCCGGCTGATGGGTCATCCGCGTCCAGATAATGCCGTCCGCCGACTGGTAGTAACCGTGGTAGCGCACCGCCGCCACAAACAGTTGCCGCACCGGGTTCCACACCACCGAGGTAGCCGCATTCCCGTCGGGATACGAAAAGGGATCTTTTGGCCCCTGCACATCTCCCGTTGCGCCATCTGTAATGCGCGCCAGCGTCCACGTCGCTCCGCTGTCGGAGGAGTAGTACAGTCCCTCGTAGCTCTGCGCTGGCCACTCCGCATTCACCAGCGTGCCTTCGTAGGCCTGCGAAACCGCCATCACCACCTGTTGCTGATTCACCGTGCTCCACGCAAAGCCCGCAATCCCCTCCCCGGAAATGCCGAAGACCTGGTCCGATGTGGCGGAGATCAGTCTCCAGGTCGTTCCGCCGTCGGTGGAGCGCAGAACCCCGGCGCCATAGTATGAGTCAAGCGCATCGTTCGGGTCGCCGGTGCCCGCCAGAATCACTCCGGTGCCGCCCGGCTGCACGCTCAGTGCGCCTATGCTGATCGAGGTGCCCGCCGTGCCTCCCATTCCCGCCGCCTCATCGGTCAACGGAATGAAGCTGATGTTGGTCGGGATGGAAGTGCCTGCATTCTGCGACCGCCAAACCCCGCCACCTGTGGTTCCCACATAGAGCGTGTTGCCGGTCGCATCCGAGGGGTCCAGCGCCAGCGCCGAGATGCGTCCCGTCACCAGGCCAAAGTTCTGCGACTGCACGGCCGTGGGCCCCAGCGGAATCCAGGTTGCGGTTCCCTGCCCCGCCGCCATCGTCTGTGCATCAGGCTTCGCTGCGGCCATCTGCGGCACTCTCCGGTGAAAATGTCCAGCCCCCTCCCGGGCTTGCACTCCGACGCGCGTCCATCCTCTATCGGCTAAAAACCGTTCCGCCTGAACCACACGAGGAGGCAGATTGGCCCGCCGAGCCGCCGCCCGAGCCGCATCCGCAACGGTTGTCGCCTGTGCCGTTGAATTTATCTCTTGTGTGATTCCAGACGCCGACATCGCCGCCATAATCAGCAATATCAGCCACTTATAGGAATTTTTGATGCGGATAATGTAGCCATATGTGTGCCCCTTCCTGCCGCCAGGGGCAGCTTCACCGTAAGGCCGCTCAATAGCCAAAATGCTCACACGCGCCCTGCCTCTGATTCCGTCGTCCCCTCCCCGTTTATCAGCATCCTCTGAGGGGGACTTGATCGAAATCCTGTAGCTTACAACGTGCGAAACACGCAGCTTACGGGATTGAAACTTGCTGGATTATAGAACACTAATGGGATAATTGCATATTCTGTAAATATATAGCAATGTCTATATCGACTATTTGAAAAATTTCAGAGCTGGCAGGCAAGAGCCGTGGCTATCTCCTATACCCTCTTTTGACGGAATCCAAATGGTACTCGAATCCGCAAAACTCGTTCCCGCACATGCTCCTCTTCCAGATTGCGCGTCCTGGCGTGAAGCAGATCACTAAGCGCCACCATACCGGCGATCTTATTGTTATTCTTTGGATCTAGGACAGGGAAACGCGTGAAGCCAGACTTGGCCATCCGGTTGATCACTGCACGCAAAGGCTCATCCGCGTAAGCTACTTCGGGTTTTGGCGTAGCGATTTCCATCATGCGAATCGAAGTCGCATTGTCCGCCTTCTGTTCATGAAGCTGGACCAACTGGCTGCGCGTAACCACCCCCACCAACTCATTTTCGGTGCCTAGAACCGGAAAGAGCTGTTGGCCCTTTGGCCGCTTGCTGCTGCGGATTAGGTGAAATGCCTCCTCCAATGTTCCATCGCCGGGCAGAACAACGACATTTGTCCGCATGACTTCTTTGATGAACAGAATCTCCAGTGGATCAACCGCGTATTCGCGACTCAGGTGATAGCCGCGCCGAGAGATTTTTTCAGTGAGTATTGATCGCTTGAGAGTGAGAACAGTGAATAAATGGGCTGCAAAGCAAGCCGCCAGAAGAGGCAAAAGCATATTTACATCGTGTGTCAATTCCAGCGCAAAGATAATGCCGGTGAAGGGAGATCCCATCGTGCCGCCAAGAATCGCGCCCATGCCGACCAAAGACCAGAAGCCTGCGCCAAAATGAGGAAGAAAGATGCTTTCCAGACCGCCTATTGCCGCGCCCATCATCAACAAAGGCGCAAGTACCCCTCCGGATGTGCCCGAACCAAGCGATATCATCCAGATGACTGACTTGACCAGCAGCACTCCTGCAATGATCGCAAGAGTCGCATTCCCCTCGATAAGCTTGCCTATGGTGTCGTAGCCAACACCGAGCGCCTGCGGAAAGATGAGTCCGCCCAGGCCTACGAAGACGCCGCCTATCGCCGGCCACCACATCCAATGAATCGGCAGCTTCTGAAAAAGATCCTCGGAGGCGTATACTCCTGCGGTCAGCAGAGCGGAAAAAGCACCCGCTATGAGCCCGGCAACGACGCAGCAGCCTAATCCAATTACTCCGATAAATGCTGTGTGCGGGGGAACGGTGAAAAGCGGCCCCGGCCCGAACAAGTAATCCCTGACCACGCAAGCCGTCGCGCTGGCAAATGCCACAGGAATGGCGCTGCGCGGCTTCCACTCAAACAATAGCAATTCAACGCCAATCAGTACTGCGGAAACCGGCGCCGCGAATGTCGCCGACATGCCCGCGGCCGCGCCCGCCACCAGCAAGGTGCGCCGCTCTGCGCTGGTGAAGTGAAAGAACTGGCTGATCATGGATCCTATGGCGCCGCCGGTCACGATGATCGGCCCTTCAGCGCCGAATGGACCGCCGGAACCTATGGAGATGGCGGCTGAAAGCGGCTTGAGAATCGCCAGTCGCGGGGTCACACGGCTGCCATTCATCAAGATGGATTCGATGGCCTCAGGAATGCCGTGTCCGCGAATGCGTTCCGAGCCGTAGCGTGCCATCACTCCGACGATGAGCGCACCAATCACAGGCACTGTGATGGCATAAACTCCAAGGTGGTTATCTGCGGGAGACACAAACGTAGTGTCAAAGCGATGGTAGTAAAACAGGTTTGTAAAGAAACCGATCAGCTTTAATAGTAACCATGCGACATACGCGCTGATAACGCCGATGACGATAGCCATCAAGGAAATGGGAATAACTCTTGTGGTAGTAGTGAAATCTCCCAGGTCTTTCAGTCGAGTCTTGGAATGTCGAGTCATGGGAGGATTATTCATGGCCACAATTTCCTACCAGTTTCCCCAAGCCCGGCTGATGTAATCCGTCAGCGTCATCGAAATCAGAACCAGAAACATGAATATGCCGGATATAATCGTCAACTTGGTCAGCTTGCTGCTGTACCACACATGCATGAAGAACAGCACCACCAGCACCGCCTTGGTCGTTGCAATAGCCAGCGCGATAATTGGATTCCAGAAGCCCAGGTCCACATACGAAGCCCACACCGTGAGCGCCGTCCCCACTAACAAGGCAAAGAGGATTACCAGGTAGACCCCAGGCCCCACAATATGCCGCGCGTGTTGGTTAGCGTCACTCATGTAATATCCCGATGGCAGTAGCCGGCTATTCCCTATTGTCTGTTCCCCGTTTTTCAATGCCTGCTGATCAAGTACAACAGCGCGAAAAGATAAATCCACACAATGTCGATGAAGTGCCAATACAGTCCGAAGTTCATTACAAATGTTTCGTGCCCGGCAGTGTAAGCCCCGGCCCACGCACGCAAAATCATGAATCCCAGAATCCCGATGCCGATAATCATGTGCAGCGCGTGCATTCCCGTCATCAGAAAGTAAAGCGAGAAATAAAGCTCGGTGTGCCGCGCCATGTCCGGCACGAGCGCCTTGTCGTGATACTCCACATAGACTTCAGTATCCGATTGCGGGTCAAGAAATGATTGCAGGCTGTAGTGAAATCCGGGAACATGGTGCTTCTCGATCTTCTCCCGGTATTCAATAGTTTTGATACCCAGAAAAACCAGTCCCAGAAAGAAAGTCAGCGCCAGGCACAGCACCAGCCCGCGCCTGCGCTGTGTCTGCGCGCACCACACGCCCATGGCCATGGTGAAGCTGGAGAAAATCAGCACCGCAGTATTCGTCGTTCCCCACACCACGTTCAACTGATGCGAGCCGGAGACAAAGGCCGGGTAATACCAGTTGCGATAGACCAGGTAAGCGGTGAACAGCCCGCCGAAAAACATCACCTCGGTCAGCAGAAATAGCCACATGGCAAAGCCCGCCGCGTCCGCCTGCTGCTCGGCGGAGTTGAAGTGATGGCGCAGATACTCCGGGTGTTCCTCGTGAGCGGAGTTAGCGGTGTTAGTGGGGCTATCCGGCACTAGCCACCCCCTTTTCCTTCTGCTGTTTCTCCAGCCACTCGTAGTCATAGGCCTCGTGGTCCATCACTGGAAGCACATACCGAAGCTGGAACGAAGCAACAAA
>CAWDQS010000067.1:0-11242 GCA_963804295.1 uncultured Acidobacteriaceae bacterium
TGGTCCGAAATTCCATCATCCTGATCGATTACATTCACGAACGGATGAAGAGCGGCGTGGAACTGGAGCAGGCCGCGCTGGAGGCCGGAGAGCGCCGGTTGCGGCCCATTTTCCTCACCTCGGCGGCTGCCGCGGTGGGCGTCATTCCCATGATCCTCTCCGGCTCCAGCCTGTGGTCGCCGATGGCCAGCGTGATCGCCTTCGGACTGCTGGGATCGATGTTCTTCACGCTGGTGGCCATCCCTGTTCTCTTCGTGATGGTGCACCACCGGCATCCCGTACCCGTCAAGGCTTTGGCGGCTGTAGTCCTTCTGGTGCTGTTTGCATTCGCCGGCGCAGCCCGCGCTGAAACGCGGCGCATCACTCTGGACGAGGCAGTTGCCCTGGCAACAAAGCAGAACTCAACCGTCAAGCTAGCGCACTTGAAGGAAAAAGAGATGCACGCGCGTGTGACCGAGGCGCGCGCCAACTACTTTCCTGTACTGAGCAACGAAAGCGATGCCGCGCACCTTCGCAGCATCGAGCACCTGGAAATCCCCATGGGAGCATTGGGCGTATCACCGCTGGTGCCTGGAGCCAAAGTTTCGCTCCCCCTTGGCCACCACGATTTTCTGCTGAGCACCACCACGGCGGCTCAGCCCATCACGCAATACTTCAAGATTCACGCCGGAGTGAATGTGGCAAAGGCGGATCTTGGCGTTGCGCGGGACGATGCACACCGGGCGGAGAACGAGGTCACGCTGAAAATGAAGGAGCTTTATTACAGCCTCTTGTCGGCGGAACGGCGCAAGCAGGCGGCAGAGTTGCGCATCGAGGCCGGAGAAGAAAAATTGAGCGAGGCGCGCAATGGAGTCGAGGCCGGGGCCGTGCTGGAGTTGAAAGTGCTGGAAGACGAGGCGCAGATTGCCGAAGCGCGTCATGCGCTGGGATCGCTGGAAGACGCCATTTCCGACATGAAGGTGGAGTTCAACGATCTGGCTGGCCTGCCACTGGACACGGACGTGGAACTGGTCCCGCCTGAGCCTGAAGCCGCGAATGCAATCGCTGCCGGCGATTTGGAGACCGAGGCGCTGGCTCATAATCCGGAGGTTGCCGCAGCCGAACAGACGCTGAAGAAAGCGCGCGCGGGCCTGAGCGCGGCGCACGCCGAGTACATTCCAGAGATTGGAGCGTTCGCGCAGTACGTCCACCAGGATGGCGTGCCCTTGCTGACGGAGAACAACGGCATGGTGGGTCTCAAAATGAACTGGTCGCTGCTTGAATTCGGCAAGCGCAGCGGACAGGTGCATGAGCGCCAAGCGCAGGTAGCCGAGGCAGAAGAGAACCTGCACCACGTTGAGAATCGCGTACGCGTGGAGATAGAAAAGGAAGTACGCAAAGTGCTGCGCGCGGAGGCCGGCCTGGAGGCGGCGCGCGAAGGTGTGGCTGCTCGAGGCCGAAATGCGCCGCATCACAGCCAATCAGTTGCAAGCCAACACCGTAAACCCCTCCGCGCTCAAAGAAGCCGAAGGGCAGCTCGCCGAGGCCGAAGCCATGTTCTTTCAGGCGGAGATGGAGCGAAACACTGCCCGCGCCGAACTGGAGCGGACGGTGGGGCAGAGGTAGTTCGTAATCAATTTGCGCAACGCATCTGTTTGATTGAACAGCAGATCTGTATTTTAGCGTAACAGGTGGTAGGCGAGTCGGGAATCGAACCCGAAACCCCCGGCTTAGAAGGCCGGTGCTCTATCCAATTGAGCTACTCGCCCACGTATAACTTATTTTACCTTTGTGTGGGACCAAACGCATCTGTGAGTGCTGCCAACGCAGCCTCAAGGGTCTTTGCCGCCGCCGCTGGGTTCTCGCCGCAGGAGGTCAGGTAGGCGGTGATTCCCAGTTCCATCCCATCCGGGGTAATGTAAGCGCGGCGTATCACCAGATCAGCTCGACAGCAGCCGAGAGGGACGGCTTGGAGGAGGCCGCAGATGCGCTTGCATGCCTTGTCGGCCATCTCCGGCAGCGCCCATTGTTGGTCGCTCCTGGGCAACAAATCGAGATAACAGCCCATGGCGTGGGTTGCGCTGCAGGACGGCGCATCCATCTCATCGGGGTCAAATTCACCCGCTTCCAGATGCGGCCATAAATCGCTTTTCGTGGTCCAGACCAGCGAGTCAGCAGAATTCAATCTTGTCAGTGCCTCGGCCAGCTTGGGAAAATGAGCAGCCTCAGGCAGGTTCTTGGCGCGTTCCGGATGGCAGCGCAGATCCACAAACCCCGCCCAGAGAGCCTCAATTACCGGCGCGGCTAGGCCCGTCGCATCTGGACCCACCTCGAACTCCCAATCAGCCTCCATAAGACTCGGATGTTACCGCATGAAGGAATCGCATCACCGTCGCCTCTGCCCAGTGTATTTCGTTTCCGGGATCGCGGGAAAGGTAGGCGCAGTGGCCGCCGTGACTGGTCTCGATCAAGGTCACATGCGGGTTGGCGAGCAGTTTGGCGCGGGTCTCCGGCAGCAAGCGAATAAAGGGGTCATCCTTTGCGTGCAGCACCAGCGTAGGAACCGCGATCTGGTTCACCACGCGGGCGGCGGCGGCGCGGTCATAGTAGTCGTCGGCGTCGCGAAAACCCCAGTAGCGGGCCACAATCTTGTCGTCGAATTCCCGAATGGAACGCACCGGCCCAATGGACTTTCGGCTTGCATAAATGCCTGGAAACAGCTTCGTCTTGCGCTCGTAGCGCGCCAACAACCCGCGCAGAAACTTCCATTCGTAGAGGCGGTTGAACCCCTCGTGCAGGGCATCGGCGCCGGGTGCCAGGTCGATGGATGGGCAGACCGCGGCCACGGCGCACAGAAGACCGTGTTTGCCGCCCCACTCCCCGGCCAGCTTCAGCACCAAGTTTCCGCCCATGGAGTAGCCTGCCAGCGCAATTCGTTCCAAGCCAAATCGCTCCGCATAATGGCGAACCACCACGCCCACATCCCCCGAAAGTCCGGAGTGATACAGTGTGGGCGTCAGCGTCTCCGTGCCACCGCAGGTGCGCATATTCATCCGCACCACGTTCCAGCCGGCAGACCAGGCGCGTGCGGCAATGCCCTGAATATAGCGGGAGTCCGACGAGCCTTCGAGGCCGTGAACCAGCACCACCGTCAGCCGTCCAGCTCGTTCCGGCTCCTTCTGCCAGTGGCAATGGCACAGCACGCGACTGCCATCCGCCGGGTCCACCTCGACCGTCTCCGAGACAGCCGCCAGGCGGAAGGCCGGTCGGGGAAAGTAATTCCCGGCAATCGTCTGCATGTGGCCGCCGCTGAGGCCGCGATGAGGAACAAACGCGGAAATGCCCGCCGTCAATTCCGAGGAAATGCTGTCAAGCCCTGTATTATCTTTGATTTTCAGAATCACGAAGACCCGGCAATCGAGAAGGTTGGCTCTTGCGGCGAATGCAAATTGGGGCGGCTAGTGGGGATCGAACCCACGACATCCTGAGCCACAGTCAGGCGTTCTGCCGCTGAACTATAGCCGCCATCTACACCGATTGTAGCATCGAATCTATACTTTCAGCCCGAAAACAGGCAAAACCAGTAGCTTCTCTGTAGCAAACGCGGTACACTCTTCCTGTTTTCCATGCTCAAAGTATTTCCAAGGAGTAACAGATGAAATCTCATGCCAGGAACATCGCAATCTCCGCGTTTTTGACTTTGGCCGTGGGCCTGTTCATGACTGCTTTCGCGCAGGGCGCTAGGGCGCAATCGGCCATCAACGTAGCAGGATCTACCTGGGTCGGCACAGATTCCGACGGCGATTACTACGAGTATTCTTTCCAGGCAGATGGCGCTTTGTACTATAAATCTCCGTCAGGGTTCTGGATGAACGGCACCTGGAAACAAGATGGAGATACTATCTACATGGAGACGAACAAAAAATACTCCGAATATCAAGGTCGAATCTCAGGCACACATATGGAGGGCAATGCCTGGAACATTAAGGATAGAAAATGGACCTGGGCGGCAAATTTGCTGAATGCGACCACGCCAACCGCGGCTAGCAAGGTTGCCAGCCTTGCAGGGACTTCCTGGTCCGTAGTGGAGACTGATACAGATGGTTCTAGAGACATATTCAATTTTCTGGCAGACGGCACGTTGTCCTACTCGTATCAGAAAGGGGCCTACACGAACGGCACTTGGAAGCAGTATGGAGATTCGATCTACATCGAGATGAACAATAAGTTCGTCGAATATCAAGGTCGAATCACCGGCACGCATATCGAAGGCAAGGCCTGGAATGTCAAGGAGAATAATTGGACATGGACGGCTGACAAAAGATGACCAGAGGCCATTCCACGGGAATCTAATCCACGTTACAATCGAGGAGTGTCGGGGCGTGGCGCAGCCTGGTAGCGCATCTGCTTTGGGAGCAGAGGGTCGGGGGTTCGAATCCCTCCGCCCCGACCATTATAAACTATTGATAATAAAAGCGATATTGACGATTCCAGGCACGCATCTGCTTTTTACCGCCACACGACTGTAGTCGATTTTGTAGCGGTCCACGCTGGACTGCACCCCTAAACTGAGACAAATCGGAGTGCGACACTTTTCATTGAATGGAGAGCGTCGATGTCGAAGCAACAGCGGTACTCGCAGGATTTTCAGGAGCGTGCGGTGCGGCGGATGAAGCTGGGCGACAACGTCAGCCAACTGGCACGCGAACTAGGTGTACACCGGACCTGTCTCTACAGGTGGAAGCGCCAGTTGGGGCTGCGTCCGCAGGGCCGCAAGCGAGCCGTGGAAGCGGATTGGCGGGACCGCCGGATCGAGACGCTTGAGGCCAAGATCGCCCGTCTGGAAAGAATCGTTGGCGGGCAGTGGCAGGAGTTGGATTTTTTCGAGAGTGCCTTGCGAAGGATCGAAAAGAGGGACGCGATGATCGGCGGTGGCGGGAATCGATCTACGCCGAAATCCGTTTCCGGATGCGCACGCAAGGCCAACTGAGCATCCAGCGCATGTGCGAGCTGGCCAGAGTCAGCCGGGCCAGTTTCTATCGACATTGGGAGGAGCGGGAATCGGCTGCGGCGGAGACAGAGTTACGCGGCGCTATCCAGCGGTTGGCGCTGGCGCATCGATACTATGGCTATCGTCGCATCGCGGTGCTGTTACAGCGGGAAGGGCTGGTTGCCGGGGCCAAGAAGGTGCGCCGCTTGATGCAGGACGACAACCTTTTGGCGATTCGCCGCAGAAAGTTTGTAGTGACTACGGACTCCAACCACTGCTTGCGGGTGTGGCCTAACCTGGCGCAGTATCTGGAGTTGACCGACATCAACCAGTTGTGGGTGGCTGACTTCACTTTCGTTCGACTGGAGGAGGAGTTTGTCTATCTGGCCGTAGTGCTGGACGCCTATTCCCGGCGGGTGATTGGCTGGTCGCTGGGGCAGGCGATGAATAGCGATCTGGTGGTACAGGCCTTGAAGAAAGCGCTCGAGGAGCGACATCCATTGCCGGGGCTCGTACATCACTCGGACCAGGGCGTACAGTATGCCAGCATGGAGTATGTGGATCTGCTGGAGAACAGCGGCGCGGTGCTGAGCATGAGCCGCGCGGGTTGCCCGTGGGAGAACGGCAGGTGCGAGAGCTTCATCAAAACGCTGAAGCATGAGGAGATCGATGCCCGGCCCTATCGCACAATGGAAGAGTTGGCAGCGCATGTGGAGGAATTCATCGAGCGGATTTACAATCCAGTACGGCTGCATTCAGCGCTGGCCTATCTGTCGCCGGTTGAGTTCGAGCAGCGTCAGGAACGCGGCAAAGAGGCGGCAGCCTGGCTGCCTGCAAGCATGAGTTTTCCGAGGCATCGGGAAATCTCTTCCGATGATCTGAACCACTGAGCTTGCCGGGGCAGGCACAAAACCTGCCCCGGCGACTCATCGGAATGAGTTTCAGCGAGGTATCCCTTGGCGGGTTGCTCTCCAGCAGAGCCCGCCTCCGTTTTCCCCGCCGGACTCACTCTGCAACCATGGACACCCGTTCGTCCAGCAATTTGCAGCGAACGGCAAACTGTCGCGCTACACCCTGTCTCACGAAAGGGCGCAGACCAAACTCCATGTATTTCCTGTAGGCATTCCTCGCAGTATTTCATTTGGGATTCCGCTGCGAAACGCAGATTCAATCGACCAGGGTCGCACCAATCATCTTCAACATGTTCTCCAGCGTCGAATACCGTGCGGCATTTCTCGCAAATTCCCTTTCGAGCCACGTCTGAAGAAAGACGCTGCTTGGATTCGGGTCAAAGCCGATATAACCGCGCATCCGAGATGGAGCAGCCGTCCGCAGAAGGCTGCGGTAGTAACAAATGGCTCGTCCGCTGCCGTCCTCGACGTAGAGCGTGGCACCTTCTGACCTCTCGCCCGGCGTCGGCGGGCGGAGAATAATCGCGTATTCATCTTTCCATTCACTCGCCTCAAGCGGTCCATACCAGATTGGTAGGGGATTCCGATTGGGAATCCAATTTACCAATTCTAGGGTTCCTGCAAGGTGCTTGAGCACTCGATTGGACTTGAAAATATGATTCACAACCGCGATGTTCCCGATGTCGTTCACTGAAAGCTCAACGAATGCCCACTTCACGAATCCGCTTAAGACTCCATATTTGTAGTCGTTCTCCCGAAGCCACTGATCGGTCGCATTCGGATCATCGAGATTGAGCGATCCAAAGGTTGGGGTAACGTGCTTGTTCTTCCTCAGGGCCTCGCCGTCGAGGTAGAACTCGATCACTTCCTTACGGGAGACGGTGGTGAGCAATTTCATGTTTATGCTCCAATCGCACAATAAGCGAGGAAAGCCCTACTTGATACCGAAGACGTTTTTGTATTTGGAAAGCAGGTTGTCCATTTCGGTGTAGTGGGGTCTGATCTGTGCTGACGATGGCACCTTTGCCGGGATGGTCTCGTCGGTGTGCAGGTGTTGGCTCGTAAACTTGTGCGTGTCCTCAAGCAGGGACTCATCATTCGAGTCGAATTGCTTACATTGCCTGAGGAGCGGCTTCAGGTCCGCCCAGTTCTTGTCCTCAAAGCGCTTTGACACTGAGGTACCTGTTTCCGCTGTGAAGAAGTCTTTGACAAAGCGCTCGACGAACTGCCGCAAAGCCTGCACTGCCTGCTTTCGGAACCCTTCATTCAACGAGTCCATGTTCTTTCTGACTTCTGAAAGCAAAGCTTGTATCTGAGGCCCTTTTGACACAACGTCCGGTCCCGACTGAGAGTATGCCTGCAACTTGAAGAGACAGGGCTGGTACTTCCCTCGATACAGTTTCTCAACGTCGTCGGCAAAATTGTCCATGTGTGTGAGCAGAATGACCTGAAATCTACGTTCCAACAGGTTCTTGATAACGACCTTCTTAAAGGCCTCCGTATGCTCATCGTCCATCGACTGAATAGGATCATCGAATAGCAGCAGGGAGTGGGGAGAGGCGCTCCGTGTGGCACACGCCAAGTACACGGCAAGCCCGATGCAGTTGAGTTGGCTTGCACTGAGGTTCGGTGCCGCCATGATGGTTTTTGCAAAAGATCGGGCCCGCAATTCAACGCTGTCCGTTCCGGGTGTAATCCCTTCGTATCCAACCGGGGCTCCGGGGTTCATCAGGTCGTACCAGGCGCGAATCTCTTTATCCCTCGCTCCGAGGATCTCCCGCTGCTTCTTCTCGATGAAGAGTCGGGTCTGGCGAATGATGTCCTGGAGCAGCCCGGAGAGCGCCTCAACATAGGAAGCGAGATCGATGTCTTTCCACTTCTCAAGCGCCAGGTCGATCAGCGCCAAGAATCGCACTTCCTGCGCCGATGCCAACCGTTGCTTAATGTAAGGGTCCAATGCCGCATAGGTGGCGGAATAGCCATTGGCGACCGCTGGCAGCTTCTTTATCGCATCCGAGTATCGTTCTATTGACGAAATAATATCTTGAAATTCCTTCCCTTGCGCAGACCCTTTTGCGAGCAATTGCAAAGTATTTCGAATGCTTCCTTCAAGTCCGGCGCGCTCAGTGCCAACAACGTCAGCCTGCGTCTTCATGCTCCGCACGGCTTCAGTGAAACTCTCCAACAATCGAGGCACATCAGAGGCAAGCATTGCTATCGTTTGGTCCTGTTCAATTGACGGGAACGCGGGGATAAGTCTACTGACCGATTGCGCGTGCTGTCGAACCGCAGTTTCCAGGCGACCAAGGACTCCCTGAGCATCTGCGAGCGAAGGTCTGGCCGCCGGTACGCGCTCTGCCGCTTCTTGAAGTGCGGTGATCTTCTCTGGCGTGAGAGTATTCTCACGGCAGAACGGGCAAATACCGTTCCCTTCATGTTCGTGAATCTGCAACCCCAAATTGATGAATTCGCGTATCGTCGGATCGAGCGGATTCCCCACAGCCTCTCCAACAGTGTTCATTGCCGATTGTAGGTGTCTCTGAAACTCTTCCACGAGAAGCCTCAGCCCCTCCAAGCCGGTAATTGCAGGGTCAGACTCGGGAGTCGGTACTGGGTTAAGGGAAAACCGCCCCCAATCCAGTTGTGCGCGCTCTTTTGAGGCTTTCGTGGACTGCAATGCCTGCCTCAAGTCCTTTTCTTCCGTCCCCGGAGAGACCCTCCCGAGCGCAATCTGCGTCAGATGGTTCTTGGCAGCCGGAAGGTCTCCCTGCTGGATAGCGGTGAGGACCGGCTTCAACAATGGCTCCGTAGCTAACGATCTTTTGAGTGCTTCGCTGCTTGCCTGTGCCTCGACAGCCCGGACGGGGAGACGCCGTGCAAGATCGGTCTTTGCCTGTTCGACCGCGTTCCTGAAGGCAATGAGCGGCTCAAGTCCGAGCATTGCTGACAGGACTTCATGACGAGCCTTCGGCTTCATGAAAATGAAGTCTTGGAGCGTGTGCTGCAATATGAGCGGCCGATCATACAGCGTGCTTATGCCGAAAGCCTCGAGATTGGCCGTAGGTGTTCCATCGACCGTTAACACAGACGCTTCAGCATCATCGAGTTCGCGGCGAACGGTATGGGGATCGCCTTTGTTATCTATGAAAGTGGCCTCGACGAATGGCTTGTGCGGGCCAGTGTAATGTGCGTTCCTGTAGCTTTCGGCATACTCTCGCTTGCTGATCTCATCGCCCTTACTGCGTTTGAGCGTCTTTCCATAGATAAGCCATTCCAAGCACTCACCAATGGAAGTCTTCCCGCAGCCATTGGGGCCTGCGTATATGACAAGCTGTCCGTCCAACTCGACCGTTTGCTTGTCATTGAACCCTCGAAGTCCTGCAACTTGGAGATTACGAAGTTTCATTGCGCAAAATCTCCTCGTTTATATACCTCAGTAATGGAGCGAGAACGGCCTCGACACTGGTCGTGGCAATATAGGAGTTCACAACTTCCTTTTGAAGTTCGCTGTCTAGCGACCGCTCCAACTCCTCAAGAAGTTTTTGCTCGGTAGGATTCATAGGGGATCAAAAATTACACAATTACAATACTACAAACACCAACTGTGTCAAATGCGGAGTTACGTCTAATCAAATAAGTATGCTGGTGACCGGAAACTCCTGGAGTAGAACCGCGTCCTGTTTGTTCATGGATTTGATGATCCTGGCCGTGGACTCGGCAAGATTTTGTGAGATATTGTCGAATTCGATTGCGAGGCTGTCCTCTTCCTGTCCGTGCCAAGAGCCGCGCGCACGATAGAGGGTGAAGTCCAAACCGAGGCCAGTGAGCATGGCCTTCAACTGATCGACATTCTTCGCTTCAGTGAGAATCCGGTACATTGGCTTGTTTCCCTATATGGCGTGTAGCCATGACTGGCTAAGGGCGATGAACGAATTCCACGCTGGCTCTCAACGTGTAAGCCACCGCGTTTTTCTCTGTTGCTCCTGAAACCAGAACCCGGGTTGGGTCCAACAGGAGTCCCGCAGAATCGAAGGTTTTGGCCATCTGTTGCCGGATTCGCTGGACATAGACCTTAATCGCTGAGCGGCCAGGAGAGGAGGTAAACAATTTTCCGACGCCCAAGTTTGTCCCGTGCCGGATATAGAAAGGGTCAGAAGCAAGAATCTGGTCGATGCGCGAGGCTGTAAGCGGCTTCAGTCGGTTACGGCAGAAACAGTCCATGATCAAGAGGCCTGTGAGGGACAAAGGTAGAGGAAACAGGTTCCACCGATGGACAAGGTAAATCTGCTCAATGATTTCACCGTGCAGGCAGAGGGTCTCTTGCTGGTGTCCTCCATGGATCACACGAAAATGAGGCCCTTCGGTCGCGAGGATGTTTCGTTCGGCGCGGAGGTAGTCGATTTCCTCGACGAGATGCGAGAACCGTTCAGTGCTGTTCATAGATCACCCGTATGCCACGGCGCGCGCCGTAGAGTTTTTCGGACGGTCCACCATAGGGGCCTCGAATTATGCAAGTAATTCCCGGCGGATTCGTGCATTGCGTGGCCACGCCGCTCAGAGCCTCCATGCACGCCTTCCACTCGTCCGTCACCTTGGCAACCAGAACGACAATATCGACAACTCGCCGCCTTAAGATGTCGAGCGCCTCTCGCCGTCCTCGACAGAGAATTGCCCTGCACGACAAAGCCATGAGCGCGCGCCCAAGTGCGGCGGCGTGCTCGGGATCAGGGTCCAGGATGAGGATTGTGTCCACTAGATTCCTCCTGTGCAACTTGCCTAGTCGCGGAGGATTCCCTGTGTATAGGAAGGAGGATGGGGTCAACGCGCCCGCCGTAATTCTCCCAAGGTCGGAAGTTCCGACTTGACACCATGGCTATTCCGTGCAGAATCAATTACATGCCGCACGGCAGCACCGTGGCATTCTCGGTGGTGGCGCGTTTGGCCTTCGCCTGCTTGTTTCAGGTGAATGCCTACCGCGGATCATTGCGGTACCCGAGGTGGTGTGCAACCATCACCTCGGGAATTCGTCGACAGAGAGCAGTTCAGTTCATCTGATCCCTGTCCCATATGAAGCTTAGGGCATTTCGTACTTACGACACTTAACCATCACTGAAATATGGCTGAATTCAGCCGCGAGGTTCGATCATCATGTCCGGCAACCCCACAAACCTTCCGGGCAACGGCAGATTTCAAATTGATCTACAGCACAACTGTCTCTATTACGAGGGGATCCTGATTGACCTTGATCTCCAGGATTTCAAGGTCTTTCGCGCTCTTTATGAATCCAGCCACGCCTTTCTATCAATTCAGGAAATAATAGCAATACGTAGCTTGAGTTCAGAGGTTACAACAATAACAATAA
>CAWDQS010000068.1:0-7808 GCA_963804295.1 uncultured Acidobacteriaceae bacterium
TGCCCAGGAGATTGTCGATCACACGTTGCCTGCGGGCACGAACGCCGGTTGTTGTGATATGCAATGCCGGGTCCAGCAGAAGCACGTTATCTGTGGGCGGAACGTCGGGGATATCCAGCGTTTCACCGGTGAGGAATTCGTAGAGATACCAGGCGCGCCGCGCGTACTTGCCAACCGGTTCACTCTTGACCCATGCTTCAAAATCATTGCGGCCCACCTTTTCAAAAAAGGCGACCAGCACATTCAGGTCAACGGGCTCGTAGCGCATGGCAAAGCGGAGATGCCCGAACAAATCTGTTGGCCCATATGCCAGCGGATACTGCTCAAGAACCATGCCATCCGAGATTCTCGTTTTCCGCGCTCCGCGGATCGCTTCGGAGCGAACGGCAGGAGGCACAACGGCCAGTCCAAGCTCGTCGATCAGCCAGCAAAGTCCGATCGCCTTAGCCTCAGATTTCGATTTTGAATCGCTAAATGTCATAGGGAACCGTTAAGTCAGACCTCAAATGGAGCGAAAACGCTAAAAGGCTAGAGCAATTGAACCATACGGATCCGCTAAAGTAAATCCCAAAACGCTAAGGATGGTTAATTATTTATCTAAAACATTAACACCTCTCTGCGATTACCCTGGCGATGCCTCAATGAGGGAGGAGCTATTTTCCCCTTGCGCTTAGCATTGGAACGCCAGGAGGCTCCAAAAGCTGCAATGCTGTAACTTCATCGGAATTCTCCGGCCTGTCCAGTCCCCCCTCACGATGAGATGAGGCTGAAACCCGAGCAGAACTGATCGTATCGCCTATTCTCTGGGTCCGTCTGATGTATAAATGTTGCAGAGCACTTCAGCGTGTCTCTCATTTGCAGTAGCAGTAAAAGATCTGAAGGTTGGGGTTCTGGGAATTGCTGGCAATCACTGTACAGTGACCGTACAGTAGATTTGGAAATCATTGCATTTCCTGCAAAGCTGGCATACCCAGAATCAGTAAGTTGAGTGTTTTCAACACTGATGTCGGGTTCGACTCCCGCCGCCTCCACCATGTCATTTATTATCGATAAATTAGGTTTTATTTTTCTCGTGTGTTTAATGTCGGTATACCTAATCCACGCCATCTCGCAAACACTAGCAAAATCGCGAGTTGAATCAACTTTCCGCCGCCAGATCAGGCTGCTCGCGCGACGGCGCATGGTCTTATTCTTCCTGCGCAATCACTTTGGGAGCAGCGAGAGAACTCCTTTGCTGGGGCTGGGAATGACGTGTGCCGCCACCAGACGGCCGAGGCCTTCGACCTTGGCTTTGCCTGCGCTCACAGCCGCGTTCACGGCGGCGACATCGCCTTTGATGAGAACGGTGATATACCCGCCGCCAAGTTTTTCCCGCGCCACGACCTCGACCGCAGCTGTTTTCAGTGCTGTATCAATGGCCTCGAATACGGCGGTAAAACCCTGTGTCTCGATGAGACCGAGGGCAAAGTTGGCTTGTTCGCTCATGGGATTCTCCGGAATTTGGATTGATGCCTGTTCGATGAGAGAGTTGAAATCCGGCGCAGCTTCATAGGCAGCGCGCGAATGATCTGATGGAGCCGGTATTACGTGCGCGATTACCGGGACTTGCATAGCCCCGGCAGCCTGCTCGGCGGCGCGCGCGGCGGACTCGATATCGCCAATACGCCCATGCAACTTGATGCAGACTCCGGGAGCGTCATTCAACTCCGTTTGCAGGACGCGCACGTTGGCGCACTTTTCCATGGCGTCGAGCACAACCATGGCCGGCGACCAGCCGCCAATCTCGATCAGGGCGAGCGACTCGGTCATAGCACGCCCCTTGTTGAGTTCATGCAGGACTTTGCTGACCACCTGCTCGACCTTATCATGCGCAATGTCGCCGGTCCGCACCGGGCATCCGGAAGCCGGGCGATCAATCAGCTCAAAATCCGCCAGAATGCACTGAAGAATCGAGCTGAGTACTGCGCGATCAGTGCGCTGTGCCTTGGTTTGGGGTTGCCGTCCCCTACCGAAGTTGAATCCGCGCAAATCGGCAGCCGCGCGGAATCCGTCCGGAAATTCAAAGGGGTTCAGCATGGCGTCGAAGAGTTCCAGTATCCTGAACTGCCATAGCATGGCTCCCGCGGAGTCGCCGGAATTGTACAGATCGAACATACGGCGCGTGATTTCCGGCACCACGTTGCTTGACGCGTGAGTGCCGCCGTCGCAGCCTATCATCAGCATGGGAACCAGAACGGCTTCCCAACCAGTGAGGAAGCTGAAATCCGGTCGATGCGGGCGCACGGCCGTAATCATGCGCATCATAAACGCAAGATCGCCGGATGAATCCTTGATGCCGATTACCCGGGGAAACTCCTCCGCCAGTCGACGGATGGTTGGCACGTCAATGGGACTGGCGAACATGGGAATGTTATATAAGGTGATGTCGATGGGCGAGTTGCGGGCAATCTCAGCGAAATACGCGTATACGGATTCCGGAGTCAGCTTGTAATAAAACGGCGCCACGATCGCGACCGCCCTCGCGCCCATCTCCGCGTAAGCCTCACATGCGGCAAGCGTCTCCTTCACGTTCGCTTCCGCGGCCCCGGCGAGAATCGGCACTCGGCCTCCAGCCTCCTCAGACACCACCTGCACAATCCGGCGGCGCTCTTCCGGCGTAAAACGCGTGAACTCGCCGGTGGAACCATTGGGATAGAGGCCATGCACGCCGCGCTCGATCAGCCAGGAAACGAAGCGGCGGAATTCCCGCTCATTCAACTGGCCGCGTTCATCCAGCGGAACCAGAAGCGGCGTGAATATCCCTTTCAGTTTCTTTGCTTCGTCGGTAAACATGGCAGGTTCCAGGCTTCACATGGAAGTGTTGCAATTAATATTACTCCTGAAGATGCTTGGTTGAGCGCCTTCCTTGTTGTATAGCTCGATACTCGGCGCGAATTCGGCAAATTTGCTTCTGTGCCGTAAGTTCAGCAACTATCGCGCTGAAATATTCAGGCGAAATATTTCACAAGCAATAATGGGCCATCACACGGTCGATTTGAAATATCTTGACAATGCAGAATTATGTCTTGTATGAAAGTATCGAAACTCCATCGGAGAAATATCCATGACATACGAGCTAAACCGCCGGGAGGTCATGAAGTCGCTTGGCGCTGTCGCCGCGGGAATCACCTTGTCGCGCGCCGGCATTGCAGCGCCAGCCGCAGACCATGAAGCCAAGCCTATTCGCGGGCTGTTTCCCATCGGCTCGACGCCGTTTACCGAGGACGATAAGCTGGACCTGGAATGCCTGGCGAACGAGGTCAAGTTCTGCAACCGCGCCTTGGTTCCCGGCTTCATTTGGCCGCAGATCGCCAGCGGCTGGTCAACCATGTCCGCGAGTGAGCGCTTTGCCGGGGCGGAGGCGATTCTGGCGGCGGGCAAGGGCGGCAAGACCGCGCTGGTCATAGGCGTGCAAACCCAAAACAATGATCTTCCGGGCGCCATCGCCTTCGCAAAGCACGCCGCCAAAAACGGCGCTGACGCCATCTGTTCGCTTCCTCCCGAGGGAAATGATGCGGCACTGCTCAGTTACTACAAGGCCATTGGCAACGCAACTGAGCTTCCTTTGTTCGTTCAGACCATTGGCGATGTCTCAGTGGATGTGCTCGTCGAGATGTATCACTCCATCCCCACGATGCGGGTGGTGAAGGATGAGGCAGGCGATCCATTGAAGCGCGTAACAGAGATTCGCAAGAGGACGGACGACAAGATCGGAGTCTTTGCCGGCAAAGGCGTACGCCTGATGATCGAGGAGATGCAGTTAGGGTTTGCCGGATATTGTCCCACAGTCGGACTCGCGGATGTTTTTCAGCAGGCTTACGAGCTGTATCAGGCAGGCAAGCCGCGTGAAGCTTTCGATATGTTTGGCAGAATACTGGCATTCGACTCCATTACCAATGCTGATCGATATGTGATGGTGGCGCGTGGAATCTTCAAAGAGAACACAAAATCGCGGCATATGCCCGGAATGGGCGACCCGGCCAAAAAGCCCGATCCGCCGCTGACAGAAAGCGATAAGAAAGCTGTTCTCAAGGCGCTCGACACCTATCTGAAGCCTTACCTGCGCGGATAAATCCGAGCATTATCAAGCAATGATCTTTTGACTTCCAGGCCAAATCGGCCGAGGAGCTGTAATTGAGTAGACCACTCCGCTCTGCAGGTCAGCGCCGATTGCAAATGCCGGCAATGGCATTGGTGTGGATTGCCGCGGCTTTACCGGCTTGGGCGCAGGGGGCGTACAACATACAGCCGGCGCAGGCGCAGGAAGCTCCCAAACAATTTACCAGAATCTGCACTCTTTGCCATGGCGCGGATGGGCGAGGAACGGATCGTGCGCCGTCCCTGGTGAACTCAGACAGGCTCGGCAATATGCCGGTCACGGAAATGGCCAACATCATCCGCAAAGGCCAGGGAAGGATGCCGGCATTTCCCCTGCCTCCAGCAGAGCTGGATGAGATGACTCGTTACATGCGATTTCTCAATCCGGCCGTAGCGGATACCACAATTACGGGCGATCCGAAGGCTGGAGAACGCATCTTCTTTGGCGGCGGACAGTGTTCATCCTGTCACATGATACGAGGCCGCGGGAGTTCAAATGGCCCGGACCTTTCTAACGCCGGGCGCAGGCTGAAACTGCCGGAGTTGAAGGAGTCGCTGCTTGATCCGGACGCGAAAATTGCCGATGGCTGGGGAACAGTCGCGGCAATCCTCAAAGACGGACGCAAGCTGCGCGGCTTTGCCCGCGCCCAGGGCAGCCATGATTTAGTCCTGCAAACGGAAGATGGAAAACTACACCTGCTGCTGGACAGTGAATATAACTCGCTGCCTCTGGACAAACACTCCGCGATGCCCGCCTACAAGGGAACGGAAAAAGAGCAGCGCGACCTTCTAGCTTTCGTGAGCAGTTTGAATGGATCTGTCACAGGACCGCTTAGCGAGCCGCCAACGCCGGTTACTCCGGCGGAGATGGAGGAGATTGCTCATCCGAAGAAAGGGGATTGGCCGAGTTATAACGGCACTCTCGACGGCAATCGTAATAGCAATTTGGATCAGGTGAATCTCTCGAATGTAACCGGGCTTCAACTGCAGTGGAGCTTTCCGATTTTTTTCAATGGCCTGGAAACGACTCCTGTGGTTGTCGACGGAGTGATGTACGTGACGGGCAACAATCAAGTATATGCACTCAGCGGCAAAACCGGGCGCGAGATCTGGAGGTATGAACGGCCAAAGAGCACGGGATCAACCATTGCCGGCGATGCTGCTATCGGTGTCAATCGCGGCGTGGCCGTGCTGGGAGATCGCGTTTTCTATCTCA
This sequence comes from uncultured Acidobacteriaceae bacterium, assembly GCA_963804295.1. Taxonomy (GTDB): domain Bacteria; phylum Acidobacteriota; class Terriglobia; order Terriglobales; family Acidobacteriaceae; genus Telmatobacter. The sequence continues at coordinate 5,354 of CAWDQS010000068.1, forward strand.
CCGACAATGCGCATCTGATTGCGCTGGATCGACTCACTGGCGCTCTTGTCTGGGACGTGGATACTCCAGAAGGCGCAAAGGGAGTTTATGGCGGTACATCGGCTCCGCTGGTCGTCGGCGATCTTGTCATCACCGGCGTCAGCGGCGGCGACAACGGGATTCGCGGCTACGTCGCGGCATACAAGGCTACAACCGGAGAGCTTGCGTGGAAGCTCTATACGATTCCAAAGCCTGGAGACACAGGTCCGGCCGCGGATACATGGAAGGGTTCGGCCCTTGCTCTGGGCGGCGGCGCAACCTGGCTGACTGGCAGCGCGGACACGGAAGCGAATGTGGTGTACTGGGCCGCCGGCAACCCGCATCCGGATACGAACGGCGATGAGAGGATCGGCTCCAACCTTTATACCAACAGCGATCTGGCCATCGACGTCAAAAGCGGCAAGCTGCTCTGGTACTACCAGTTCACTCCGCATGATCTTCACGATTGGGATGCGAATGAACCGATTGTACTGGTGGACGCAAAGTGGCGCGGCCAGGAACGCAAGCTTCTGTTGCATGCCAACCGCAATGGCTTCTTCTATATTTTGGACCGGATAACGGGCAAGCCTCTGCTGGCCAGCAAGATGGTGAGAAAGCTGGACTGGGCCAGCGGAATCAGCGAGGAGAGTTGGACGCCGCAACTGCTTCCCTCCAACGAAACCACGGTGCAGGGATCAGTAACTTGCCCCGCAGTTCGCGGCGCCACCAACTGGTATTCAACTGCCTACAATCCATCCACGCATTTGTATTACGTAATGACAGTGGAGGATTGCGGCATCTATGTTAAGGCCGAAGATGCAGGCTATCGCAGGTACAGCAATCCCGCCGATCCCGCGCAGAAGATTCTTCGCGCCTTCGACATCGAAACTGGTAAAGTGGTTTGGCAGATTGTTTTGCCCGGGCCGATGCAGTCAAATTACTCGGGAGTTTTATCGACCGCGGGCGGCTTGTTGTTCTTCGGCGAAAGCAGCGGAGGCTTTGCCGCCGTGGATGCCGGCAACGGGAAGTATCTGTGGCATTTTGAGACCAATCATGCGATCAGAGCCTCGCCGATGACTTATGCCATCGACGGCAGGCAGTATATAGCAATCGCTTCGGGAGCTAACATTCTATCGTTTGCTTTGCCGATGTAGTTTCTGAACCCAGAAGAATCTCTATGCAGGAACAGGAGAATGAAATGAATACAACAACATCTCGTCGCGGATTTTTGGCCGGTTCAACTGGATTTGCGGCGGCTGGATTTGCCGCTCTCGCCCATCCCATCGCGGCCGCGGCCCAATCCGTCGGTGTAAAGCCCGGCGATCTTCCCGATCTGACGATCAAGGAAGTCAAGGTCTATGTCGCGGACATCAGCAAGATGCATCGCCTGAACAGCTCGGAGACTGGCGAGATCATTTCCGTCGTCACCAACAGCGGCATCGAGGGCAACTACACCATTGGCGACCGCAGCATCACGCCGGGATGGCTGAAGTGGGCACAGCCGGTTCTGGTTGGCAAAAGCATCATCGATCTGCTGCCGACGCTTACCTCGACGACCGGCATGAAAGGCCAGGCGGGCTATGACGCGCGGCCTATCCGAACCGCTCCACCACCGGGAAGAGGCCCCACGGGCATCGGAATGCCTGCGCCCCTTGGCGGCCCAGCCGCGCAAGGTCCAGGACAGTTTGCTCGCGGCGGCGGCTCGTGGCCGAACTACTACACTGCAGCGGCGGATGTTTGCATGTGGGATATTTTAGGCAAAGCCGTAGGCCGGCCTATCTACAAAATTTTGTCAGGCGGCACTCCTACCAAAGACCGCATCATGGCTTATGCCAGCTCGCAACATCTGCCCACCGTGGAAGATTATGTGGAGGATGTGCTGAAGGCAAAAAGCCTGGGATACACGGCCTACAAGATTCATCCCGGCAGCGGCCAGCACGCCAAGGGGTCACCTATTCCAAGCTATATCGGGCACATGGAAGAAATTCGCGAGGTGCGCAAGGCGGTGGGCGATGAGTTTGTTCTTATGCACGATCCGGTGCAGCAATATAACCGCTTCGAGGCGATGACGATTGGTCGCCTGCTGGATGAGCTGAACTATCTGTGGTTTGAGGATCCGGTTCGCTCTACCGATCAGGAAGGACTGATAGAACTGTGCAAAGCCTTGAACCTGGCCATCCATGTTGGCGAATTTCTTTACTCCATTGCGGACTTCGCCGAGTACATCAAACGGGATGCGCTGGATGTGGTTCGCTTGATTGCCGACAACGTGGGCGGAATTTCCGGCTCCATGCGCGTGGGCCTGCTGGCCGATGCGCACGGTTTGGAATGTACGCCGCACAACTGGGGCAACGTGCCGGATATGGCGCTGCACTTCCATGTCGAGCTGGCGCTGCCCAACTCGTACTGGTTTGAGATGCCCTTCCCGGCTGAGTAT
>CAWDQS010000069.1:0-12853 GCA_963804295.1 uncultured Acidobacteriaceae bacterium
ACCAGAGCGAATGCTGTCAGGACAGTTGCGAGGATTCCCTGGACAACGGATTCGCCGGAGATCAAGGGGTGGGAGACCTGGTCTGGTGGCTCTCGGATGGAGTTGCTGCTTCCTTCTCGGCCTGGGGGTGGACGACTGTTGGGCATGCCCAGGAGAAGCTGCCCGATGCGCCCGCGCCACACGATCAGCTGGTCGCCGATGCCACGATCGCGGATGGGAGCCGTCGATTCTGGTGTTTTTACCAGGGGGAACCAGCCGCCGGAACAGGGAGACGTTTCCTCCCGCGGCGAGGGCGGTGCCGGGGCTGACGCGGGAGCCACCAACCCTGCGGGACTTCTGCTGGTTGGAAATCGGATTGATATTGGGCTGACTCTGTTTCGCCCGAATCGCTCGGCCACAATTACCAGTCCCAGCCCTGCGGCTGGCGCCTATGACGCCAACCGGGTTACGAACTTCGAGCTTCCCGAACTTGGCTACAGCCTCCAATACCGGCCCAACATCGCACTGGGCATAGCGATCTACGGCAATGGCGGCCTGAATACTTCGTACAAGACGCCGATTCCGCTGCTTGGCACGACGCGCGGCGGCGTGGATATTGACCAGGTCTTCATCTCGCCTACCTTGGCTTACAAGGCGGGAGCGCATAACTACTTCGGCGTTGCCGCGAATATCGCAGTGCAGCGTTTCGCCGCGGAGGGATTGCAGTATATCGAGGGCATTTCCAGCGATCCAACCCATGTGACCAACACCGGGTACGCCTATTCGAGCGGCGGCGGCGTGCGTGTGGGCTGGATGGGCGAACTGAACAAAGCACTGAGCGTGGGAGCTACCTACCAAAGCCGGACGTGGGTGAGCAAATTCAGCCGCTACAGCGGGCTCTTTGCCGAGCACGGAGGATTCGATATTCCGGCCAATTTAGCCGGCGGCGCTTCGGTGAAGCTGGGCTCCAAGGCGACGCTGCTCTTTGACGAGGAACGCATCCTTTACGGTTCGGTCAAGTCGATAGCTGACCCTTTGGCAAGCACATCGCCGCTGGGGACCGATGGCGGACCCGGCTTCGGATGGCATGACATCAATGTGTCGAAGGTTGGGCTTGATTATGACGCGACCCCGGCGTTGACTCTGCGCGGAGGATACAATCACGGCGGCGCTCCCTTCGACAGTTCGCAGACATTTTTCAATCTTTTGGCTCCGGCCGTAACCAAGGATCATCTACACTTGGGAGCGACCTGGGCCTCCAAGAGCGGAAAAGAACTCAGCTTCGCGTATATTCACGCCTTCAATAACACGGTGAATGGCGTGAATTCAATTCCCTCAGCCTATGGCGGCGGAAACGCGAATCTGAGCATGTATCAGAATTCGTTTCAGATCGCATTTGGATGGAATCGGGACAAGAAGAAGTAGCGCGCTCAGAGGGCTGCGTGGAGAGGAGGTACGCCCCTATGACAAGCTTGCTCACGGCAGAATGGCCGTGGTATGTAGCGGGTCCGTTGATTGGACTGTTTGTTCCGACGCTGTTGATTGCCGGAAACAAGGTCTTCGGCATCTCCAGCAATCTGCGCCATCTGTGCGCGGCCATTGCTCCGGGCAAGGTGGAGTTTTTCCGCTATGACTGGCGGCGGGCCGGCCTATGGAACCTGGTCTTTCTCGCCGGGGTTTTGATCGGCGGATTTCTGGCATTCCATAGTAGCGCGGTGCACGACGTTGCGATCTCCGCGGCGACCAGGAATTCTCTGGCCGCGCTGGGGATTCACGACTTTCACGGCGTGGCTCCGCGCGAGCTCTTCACCTGGCATGCCCTCTTGACACTGCGCGGGTTTGTCTCGGTGGTGGTGGGCGGCTTTCTGGTGGGCTTCGGCACGGCTTACGCCGGGGGCTGCACCTCGGGGCACGCCATCAGCGGACTGGCTAACTTCGAGTTGCCGTCGCTGATTGCCGTCTTCGGGTTCTTCGCAGGAGGCTTGGCCGCCACCTATTTCATCCTGCCGTTTGTCTTAGGAGGAGTATGACCACGCCACTTGTATCTGAATTCGACGGTTGCGGCGCGGGGAGTTCCGGGCAACAAGCAGTAAGGCCGGCATTTCTGCCTGTTTACTTGTTGCTGGGCGTCGCCTTTGGCTTCGTACTCAGCCGGTCTGAGGTGCTTTCCTGGTTCCGCATTCAGGAGATGTTTCGCTTTCAGTCTTTCCGCATGTACGGCATCATCGGCTCGGCGATTGTGACGGCCGCTCTCTCAGTGGCGCTGATCAAGCGGGCGGGGCTGAAGGCTGCATCTGGCGAGAAAATATCGATCCCCCGCAAAGAGTTGGGTAACGGCATCCGATACGCAGCGGGCGGCACAATCTTCGGGTTGGGGTGGGCGCTGACCGGCGCTTGCCCCGGACCGCTCTTTGCGCTCATCGGCAACGGCGTCACGGTGATGATAGTAGCCGTGGTGAGCGCGCTTCTGGGCACGTGGCTTTACGGGAAGCTGAGGCCGAGTTTGCCGCATTGAGCGGAAATGTACTCGACAATAATGGCGACGCGGTTCGCGGCTCCGGACACCAGTACGCATGGGGAAGATGAGAAATCACATGACTACTGCATTGGGCGTCAATCTGAGACAGCAAATCGGCAACACACCATTGCTGCGTCTGGAGAGCATCACCAGCGGGCTGAAGGATGTGCAAGTGCTGGCCAAGGCAGAATGGACAAATCCCAGCGGATCGGTCAAGGATCGCGCGGCATCCAGCATTGTGGATGAAGCCTTGCGAACAGGCAAACTTGGAGCAGGCAGGGCGCTGTTGGACTCTACTAGCGGAAATACGGGAATTGCCTATGCCATGCTGGGAGCAGCTTGCGGCATTCCAATCACGCTGTGTATGCCGTCCAATGTATCTGTGGAGCGAAAGCGAATTCTTCGCGCCTACGGCGCAACAGTTATTTACACCGATCCGGGAGAAGGCTCGGATGGCGCGATTCGCAAAGCGCGCGAGATGATTGCCGAAAATCCGGAAAAGTACTACTACGCCGATCAGTATTCCAACGACGCCAACTGGCGCGCGCATTACGCTAACGGGACTGCCGATGAAATTTGGCAGCAGACCGCGGGGCAGGTGACGCATTTTACGGCCATCCTCGGAACCAGTGGAACATTCGTTGGGACTTCGCGGAGATTGAAGGAACTGAATCCGGGAATACGCTGCATCTCTCTCCAGCCCGACTCTCCCTTTCATGGTATCGAGGGAGCCAAGCACATGGAATCTTCAATCATTCCGAAGATATACGATTCGAGAATCGCGGACGCGCAACTGGGCATCGAAACAGAAGCTGCCTATACCATGGCTAGGAAACTGGCCCGGGAGGAGGGTCTGCTCATCGGCGTTTCCGCGGCCGCCGCACTGGCCGGCGCGATGCAGATTGCGAGCGAGGCCGATGCGGGGTCGGTTGTGGTCACCATCTTCCCTGACTCCGGCGACAAGTATCTGAGCGAACACTTCTGGGGCGAGACCGCCTGAGACAAGGAGTAAATGACCTTGGCATTGAGGATACCTCGCGTACTTTACGATCAACTGCGGCAGCACGGCGAGGCAACATATCCGCACGAATGCTGTGGCGTGTTGGTGGGCGAGTTCGACGAAGCTGGCGGAAAAGCGATCAAAGCCGTGGTGCTGTGCGGCAACACACGCACCGACTCTCCGCAGAATCGTTATCACATTAGTCCATCGGAGTTGGTGCGAATTCAGCGTGAAGCGTTGTTGGCCGGCCACGACATTGTGGGTTTTTACCATTCGCATCCCGATCATCCCGCACACTGGTCAGCAACCGATCTTGATGAAGCGCATTGGACCGGATGCTCGTATGTAATTACCAGCGTGGAAAAAGGGCGTGCCGTGCTGACTAACTCGTTTATGTTGCTAGAGCAAGAAGAAGCCAAACACTTCGAAGACGAAGGACTCGACGTAGTCGAACAGTAACAATGCAAACCAGATCCGTTCAGGAAGGAAATGATATGCCGAAAGTATTGATTCCCACACCTCTTCGTCCCTATGCCGGGAAGCAATCCGTGATAGAAGTAATTGCCAAGACCGTTGGCGAGGCATTGAACGATCTTGTTACCCAGCATCCCGATCTGCGCAAGCATCTCTTCGCGGAAGACGGCAAGCTGCGCTCTTTTGTGAATGTTTATCTGAACGATGAAGACATCCGCTATCTGAACAAGGACGCTACGCCCGTCAAGGAGACGGATACAGTCACCATCGTTCCCTCTGTTGCAGGCGGACAATGACTTCCGCGGCGTCTCACAGAGAACAGTTTCATGCAATGCGCCGTAGTAAAAGGAGAGAATCAGTGGCCACATTGACAGAAGCGAATACCGCAACGCTGAACAACGATGAGATCCTGCGTTACTCGCGTCACCTTATCATGCCCGAAGTCACGATGGAAGGTCAGAAGAAGCTGAAGGCCGCGCGCGTGCTATGCGTGGGTGCGGGTGGTCTTGGCTCACCATTGGCTTTGTATCTGACAGCGGCGGGCGTGGGAACTCTCGGCCTCGTCGATTTTGATGTGGTGGACTATACGAATCTGCAACGGCAGGTGCTTCATCACACCAGCGACGTGGGCCGCCTCAAGCTCGATTCGGCCATCGACAAGCTGACCGCGATCAATCCATTTGTCCAGATCAAGCGTTTCGACACCTATCTGAGCAGTCAAAACGCGCTGGAGATCTTCAGCGGCTTCGACATCATCGCCGACGGCACGGATAACTTCGCCACGCGCTATCTGGTCAATGATGCCTGCGTGCTCAGCAGCAAGCCGAACGTCTATGCGTCGATCTTTCGCTTTGAAGGCCAGGCCAGCATCTTTGCCACTGAAGCTGGCCCCTGCTATCGCTGCCTCTATCCTGAGCCGCCGCCGCCCGGACTTGTGCCCTCCTGCGCGGAAGGCGGTGTTCTCGGTGTGCTGCCGGGACTGCTCGGCGTGATTCAGGCAACTGAAGTGACCAAGCTGATCCTCGGCGCGGGCGAATCTCTGATTGGCCGTCTGTTACTGGTGGACGCGCTGGCCATGCGCTTCCGCGAGCTACGCGTGCGCAAGAACCCGGAGTGCCCGGTCTGCGGCGAGAATCCCACGGTAAAGAAACTGATTGATTACAACCAGTTCTGCGGCGTTCGTGGAGAAGAATCCGAAGCAAAACTCAGCGCGAAGATTCCCGAGATTCAACCCGAGGTTCTCAAACGGCGTCTTGATGCAAAGGAAGAGATTTTTGTGCTCGACGTTCGCGAGCCTCACGAATATCAAATCGTCAACATAAAGGCATACCTGATTCCACTCGGTGATCTGCCGACACGTGTGCATGAACTCGACTCAAGCCGCGAGATCGTGGTGCATTGCAAGAGCGGCGCGCGCAGCGCCAAGGCTGTGGACTTTCTGCGCCAGTCAGGCTTCAAGCGTGTCTCGAACCTGGCTGGAGGCATACTGGCCTGGGCTGACAAGATCGACACATCACTGCCGAAGTATTAAGTCGTAGAACGAAGGAAAAAGGCCAGCCTCTTAACTGTGACTGGCCTTCTTCATTTCAAGTGAACTACTTGTCAGGCAAGCCCTGGATTTCTTCCCTGGCGCAAATCCCACAAGGCCGCGACCAATGCGTCAACTTCCTCGCATGTGTTATAGAGTGCGAAAGTAGCACGCACTGTGCTTTCCAGGCCAAAGCGCCGCAGGATCGGCTGCGCGCAGTGATGGCCACCGCGCACCGCGATGCCCTTGCGGTTGAGATAGTCGCCGATCTCCTCGGTGCGAAAGCCATCCATCACAAAAGAGATTACAGCAGCTTTTTCTTTTGCCGTGCCGATGATGCGCAGCCCTGGAATCTTCTGCAGTGCGGCAGTGGCATACGTTAAGAGCATATGCTCGTGGCGTGAAACATTATGGATGCCAACGCGATCCAGATAATCGATGGCCGCGCCCAGGCCAACGGCATCGGCAATACTTCCCGTGCCGGCTTCGAATCGCTGCGGCGGCGGCTGGTAGAGCGTCTTTTCGAAGGTGACATCTTGAATCATGTTTCCGCCGCCCTGCCACGGCGGCATGTTATCCAGCACCTCGGACTTTCCATAGACCACTCCGATTCCGGTCGGCGCGAAGACCTTGTGGCCGGAGAAGACGTAGAAGTCGCAGCCGATGGATTGCACATCAACGCGCATGTGAGAGACCGCCTGCGCGCCGTCCACCAGCACGCGCGCGCCGTGGCGATGAGCCGCCTCTACCATCGCCTTGACGGGCAGAATTGTGCCCAACGCATTGGAGACGTGCGCGATCGAGACCAGCCGCGTCTTCGGCCCCAAAAGTTTCTCGTACTCATCGAGCAGGATCTGTCCGGAGTCGTCCACCGGAGCAACGCGCAGCCGCGCACCCTTATCCGCACACAGCATCTGCCAGGGAACGATGTTGGCGTGATGTTCCATCCAGGTGATGACAATCTCGTCGTCCTTCTGAATGTTTTGCCGCCCCCAACTCTGCGCTACTAAGTTGATGGCCTCCGTGGCTCCGCGCACAAAGACGATCTCGCGCGGTGCGCCGGCGTTGAGAAAGCGGCGCGTCTTCTCGCGCGCCGATTCGTAGGCATCAGTGGCTCGGGCGGCTAACTCATGCGCGGCGCGATGCACATTGGAGTTCTCGTGCTCGTAGTAATAACTCAGGCGGTCAATCACCGATTGCGGCTTCTGCGTCGTTGCCGCATTGTCCAGCCAGATCAGCGGACGGCCGTTAACTTGCTCGCGCAATATAGGAAAATCGCGGCGGATCGCCTCCACGTCAAACGAATACGAAGAGAGTCCAAGATCCTCCGATAATTCCGGCTGTCCTGCACCAGGAGTTAGCACTGGCACAACATTTGCTGAATCGAGTTGCCGCGGCTGACTCTGCGGGTCATACGATGCAGGCGCGCGATAATCGGGTTCGTGAGTTACCGTCCCAAAGAGCTGTGGCGCATCCCGATCAAGCGGCGCTGCGAATGGATTGCTATAATTCGCGGGGTGATCCTTCGAGGCGCCTGCCGGAACCGGTCCGGGGATCGAAGGTGGAGTTGAAAACAGCGGCCTCGCGTCCTCCATGAAAGAGAAAGTCGGAACCGCCGAGGAGTCGACAACTCCGAAAACGCCGGGGACTGCCGGGGCTGGCGGTTGTATAAGTTGCGATGGTTGAAGCTCAGCAAGCAACGAAGAAGGTATGGCCGCATAACCTTCTTCGCTCGGCGCAGGCTTCCCGCTTGCTTGTGCAGGCGTGCGCTGTGCAGTTGGCTCCGCGGCAGGCTCTTGAAAGATGGGCCGCGCATCCTGAAGAAAACCTGGCACTGCCGTGGGCGCAACTCCGCCGCCCGGAACAGCCGGAGCCGGGGAAGCAGACGACCGAGCATCCGGCGCAATGCTTCTCTCCGGAGTGGCGACGAATACTCCCGGCTGTGCTTCGGTCAGGCTCGCGAGTATTCCCGGCGCGGCGGGCGCAGTTGGGCTGGGCGCTGCCGCATATGGGTTTCCGGTGAAGGCGGAGTTGGGCGGCAAGACCGCCCTGGCCGCGGCAACAGCGGGCTGCTGAAGCCCATCGGGCAACGCCGTGAAGAGTTCGTTGGCCATGCGCGCTAACTCAGCCGGCGAGAGAATGCTGGGCGGCGCGCCTTCGCTCACCGGCAATGCCGCGGCCCAACCGCCAGTCTCCGGAGGCGCTGTCGATATTAGCGTCCGGTCACTTGTACTCATGGTATTGGCTCACATCCACGTCTTCGAGCAGGGCAATGGCATCATCGGTCAGCACAGCCGCCGAGCAGTACAGCGCAATCAAGTAAGAGGCCAGTGCGCGCTCATCGATGCCCATGAAGCGGACCGACAGGCCGGGACTCTGTTCTCCCGGAAGTCCCGGCTGGAAGAGGCCCACCACGCCCTGCTTCTTCTCGCCCACGCGCAGCAGCAGGATCTTCGACTTATGATCCTTGCTTCTCACGGCGATTTTGTCGGAGGGAACCAGTGGAACTCCGCGCCAGGTCAGGAACGGCGTTCCGAACAGAGTTACGGTCGGTGGAGGCACGCCGCGGCGGGTGCACTCCCGTCCGAAGGCGGCAATGGCGCGCGGATGCGCCAGGAACAACGATGGCTCCTTCCAGACCTTCGTCAATAACTCGTCCAGATCGTCCGGCGTGGGCGCGCCTTTACGCGTCTTGAGCTTCTGCGCGCCGGCCACATTATTCAGCAGGCCGTAGTCCGCATTGTTGAGCAGCTCGCTCTCCTGCTTCTCCTTGACGCTCTCGATCAACAGCCGCAACTGCTCACGAACCTGATCGTATGGATTGCTGAGCAGATCGGAGACGCGGGTGTGAACATTGAGAACCGCATTGATGCTACTCAGCCGGTATTCCCGCGACTTCTCCTGATAATCGACAAAGGTGGAAGCGAGCGTGGATTCGTCCGAGTGGTCGCAGGTCGACTCGATGGCCTTGCTCTCATCCACCTTGTTGACCCTGAATGTGCCGGCTTCGAGCGGCTTCCAGTCCAGAAAGCGAACCAGCCAGCGGGGAGTGATGGCTCCGAACTGCGGCGCCGTTTTGGTTACATTTGCGAGTTGAAATGCAGCTTGTTCGCTTAGTGAGGCGCGGAGGACTTGATCGGTCACGGTAATACTCCTTCTGGTTCCACGTAAAAAGTGTAACTGAAACAAATTGACTCGACGAGGAAAAATCTTTAGCACTGGGGAAGATGAAAAAAGCGACTGATCTCAGTTGCGAATCTCGCTCCCAATCTGAATTTGGAGCGCCGGGCGGGAATTGAACCCGCGAATACAGGTTTTGCAGACCTGCGCGTTGACCGCTTCGCCACCGGCGCTTGTAAAAAACCGAACTCTAGTACTTCCGGACGCTCCGGTCCACGCGATCCGACCAGGCGTGGATTCCGCCGGTCAGGTTCCACACATGGGAGAACCCTGCGTCATGCAACAATTGCGCGGCCTTCACTCCCCGCGGCCCCATCTTGCAAACAGTCACGATATTTAGGTTCGCGTCGAGCTCATGGACGCGCCTCGACAATTCGGCGAGCGGAATCAACTGTCCGCCAATATTGGAGATTTCGTACTCAAATTCGTCGCGCACATCGAGCAAAAATAGATTCTCGCCGGCATCCAGCCTCTTTTTCAGTTCTTCGACACGAATTTCAGGAACGCTCATCGTTTTTCTCCCTTGCCTGGAACCTGTTCGGCGGCTGCTCCTGTTACCGCATCCGCCTCATTTTCAACCCAAAATAGAAAACCCACCTGCCAGTTCGATCTCTGGCGGTGGGTACTTTCGAGGCAGCGGCTTGTAAGTTACTCTAGCCCAACCACTTCCTCACGCCAGAATGCGTCTGTGCACAGCAAATCGCTGGACAACAACACATTTCGGCAGTCGTGGGGCTAAAAATGCTCACGAAAAGAATGTACCACAAACCCTTCCGTGCAGCAAGGAGAAAGTCCATTAGGGAACCTCTGATCAGATCCTGATCTTTTCCGTGTTGAAGGTTGGAAGCTGTTTTCTGGGAGCGATTCCGCATTCCGGCGGCGATTACAAGGGTAAATGTGCTTTGCGCGTCCGTGTATTGCGTCTCCGGAGGCCGTTTCCCGGCCCTCAGAGACACTACGCCCCCAGTGGGGAAGGGAGATCGACGTGAACAGAGTCAGTGAATGCGTTTATCGCCGAAAGATCATCGGATAAAGACTGTGGGGACTTTTGTGGGTAGACAGCTTCAGAAACGTGGGCAATTGTGGGTAGTCCCCACAATTTCTTTGTAGCAGAGAGTCCTCGCAAGCCATTTAATATAAGCAATATATAGCAGCAGCGAGCAATGCTGAAAAGGGCACATTCCTAGCTCTTAACCGACAGGTTGTAGGTTCGATTCCTACCGCGTCCACCAAAGAATCAATAATTTAGTTCAATTCGCGCTCTACTTGCGCTCCGTTGCTCTGGAATACAATCTCAGCTACCCAGGCAGAATTCGTTTTTTCTGCCGAGATGCCTTCCGATTTTTCTTGGACGCTTATTCACGCGCACATACCCCGACCACTTGCTCTAAACTCGACTGGAATGTGATTTCACACTGAGGTCCGCTTCCTTGAAAAGATTCACGCTCCCCTCCCTGTTCGTTGCCGCGATACTGCTACTTGTTCTTGCTCCCGCGCTCCCGGCGCAGGCCCCTGCTCAGCCTGCCTCAGTGGAGGCCAGCCGTAAGGCACTCAATGACCTCTTCGAGGAGTATTGGCAGGCCAGCATGGAGCATTCGCCGGAGTTTGCCTCGGAACTGGGCGACAAGCGCTACAACGACCGCATCGACGACTACTCCGTCAAGGCAGAGAACGACTGGCTGGCCCGCGAAGAGAACTTCATGATGCGTTTGGCCGCCATTGACGAGACCGGGCTCTCCGCTCAGGAGAAGACCAGCCGCGAACTGCTTCTGCGCCAGTTTGCCGACGACGAAGAGGGCGCTCAGTTCAAGGAGTGGGAGATGCCCTTGAACCAGATGAGCGGCATTCACACCACCTATCCGCAACTGGTGGCCCGGTTGAGCTTTGCCACCGTCAAGGATTACGACGACTGGATTGCGCGGCTGCACGCCATCCCCAAGGCCTTTGACCAGATCACAACCAATATGTCCATCGGCATGGAAGATCATCGCGTACCGCCCCGCTATCTTCTGGAAAAAGCTTTGGAGCAGGTCAAGGCGATGGCCGCCCAGAAGCCGGAAGACTCGCCGCTGGCGCTGCCGTTGAAGAGCTTCCCGGCCTCCGTCAAGGCCGCCGAACAGGAGCGCATCAAAACCGAGATGTTGGACGCTATCGGCAAAGAAGTCCTGCTCGCCTACCTGCGCTTTGCCCGCTTCCTTGAGGTCAGCTACGTTCCCGCCGGGCGCGTCGAGCCGGGCATCTCCGCCCTGCCCGACGGCGCGCGTTATTACGCCTACCGCCTCCGCCGCACTACCACTACCGATCTAACCGCCGCGCAGATTCATCAGATCGGCCTGGACGAGGTAGCCCGAGACGAAACCGCCATGCTGGCAATTGCCCAAAAGCTCGGATTCAAAGACCTGGCCGGATTCCGCGCCAGCCTCAAAACCAATCACAAACTAAAAGCGGCCTCGACTGCGGCCCTGCTCGACGCCTATCGCGGCTATCTGACCCCCATGCAAGCCAAGCTGCCCCAGCTCTTCGGCCGCCTCCCCAAGGCACCCTTCGAGGTAACCGCTGTGCCTGCCTTTATGGAGAAGAGCTCCTCTCCCGCTTATTACGAGCCGGCTACCCCCGACGGCAGCCGCCCCGGCCGTCTCTTCATCGACACCTACAACGCCACCGACCGCAATCTCTACGCCGTCGAGGCCATCGCCTATCACGAAGGATTGCCTGGTCATCATTTGCAGCTCTCCATTGCCCAGGAGTTGGACGGCCTGCCCACCTTCCGCAAGTTCGGCCACTATACGGCTTACATCGAGGGTTGGGGCCTCTACTCCGAGCGACTGGGCAAGGACGTTGGATTCTACCAGGACCCCTACTCCGACTACGGCCGACTGGAAGCTGACATCTGGCGCGCCATCCGTCTGGTCGTCGATACCGGCGTCCACTCCCAGCACTGGACCCGCCAGCAGATGGTGGATTATTTCCACGACCACTCGGCCATCGACGATACCAGCATCCAGGCCGAGGTCGATCGCTACATCGCCTGGCCAGGCCAGGCCACAGCCTACAAGATCGGCCAGTTGAAGATTCTGGAATTGCGCGATCGCGCGAAGAAGGCGTTAGGCGACAAGTTCGATCTGCGCGCCTTCCACGACCTGGTGCTGGACTCCGGCGCGCTGCCGCTGGATGTCCTGAGCAACCGCATCGATGCCTGGAGTGCCAGCCAAAAATAGGCCGCGAAAACGGATACTGCGAACGTGATAACCTGTAATGTCCCCTATTCAGCAGCTTTCCGGCTCATTTTTGCTGCGATTACGGGCTATTGCTTCGATTGGAGATTGGCATGAAACGCGCTCTGACATTCGTCTTTGTCCTTGGATGTTCCTGCTGCCTGTACGCGCAGGCCGTGGATACAACCGTCTGCGATATTCTGAACAACCCCGTGACTTTCAACGGCAAGATCGTTCGCATCAAAGGCACGGTTGCCGCCTCTTTTGACCAGTTCGTCATCAAGGGCGCCGACTGCGGCATCAACGTCAACAAGAACATCTGGCTCTCTTATCCGGAAGGCACCAAGGCCAAAGCGGGCCCGGCGGCTATGGTGCAAATACAGCCGGCGCGCAACTTTGCCGGCGTCGTTCCCGCAGTGCAGCGGACACCGGTCACTTTGGACAAGAGCAACAAGGACTTCAAGCTCTTCGATTCGCAGTTGGCCACGCCCTACAAAAAGGGCGGAATGTGCCTGGGATGCAACAAGTTCCTGGTGAGCGCCACGCTGGTGGGCCGGTTGGACGCCGTTGAGAAGGCCGGAGTGCAGCGCGACAAGGCAGGCAAGATCATCGGCTACGGCGGCTTTGGGCACATGAACGCCTACCCTGCCCGCCTGGTGCTCGAATCGGTCTCCGATGTCACTTCGAAGGAGATCGACTACTCCAAGACGCTGGCCATCACCAAGGACGACACGGTGCCCGCTACCGAAGTCGCGGATCAGTTTGCAGCCGCGCGCAAATTCGTCGCGGGGTATGCTCCTGGCGTCCCCGCCGGAATTCAGCTTAAACGGGCTGTCGACGTCTTCCCCAAAGATGGCATACACAATACCGGTGTGGCGATTGTATTCGGAGCTGCGAACACCGCCGCGGCGAAGGACGAAGGCAAGGGAGCGCTCGATTCCCCGGACGGCCTGCTCTTC
>CAWDQS010000070.1:0-8943 GCA_963804295.1 uncultured Acidobacteriaceae bacterium
CCGCTCTTTTTGGCGGACGTCGGGGGTGGTCTGGGCAGCAGCCGCGGCGCTTCCCGCGTCCGCGCCGGGGCAGAGAGAGCTGCTTGCCCAGGCCAACGCGGCCTTGCAGGCCGGCGAGGCGGACAAGACGATGGCGCTGCTGGACACGCTGGACAAATTGAACACATTGAACAAGCCGGACAGCCGGTCCGAAGCGTATAACCTCAGATGCCGCGTGGAATACACTCTGGAACATTGGGATCAAGCCGCAAACGATTGCGAGCAGGCGGTAAAACTGGACGCACAGAATTCCGACGATCATTTGTGGCTGGGACGCGCCCTGGGCGAGAAGGCCAGCCGGGCGTCGTTTTTGAATGCGTATTCGCTGGCCAAGCGGGTGCGGGCTGAGTTTGAAGAGGCCGCCCGGTTGAATCCCCACAATGCCGAGGCGCTGGCAAGCCTGGGCGAGTTTTATGAACAAGCGCCCGGAGTGGTGGGCGGCGGCATCGATAAGTCTGAAGCCGTGGCCGCGCAACTGGACAAATTCGACCCGGTGCGCGCTTTTGAACTGAGGAGCAAAATCGCCGAACAACGCAAGGACTACGGCACGGCCGAGCGGGAGTTGAAGCAGGCGATCACAGCGTCATCTCATCCTGCTTTGCAGTGGATGACGCTGGCCGGATTCTATCGCCGGCGGGAACGCTGGACGGAGATGGAGTCGGCGGTGCACAACGGAGAGAATGCAGCCGAGCGGGATAGGCACGCGGGCGTTGCGTTTTTCAACGGAGCTTCCGTGCTGATCGAGACAAAACGCGATCCGGCGCTGGCCTGCAAAATACTTGATGAGTATCTTGCAGGCAGCGTAAAGACCGAGGAGGCGCCGGCGTTCGTGGCGCATACATGGCTGGCCCGTTTGAAGCAACAAATGGGCGACACGGCGGCGGCCATCCAGGAACGGGCGGCGGCGCTGGCCCTGGCGCATGATTACAAGCCGGCGCTGGAAATAAAATAGGAACTGAAACATTGAAGGGTTGCGAGTAGACGTGAGAATAGGAGACAATCCGCTGAAGCGCTGGATCAGGATGCTCATCGGCATAGCGATGGCGGCTGCGCCCGCGATGGTTTCGGCGCAGGTCTCTCTATCGACGGTGGTGGACCTGGCGCAACGCAATTCGACCGCAGTGAGACAGGCGCAGGCCGATGTGGACAAGGCCAATGCGGCTCTGGCGCAGACCAAAGATGTTTATATTCCGAGCTTGATGCTCGGCTCGGGGCTTCCCGCGGTGCCATCTGTCGGCTTTATGGGAGGCGTGCCATCGATTTTGAACGGCACTGTGCAGTCGATGGTCTTCAACCTTCCTCAACACAGCTATATTCGAGCTGCGCACGCCGCGCTCCAGGCCGCATCACTTCGCCTGAAGGACACGTGCGAGCAGGTGGCGCTGGATGCATCCACGGCTTACATTGAATTGGATACGGTGAATAACGAACTGGATGCGGCGCGCCAGCAGGAGACATTCGCCAATAGGTTGGTGACCATTGAGCAGCAACGCGCGGAGGCGGGCATCGACCCGTTCAGCGAACTTTTGCAAGCGCAACTGACGGCGGCGCAGTTGAAGCTGAGGCGGCTGCACCTGGAGACGCGCGCTGGCACACTAACAAAGCAGCTTGCCGCACTCACCGGCCTGCCCACTGGCTCCATCACCCCGGATCACGCCAGCATTCCGGAGATTCCGGCTGTGCGAGCAGATCAAACGGGACATACCATGAAAGGCGTTGAAGCGGCGCAGATATTTGCGCTCTCAAAACAAAAGATGGCACGGGGAGACACGAAGTACGCGCTTATCCCCCAGATCAGTTTTGACGCGGAGTACCTCCGTAGCACTAAGTTACTGAACAATGCTAGCGATTATTACTACGACTCCAGCACCCGCAAACCCGGATTTCCGATCAACAACTTCAGTTCTGGATTCTCGATTCAGGTACCGTTATTTGACTGGGGCCATCGCGCCAAAGCCAGAGAGTCGGCTGCCGATGCGCTCAGAGCCACGGTCGAGGCCGAACAGGCCCAGCGTCAAAATGAAGTGCAGATCACGGAGTTGACCGGAAGCCTGCGAGAGTTGGACACACTGGCGGAGATAGCCAGCCTGAAGCAGCAGATCGCCCATGAGCAGCTTCAGGCGGTGCTGTCGCAACTGGAGTTGGGCAACGGCGCGGGCGCGCAACCACAATTGTCGCCCAGAGCAGAGCAGTTGGCCCGCATCGACGAGCGCCAAAAATTTCAAGACTCACAGGACGCGGGATTTGACCTGGCCAAAGCGCGGCTGAGCCTGCTGCGCGCCCTCGGCCACATGGAAGACTGGCTGCAAGAACTGCACGCAAAGTAAGCCCGGCGTAAAGAACGTCAGGCACCACCTGCCGGAATCCGAAAAATGCCCAAAATGTTAGAATGAAGGAGATGACAATGCCCCTGAAGACACTTTTGCTGAATCCTCCCTCGTTTGAGAATTTTGACGGCGGCGCGAGTTCGCGCTGGCCGGCAACGCGCGAGATTGAGTCCTACTGGTATCCGGTCTGGTTGACCTACCCGGCCGGATTGCTGGAGGGTTCGCGCGTGCTGGATGCTTCCCCGCATCACGTTTCCGCGGAAGAAACCATCAGAATCTGCGGGGACTATGAGTTCCTGGTGCTGTTCACCTCGACGATGGGCTGGAAGAGCGACCAGCTTCTTGCCCAGGCCATCAAGGCCGCCCATCCGTCGATTCGCATCGCCTTTGTCGGGCCTCCGGTGACCACAGATCCGGATCGCGCCCTGAACGAGTGCCCGGCGCTGGACTTCATCTGCCGCCGCGAGTTCGATTTTTCCGTAGTCGAGTTTGCCCAGGGCAAGCCGCTCAACAAGATTCTCGGCATCAGCTACAAAAAGAACGGGAAGATCGCCCACAATCCCGACCGCCCACAGGTGGAAGATCTGGACGCGATGCCCTGGGCCACCAAAATCTACAAGCGCGACCTGGACGTGACGCGCTACAACGTACCCTTCCTGCTGCATCCTTTTATCGCGCTTTACTCGTCGCGTGGCTGCCCGGCGCAATGCACCTTCTGCCTGTGGCCGCAGACACTGAGCGGCCACGCATGGCGCAAGCGCTCCACCGACGATGTGGCAGCCGAACTCAAGTGGGCCAAGGAGAATTTCCCCGATGTGAAGGAGTTCTTCTTCGATGACGACACCTTCAATATTCAAGGACCGCGGACGATTGAGCTTTGCGAAAAACTCAAGCCGCTGGGCCTCACCTGGAGCTGCACCTCGCGCGTCACCACCGACCGCAAAACCCTGCAAGCCATGAAAGAAGCCGGCTGCCGGCTGCTGATTGTGGGCTTTGAATCCGGCGATCCGCAGATACTCAAGAACGTCAAGAAGGGCGCCACGGTGGAGCGCGCGCGCGCCTTCGCCAAGGACTGCCACGACCTGGGCCTGTGCATCCACGCCGACTTCATCCTCGGCCTGCCGGGCGAGACCAAGGAATCGATCCGCAACACCATCAACTTCGCCAAGAAGCTGGATTGCGAAACCATCCAGGTCTCCATCGCCCATGCCTTCCCCGGAACAGAGTTTTACGATTTCGCCAAGACCAACGGCTTCATCGTGAATTCCGCCGAGATGAGCGATGAGGGCGGCCATCAGATGGCGCACATCGAGTATCCCGGCCTGCCCATTGATTACGTGCTGGAGATGGTGCATCGTTTCTACGACGAATATTACTTCCGCCCCAAGGCGGCATTCCGCGTGGTTTGGAAGGCGTTTGTGAATCGCGACCTGCCCCGGCTGTACGTCGAGGCCAAATCCTTCCTCAAGCTGCGCGCGCAACGCAACAAGATGGTGAAGGCGTCGCGCAGCCAACAGGCCGAGGCGGCAGCGAAGGCGTAGGTTCCGCAGTGTGTTCCACAAATGCTCCATATCCCACCCTTTCCGCGAAAGAGGGTGGGATACAACAAAACCACGTCCCATCGTCAGGATCTGATCGCGCATGTCTCATCAGAAATTATCGCCCTATCAAACCATGATTTTGATACTGGTTGCGGTCTGCTCGCCGCTGGGGAATACCTGCCTGGCCAAGGGGATGACCAGCCTTCCTGAACTGACTCTGGCACATCCTCTCGCGCTCTTTGCTGCCGCCTTCACGCCCTGGGTTGCGCTTGGAATTGCGCTCTTGATCGGTTTTTTTGCCAGTTATCTGACCGCGCTTTCATGGGCTGACCTGAGCTACGTGATGCTGGCCACGGCATGGGGCAACGTGGTGGTCGAGCTGCTTTCGCACTTTTGCCTGCATGAGCAAGTCTCTTTTCAGCGCTGGCTGGGTGTCGTGTTGATTACGCTGGGCGTCGGCTTTGTCGCGCCCGGACCTTCACGCACAATTCAGACGGCCATCCATGATCATGTTCCGCTGGTCGAGAAGGGCGCACAGCAATGAATCTTACTTCCCTTCCCGTTCTTTCCGCCAGTTTCTGGGCCGCCACGGCGATGATTGCCGCCGTTGTGCTGAGCTCGACGGCTGGAGAGGTGCTCACCGCCGCGGCCATGAAATCCATCGGCGATCTGGACGAGATTCGCGCTCACTCCGGGATGAAGGGCGCTATTGTCGCCGTGCTGACCTGCCCACTCTTTTTTGCCGGCGTTTTTTTCATGGCAGTTGCCTTCTTTGCCCTGCTCTTCACGCTGAATCATCTGAACCTTGGCCTGGCAGGGCCGGCCACAGCTTCCCTGACGGTCATCACCAACGCCGTCGCCGCCAAATTATTCCTCAAAGAGAACGTGGACCGGCGCCGCTGGACCTCGGCCGTGCTGATCTGCATCGGCGTATATTTCCTGGCGCATTGAAGCCAGTGATCAGGATCAGACAGTTACCGGATCAATCGCATCATTCCCTGCGGTTTCAAATCAGGCTCAAAGCAGCGCAGCGGATTTTCGGCGCTGAGACCAAGCGCTTCCGCTGCCAGGTGCCCGGAGCGCGCGGCGCTCTCCATCGTCGACGGCCATCCAGTTTGTACCCAGTCGCCCGCTAAAAACAGATTCGGCCAGGACGAAGCGGCAGTGGGCCGCGCTGAATCGATCCCTGGATGTACGCCGAAGGTGGCGTGCATCTCCTTCACCAGAATGACCTTTTCCAATTTTGCCGAAGCCACGGCAGGGAAAAACTCCGCCAGCTCGCTGAGCGCCTGATGAATCGCTGCCTCGCGCGGCAATGCCGCAAAAGCGCGCGTGGCGCTGACGACTAATTCGATGTAGTGACCGCCGCGCCCGGTTTGCAGCTTCGACTGGTTATACATCCAGTGAATCTCGCGGTCCAATAAAACGGCGTGTTCCAACTCGGTAATTTCACGGTCGAACCACAAATGCACGCTGCAAATCGGCCAATGCACATGGCGCTCAATTTGACGGGCCAGTTTCTCCGTGCCTTCCTCGACGGGCAGGCGCGGCAATAACTTCTGCGTTGCCTCAAACGGCAAAGCCAGAATCACGAAGTCTGAAATCAGCTCGCCGGTGCGCGTGCAAATCAGCCACTGCGCTGACGCTTCATTCCATGCCGCGCCCTCGACGTGCGTGTTCAGCAGCAAGCTGCCGCCGCGCTCCGCAAGAAATTGCGGCACTCCCGCGTAAAGTTCGCTCAACGGAATTGTGCTCATGCCCATGCTGCCCGCATGGGCCGAGTTCAGAAACAACTCGCGAATCACCTTGGCCGCGTAGGGCACGGAGATCGCATCGATCTCCGCATTCAAGGCGCTGGCAATCACCAGCCGCCAAAAGCGATTGATCGCGCCCTCGGTCTGCTTGTGCCGCCGCAGCCACGCACCCAGTGACTCCCGTGTGTCGATGAGCGCTTCCGGCTTCATCATCGCCCGCATCGCGCGGGCCAGCGAGAGTTTGTCGGCGAGGGTAAATGCTTTGGCGTTGAGGAAGCTGGGCGCAGAGTGCAACGGCGCGGGCAGGGTGAGTGGACCCAAACGAAAAGGTCCAAGCGCGGAGCGCCGGCCTCCCGGCTCGATCATTGTCATATCGCTGGTCCAGTGAATCCGCTCCGCAACGCCGATGCGGCGATAGAAGCCCAGCATATTTGTGCAACAGCCGAAGAGGACGTGCTGGCAGTTGTCGATGACCTCATTGACGCCCGGATGCAGATACGAAGAGGCCCTCCCGCCCAAATAGCCGCGCTGTTCGACCAGTTGCACGCGGAAGCCAGCCTCGGCCAGCGCGCAGGCCGCGCTCATGCCGGAGACGCCAGCGCCGATGACGGTGACGGTTTGTTGTGAGAGTTGTTGCAAAATACTTCCCTCAGAAGCTAAAGCCCGCATTGTATTTACTGTCTGTGCGGCAGAACTAAAGTCGCGCCCTTTCAAAATAATTGGCCGGTGAATCAACCACACAACCGCGCCCAGCCCATGCGCGCCATTCCTAGCGCCAGAATACCGAACTTCTGCGACATCGGCACGCTGGCGCGAGTGGAAAATAAATCATAGTCCGCGCGCTCAATGCGCTTGAGCAGGCCGTGATAGATGGTGACCAGTACCCACAGGGCAGGACGGCTCTCGCGGTCGATCATGGGCAATAATAACTGCGCTGACTTGTAATATTCCTCCGCTCGCCGGGCGATGGCCTTTAGTAATGCGCGTTCGTTGTCTGTGGGCGGCGCGCCGGTCGCGCGGTGTAGCAAGGAGTCCAGTGAAACATTGTGGGCCGCCAAATCTTCCAGTGGAAGATAGACGCGATTGCGCGCTGCATCTTCGGCCACGTCGCGCAGAATGTTAGTGAGTTGGAAGGCGATGCCGGTCTCTTCGGCCAACTTCTCGGCGCGCGGGTCGGTGTAGCCGAAGATGCGAATGCAGACCAGGCCCACGACCGAGGCCACCAGATAGCAGTAGCGGTAGAGGTCGGCGAAGGTGGCATAGGTATCCGGCGCATCATTTTCCACCCTTTCCGCAAAAGACGCGGAAAGGATGGGGCACCCAGCATTTGAGGAACTCTCGAGGTCCATGGTCACGCCTGCGACCAGTTCATCGAGCAGTTTGAGCGGAATGTGAAAGCGCGCGGTGCAATCGCGGACGGCAAGAAAAACCGGATCGGCCGTTGAGCCGCTCTTGCAGACGGCCCGCCAGGCTGCCAGCCAGGCTTCAAGAGAACTGCGGCGCTTGTCGCGAGAGAGGGATTCATCGTCGGCCAGATCGTCGGCCCGGCGCATGAAGGCGTAGATGGCGCAGATGGCGTTTCTTTTTGGTTTTGGAAGAGCGACAAAGGCGTAATAAAAATTCTTCGCCTCACGGCGCGCGATGGTGCGGCAGGCCGCGTAGGCACGGTCCAGCGTTAATCCGTCAGATGGGTTTTCCCGGGTCACGCCTATCCTAAACTCCGGCTGCCGAGGCGCAGAAAGGGCAGCAGCTTGCCGCTGACGGCGCGCAACAGCAGCGCCAGTTTCCTGCTTTTGGAGATTGCAGGCCGCGCGCTGAGTACGTCATATCCCTGACGCTCGATGGCGCGCAGAATCTCCAGTCCGCCGCGGCTGAACAAGTCCAGGTCCAGAGCCAGGTCGCGGTGAACCCTGCCGATCAGCGGAAGCCCCTGATTGAAGAGTTCCCGCGCTTGATCGACCTCGCAGCGCATCAGCCCACGAAACTCGGGTGTGGCAACTCCCTCGGCAATCTGCTCCTCGCTGACGCGAAAAACTTCCATATCATTTTTCGGAATATAGATGCGGCCCCTGACGTAGTCCTCGCGCACATCCTGCCAGAAGTTGGCCAATTGCAGCGCGGTGCAGGTCAAGTCGGAGAGGCGGAAGTTTTCGTCATTGGACTCGCCGCAGACGTAGAGCACCAGGCGGCCGACGGGATTGGCCGAGTAGCGGCAGTAAGCCAGCACGTCGTCGATGGTGTTGTAGCGTGTGACGACCTGGTCTTGGCGAAAAGCGACCAGCAGATCTGCAAACGGATCCTTGGGGATAAAACATTCGCGAATGGTCTCGGCCAGCGCGACAAAAACCGGGTGACGCGCTCGGCCTTCGTAACAGGCATCCAATTCGCGGCCCCAAAAATTGAGGAGAGCTAGAGCCGCGGAGCGGTCGCCTACTTCGTCGCCCAAATCGTCGGAGACGCGGCAATACGCGTAGATGGAGTGAAAATGGGGGCGAAGATCTTCAGGCAGAAACCACGAGGCGACGTGGAAGTTTTCGTAGTGCGACTCGGCCAGCCGTTTGCACCAGGCGCGCGCTTCCTCCAGCGTGGGCGCGACATCGGGAATGCGATAGCTTTCAGGAAGCGCAGCCCAGCCGCGAGTCAGCAACTCCTCCGGGCTCTGCTCCATTTGCTTCGGTTGATTAGCTATGGCCGCGGTCATTGCAACTCCATCAGAAGTTCTTTAGTGCAACTCCAACATTCTCTCATGGCACAATAACGGTTTTGATCTCGCTGTTGCGCTTCATCAGTTTCTCAAAGACCCTGTTGAGCTCGTAGAGGTGAGCGTGTCCGGTAATGAATGCTCCGGCCTGGAATCGGCCACTAGCAATCAGATCGAGCGCCTGTCGGCAGAAGGCCGGGGTGTGGTGAAAGGTGGCGCGCATGGTGATGTCGGAGTAGTGAATGCGATTGGTGTCGAGCGAGACGTGCGTGCCCACCGCGCAACCGCCAAAGAAGTTGACCGTCCCGCCCTTGCGCACCAATTCCAGCGCTTCTTCCCACGACTCCGGCACGCCAACTGCCTCGATGGCGATATCCACTCCCCGATTCTTCTCAGTGAGTTCGCGGGTTTCGCGGATGGCATTGCGGATGCTGGTGGTCTTCACCACGTGGGCCGCGCCCAACTGACGCGCCGCCTCCACCTGGCCGTCGTGCTTGACAATGGCGATGACTTTGCAGCCGGCTAAAGCGGCAACGTGCAGAATCATCAATCCCAGCGGGCCGCCGCCAATCACGGCCACG
>CAWDQS010000071.1:0-4179 GCA_963804295.1 uncultured Acidobacteriaceae bacterium
CTGACTGAATCCATGTCCAACCAGATATGGTAGCCGGCTGTCCCGCTTCCGGCCGCTCGCAAGGCCTCTTCCATCACTGTTCTCATGCCCCGCTCATCGATGTCGCGCATGGTGTACACGGTCACCCCAGCGCGGCGAATGTTCTCCCGCTCCGCAGCGTCGATCTCCCGCATCCCTACCAGAACCGAGTTCTCCGCCAGGATCTTGGGCGCATAACCGAAGATGTTGCCCAGCGCCTCCGGCCCCATTCCCAATAGCGCGGCCAGCGGCATCCCGTGTACGTTGCCCGAGGGCGAAGTCTCCGGCGTGTTGATGTCCGAGTGAGCATCAAGCCACACCACCCCGATCTTCTCTCCCTTGCGGCGATAGAACTCCGCCACCCCGGAAACCGATCCGGCTGCCAGCGAGTGATCCCCGCCCAGCACCAGCGGCGTCATCCCCTCCTCCAGCATCTTCACCACGGCCTCTGCGGTGCGTGTGCAGGTTTGGGCAATTTGTTTCAGATAGTGCGCGTTTTCCTTGCCCGATGCCTGTGTCTCGGCAATCTCCACGCGAATGTTGCCCCCGTCGGTCACCTGGTGGCCCAGCGCCTCGAGCCGCGCCTCCAGCCCGGCCACGCGAACCGCCGACGGCCCCATGTCAACCCCGCGGCGGCTGGCGCCCAGGTCCAGCGGGACGCCGATCACCCGGATGCGCCGGGGGGGCTGTGCCTGCGCGCCATAGTGCGGAAATGAGGAGGCGGGACTGGAAACTTCAGCGGAATTCGTCATAAAACATCTCCCCCAAGGGTCATTAAACCAGATTTTCGTGGAATCGATGATAACTCGTTCATATTTCATTCCTTCGGTCACGTCCAGACTTCCTGATATTACTCATGAGATTGAATGATTTGGCAAACGCAGCCGATATAAATTCATAGATGTCTGGTCATACAACAACGCAAGCCCAACTCTTTTCTATGAAGAAAATGCTTCCCACGTTCGCTATTCTATACGCCTGCGCAGCGCTTGCCTGGGCAGTGGCGCCCGCCACTTTGACCACGCTGAGCCAGGTTGCCACCCTCAGCAATGCCGAGGCCAACAAGGCGCTGCCCACCACCTTCGAGGCTACGGTTACCTACTTTCCTGGCTATGACAATCTCCTGTTCATGCAAGACGGCGGCCAGGCCATCTTTGTACTCGCCACCACCCCGGTCAAACTTCTTTCCGGCGATCGCGTCCTGGTTCAGGGAAAGACACAAGGGAGTTTTCGCCCCATCGTGATCAGCAAGGATATCACCCTGCTCCACCACGGCAACTTGCCAAAACCCGTGCTAGCCTCCTTCGATGAGTTGGTCCGTGGCCAGTACGACTGCGTACTGGTGACTGTCCATGCCGTGGTCCGCACAGCCGAACTGGGATGGAGTCCGAGCAAGCGCGTCACATATATGCAGTTGCTTATGGATGGCGGTTATGTCGAGGCAATGGTGGACAGCATCGATGAGAACTCGCTCAAAGGGCTGCTCGACGCCGAGGTCGAGGTCACGGGAATTGCCGGGGGTAGATTCGACAATAAGATGCAGCTCTCCGGAATCTTGCTCCATGTATCTTCCCTGGCGGGCGTAAAGGTTTTGAAGCGCGCTGGCGCCACTTTGAGTTCCGTCCCGGTAACCCCCATGGACAAAATACTTGCCCATTATCATGTGCAGGATCTCAGCCAGAGAATTCGGGTCAGGGGAAGCATCACGTACTATCAGCCAGGCACGGCCATTGTGTTGCAGGATGGCGCCAAAAGTATCTGGATCACAACCCCGATGCGCAGCCCCTTGCGAATCGGCGATATTGCGGACGCCACCGGATTTCCCGATATCCATGACGGCTTCTTGGCTTTGACCCACGGCGAAATCGAGGATAGCGCAGTTTTGGCGCCCGTCACGCCACATCTAGCGACCTGGCAGCAACTCGGCTTTTGGAGCGCTAATAAGCCCGATGGGCGCCTGTACGATCTGGTCTCCATCGAAGGCCTGGTGGTGACCGAAGTCAGGGGCGCCATGCAGGACGAGTATGTTCTTGCTTCGGATGGCCGTTTGTTCTCCGCCGTATACAGTCACCCGGACGCAGCCAGCCAGCTTCCGCTTCCGGCCATGAAAGAGATACCCCCCGGTTCCAGAGTCCGCGTCACCGGCATCTGCATCATTGAGGGCGCCAATCCCTATAACACCAGCCAGGAGGTACCGTTCCATATTCTGCTGCGCACCTTCGACGATATTTCTGTCGTTGCCCAGCCTTCGCTGGTGAACACGCGCAATCTGCTGCTCGTGGTTGGCTTGCTGCTGGTGGTGGTCTTCGCTGTGATCGGCAGGGGATGGGCCCTGGAACGCAAGATGCGCCGCCAAACCGCCGCCCTGTCGGCTCTCACTGAGGCTGACGCCGAACAGGAGCGGCAGCGCAGCCGCATCCTCGAAGACATCAACGGATCGCGGCCCCTCGCCGAGATACTCGAGGAGATTGCAGCCATGGTATCCTCCACGCTCGACGGCGCTCTCTGCTGGTGTGAGGTCGCCGATGGGGCGAGGCTGGGAAATTATCCCAAAGAGCCGCACCGCCTGCGCATCATCCGCGCGGAGATTCCTGCCCGCTCCGGACCCGCGCTGGGCACGCTCTATGCCGGATTCAAGCCGCAATCACCACCGATCCACTCCGAGATTGAGGCGCTGCAAAACGGAACGCGCCTGGCTACGCTGGCCATGGAGACACGCAGGCTCTACACCGATCTGCTCCGCCGTTCAGAGTTCGATCTGCTCACCGACATTCACAATCGCTTCTCTCTGGAGAAGCTCTTGGACAAGCTGATTATCGAGGCCCGCGAGAATGCCGGCGTCTTCGGCATCATCTACATCGACCTCGATGAATTCAAGCAGGTCAATGACCTTTACGGCCACCATATCGGTGACCTGTACCTGCATGAAGTGGCGCGGCGCATGAAGAGGCAGTTTCGAGGCGCCGATCAGCTGGCGCGCCTCGGAGGAGATGAATTCGCCGCTCTGGTCCCGCTGGTGCGCAGCCGCGCCGAGGTCGAGGAGATTGCCCAACGCCTGGAGCGCAGCTTTGACGAGCCGTTTGCATTGGATGGACTGACACTGACAGGTTCGGCGAGTGTGGGCATCGCCCTCTATCCAGAGAACGGCGCAACCAGGGATGGCCTTCTCAACGCCGCCGACGCCGCCATGTACATCGTCAAGAACGCAAAGAGACAAGTTGAAAAGAACCTGCCTCGAAGCCAGCATTCCTGACACTCCGCAGAAGAGACCGCGCAAAAGGGAGGGCCGGAGTTCGCGGCAATTCCGGCACTTCAAAGGCCGCGTAGTACCTCCAAAAGGTCATTCAACCAGATTCTGGTTGGTGTAAGATGAGAACTCATTAATTTTATGCCTTTGGTTACGTCCTAGCTCCCGTCTGTCTTGGTGGTATTGATTGGTTTGGCGGTAGCTGCCGATAATAATTCTGTGAGGCTTGGCATCACAACGATGGTACATTTCGACTCATTCCGATGAAGAGACTATTTTCCACGTTCGCCATCCTATTCGCCTGCGCAGCGATTGTCTCGGCAGAAGCGCCCGCCACGCTGACCACGCTGCACGCCATCCACGCTCTCAGCAACGCCGAGGCTGCCAAGAGGCCGCCTGTGGCCTTCGAAGCCACCGTCACTTACAGGCGCGCTGGTGAATCCACGCTCTTTGTCCAGGACGGCGACGCTGCCATCTATGTGTGGGCCAAGCCGGAGTTACTGATGGCGCCCGGTGATCGAGTTCTGATCAAGGGAAGCGCGCAGCAGAGCTTCCGCCCGATTGTCGTCGCGGAAAGCGTCACAGTTCTCCGCCACGGCTCTCTGCCCAAAGCCCTGCCGGCTTCCTATGAAGAGCTGCTTCTCGCCAAGGACGATTGTATGCGGGTGGTGGTGCGCGCCCAGATCCGCAGCGCGGACGTAGTGCTCAGCTCCCGCCGGCCAACAACCCGTTTGGTGTTGCTGGTTGATGGCAACCTTCTGGGGGCTTTCGTAGATAGCAGCGATGACAAGCAAATCAGCCAGATGATTGACGCCCAAGTTGAAGTTACCGGAGTTGGCGGGATTACCTTCGATGGCAAGATGCAACGTATCGGAGCAGGGCTTTCCATTACCTCCCTGGCGGATATAAAAATT
>CAWDQS010000072.1:0-4433 GCA_963804295.1 uncultured Acidobacteriaceae bacterium
CTATGCGTACTTCGAGATCGATCTCCTGCTCCTGGTTGATGGGATTGCCTTCCGGCAAATCTTCTTCGGCCACGCCCAGAATGCCCGGCAGCTCACCGAGCGCGGGAGCAGGCGCCGAAACCGCAGCCGGTGCCGCCAGCCTTTCCTTCGTCCGATCGCAAAACACTCCCAGCGGGAAGGTCTTCTCCATCACATCGTGCACCCAGTGCTGCGATTCCACCGGCGTCATCTTCCAGATTGTCGGGCAGGGCGAAAGCACTTCGATGAGGGAGAAGCCCAGGCCGCGCACCTGGTTCTCCAACGCGCGCTTGATGGCGCGGCCCGCCTGCGCAATCTGCTTGTTGTCGCCCAGGCCCACGCGCTCAATGTATGCGGGCGCCTCCAGCGTAGAGAGCAATTCGCTCACGTGCAGCGGATAGCCTTCGGTGGCAGCGTTGCGGCCGTTCGGCGTGGTGGTGCTCTTCTGGCCCAGCAGCGTGGTAGGAGCGGCCTGGCCGCCCGTCATGCTGTAGATGGCGTTGTTGACGAAGATCACGGTAATGTTTTCGCCGCGATTGGCGGTATGCAGAATCTCCGCCGAACCGATGGCTGAAAGATCGCCGTCGCCCTGGTAGCTGATCGACAATGCTGCTCCGGGCGGCTGCGGCGGATGGCCGTGGCCACGGCAGGCGCGCGCCCATGCGCGGCCTGCACATTGCCCACGTCGAAGTAGTAATAAGTACAAAACGCCGCAACCCACGGGACCGACCATGATACAATGTCAGAACATTCGATTCCGCGCGCGGCTCGGAAGGCGCTTCAGCAATATCTTCCGCGGGCCGCTCCGCAGCCTGCACATCCTGCTGCGCTTCTTCCACTGCTTCAGACTTCCACAAGGACTCCGACATTGAAAACCTCCATGCAAATGCAGCTTACCCGTGCGAGTATAGCGCAGATTGAGCCGTTTCCACGGCTAACTTCGCAGCCGCGCCCCAACTTTGCCAACAGCCTCCACCACCCGCGCCTGAAACTCCTGTAACTCCTCCTCGCGCAACGTGCGGTCTACGGCCTGAAACGTCACGCCCAGCAGCAACGCGTACTCGCCCTTGCCTAGCTTCGCGTCGCGGAAGACCTCGCGTGCCCGCCACTCCACCAGCTCCGGAATCCGCAGCCCGGCCATCGCCTGGTCGATCTTCTCCCATGCAATGCTTTCGTCCAGAACCAGCGAAAAATCCCGGCGAACCGGCTGGAAGCGCGAAATTTCTTTGGCCGCAGGCTGCCGCAAGGCCAGCTTGTACAGCCGGTCAAGATTAAGCTCGCCTACCAGCACCGCATCCTTCAGCTTGCGCTCGGCAGCCACGCGCGGATGCAACTGCCCAAACCACCCCACCGTCACGCCATCCGCAACCACGCGCGCCGCGCGATACGGATGCAGCCACTCCGGCGTCAATCCGGCCTCAGCCTCGAAGCGGTCAAAGCTCACGGACCGCGACTGGAACCGCTCCAGCACTTGCTCCACCACGCCCTTCAAATCCTGAAACTCAATCGCCCGCGTCGCGTGCAGCGCGGATTGCTCCGCCAGACTGCCCACCGCGCCAAATGAGAGCGACGGCCGCTCGTCGACTTTTTCCGTACTCCCGCTGAAGACCGTGCCCAGTTCAAACAGCCGCACGTCGTTCACATCGCGGTTGAGGTTGCCGGCAATCATCGCCAGCATTCCCGGCACCAGCGACGGCCTCAGCACCCCAGCTTCCTCGCTCAACGGATTGCCCAGCGGAACCGAGACTCCCGGCTGCGGCGCTGTCAATGCGGCCTCGGCCGGCGAGCAGAAGGTGCTGCCAATCGCCTCGTGGAAACCCGCCGCAAGCAGCGTCCGCCGAATCGAAGACTCAGCTTCCGCCCACGGCAGCGCGCGCACTCCTTCTCCAAACGACGGCAGCGTGTTGGCAAAGCGGTTGTACCCGTAGACCCGCGCCACCTCTTCAATCAGGTCGATCTCGCGATCCAGATCCAGCCGCCAACTGGGCAGCGTCACCAGCCAGGCCGCACCGTCGACTTTCTGGGTGCCCCATATCTGCGGGCGTTCTTTGCCCGGAGATGTGGGAGACAATCCGCACCCCAGCGCCTTCAGCACGCCCTCCACCGTTGCCGCGGTAATTCCCTCTGCGTCCACCGTCGCGCCCAGAATCCTACCCACTTCGCTCAGCGCCAGCTCCACCGGCTTGCGTTTGGCAGTCCGCGCCTCCACTGCGGCCACGCGCACGTCCACCAACTCGCCCTCCAGCCAGCCTCCATTCGCCAATAAAATTTTGCTCACCAGCGACGACGCCACCGGCGCGGCATCGAAGTCCGCCCCGCGCTCAAATCTGTGGCTCGCGTCAGTGTGCAGCCCATGCCGCCGCGCCGTCTTGCGCACCGCCATCGGGTCAAACCACGCCGCCTCCACCAAAACATTCTTCGTCTCCGCCGTAATCATCGTCTCCCAGCCGCCCATCACCCCGGCCAGCGCCACCGCTTTCTTATGATCGGCCACCACCAGATCCTCGGCCTCCAGCACGCGCTCCACGCCGTCCAGCGTCTTCAGCTTCTCGCCCTTTTTCGCGCGCCGCACCACGATCCCGCCCTCCAACTTGTCCAGATCGAAGACGTGAGTCGGCTGCCCCATCGCAATCCACGCAAAGTTGGTCGCATCCACGGCGTTGGAAATCTGCTTCTGCTCCAGCAGCGAAAAGTAAGAAAAAACCTCCGCGCCCGCGAACCAATCCCGCGACGCGCCTATCGTCACATCCCGCAGCACCCGCGCCGTAAACCGCCCGCAAGCATCCTCGGCCTCGATCTTCACTGGATACGGAGCCGCGGCCTTCCGCGCCTTCGGCAAAGCAACATCCAGCGCCGGCAGCGCAAGTCCGTAAATCGCCGCGGCCTCCCGCGCCACGCCGTAGTGGTTCATCGCATCCACGCGGTTGGTGGTGATGTCCATCTCATAGAGCGAGCCATTCCCCGCGCCAAGGTCGTAAATGCCCTCAACAGCAATCCCGCGCAGTGTCAAATCTTCAGCGAGCCGTGCATCGTCGACCGGCAATCCCGGCAAGTAACTTCGCAACCATTTTGTAAGAATTTTCATTTTGGTTACCTTTTAGAAAGTTAGCGGCAATTCGATCAGGGCTCCAGCGATCCCAGCAATCCGTTGATCAGCTTTGCAGTCTCCGTCGCTAGATCAAGTAACTGCTTGCCAGATTCCTTATCGATGAATCCCATATCGCACGCCAAATCGTTCTGTGTCTCAAACTCATAGAGTGCTCCCCGCGCCGCCCCCAACTCTCTACGCAAATCCGCGTCTGAAAGCCGACCATGACCATCAGCAATATGGCTCGCAACCGAAACCGCGGATCGGCGCATCTGCATCCGCAGGCCAAAGGTCTCTGATTGCTGAAACGCCTCTGTCCGCAAATAAACCTGACGAGCCAGTTCCATCGCCTTTTGCCAAACAATTAAATCGCGAAAATGTCGAGTCCTGGGCATATTCGCCTCACACACAGCAACTGCTAACTTGCTAACTCACCAATAGTGCACCGTCGCCGCTAACTTGCTAACTCGCTACTGTGCGCGAAGCGCACGCTAACTTGCTGCTTTCAATCGAAACCAGTGTCTCTTTAAGAAAATTGACTCAGAAAGCGCATATCTCCAGCAAATAAACTCCCAATCTCGCTGATCCCGTATTTCATCATCGCAATCCGCTCCACGCCCATCCCGAACGCAAACCCGGAAATCTTCTTCGGGTCGTAGCCCGGCTGCTTTTCCGCCGCAAATGCAAACACCGCCGGGTCCACCATCCCGCAGCCCAGCAGCTCAATCCAGCCCGACTGCTTGCACTTCCTGCACCCTTTCCCTCCGCAAAAGATGCAGCTAATCTGCACATCAGCAGACGGCTCCGTAAACGGAAAGAACGACGGGAAAAACCGCGTCTTCACCGCCGAGCCAAACAGCGCCTTCATCGCGTGGTCCAGCGTCCCCTTCAAATCGCTGAAAGTAATATTCGTGTCCACGCACAACCCCTCCACCTGGTGAAAAATCGGCGAGTGCGTCGCGTCCGCCGCGTCATTCCTGTGCACCTTGCCCGGAATCACAATCCGCACCGGCGGCGGTTGCGACTCCATGGTCCGCATTTGCACCGGAGAAGTATGCGTCCGCATCAGCAGACGGTCTCTCTGCTGCCGGCGCTCCTGCCCCGCCACCACCAGCGTGTCTTGCGTGTCCCGCGCCGGATGATCCGGCGGAAAATTCATGCTCTCGAAGTTGTAGTAGTCGGTCTCCACCTCCGGCCCCACGCCCACCGAGTAGCCCAGCGCCGCAAACACTCCGACAATCTCGTTCAGCGTCCGTGTAATCGGATGCTCCGCGCCAGAGTGCCGCCGCGTTCCCGGCAACGTGATGTCGATAGCCTCGGGATCGAG
>CAWDQS010000073.1:0-12127 GCA_963804295.1 uncultured Acidobacteriaceae bacterium
ATAGACTAACAGTGGCTCGCGGACGCTCACAAAAGAGATTTCGCGTGCCAGAGAGGGCTCAACCCATGCGTCTCTACTGGAAGGTTTTTGCCGCGCCGGTGGTATTGTGGGCAGGTTTTGCCGCGCCGGCGCCGGTTAGCGCCACAAGTTGCACCACACAGGCCGAGTTGCTGCCGCAGGACCGCGATGCGCTGAAGGCAGCCGGGATACGGCTGGCCGTGGCCGTGGCCGAGCAGGATTTTGTTACGCTCAAGGCCGCTTTGCTGCCTGCCCTGACCCAGGACTGGGAGGGAATGCGCGGGGTGGTCGAGTCTTCCGCGTCTCTGATGAAGGGCGGGCAGATTCAGTTGCGCAGCCTGTACCTGCTGGATGCCAGCAGTCTAGCCGCGCCTTCCGACACGCAGTTTTTCTGCACCAGCGTCAGCGGCGCGCTGACTGTGACCCTGACCATGCGGGCATTGCCGCCGGGCCGTTACGCTATAGTGCTGGCCGATGCGGTTGGAGCGCCCTACGCCGCCAATTGGGCTTCATCCTGGTCTGGGACGGTCCTGCTAACGGCTGGAAGCTAGGCGGTCTGACCGTTCGCCCCGGCACTCTTGACGGTCAGGACGGCGTGTGGTGGTGGACACACGCTCGCGAACTGGCCAGGTCGGATCAATCATGGGCTGCCTGGTACGCCTACGAGACGGCGAGGATGCTCCTGCTGCCGGTGGATATTCTCTCCACGCCCAACCAGGAAAAACTTGGAAGCGAGCAGGCGGCGATAAAAAATTCCCCGCAAAATGCGTTTCCTTTGGTGCTCCCGGACGGCCCGCGTACATGGAAGATTGCCGCGGTGCATCTGGATCCGGCGCTGCTGCACGCCGACCTGGGCGTGGTCTACGAATCGATTGGAATCACGGACCCGGCGGCGCAGCGGACGGAAGCGATTGCTGTGCTGAGCGCGTTCTTGAAGGCGCAGCCGGGATTGCGCGAGAATTTTCACGGTATGTGGGCCTACGCAGTGACGGACGGCAAGCAGATCCCAGTGCTCGAACTGCCCATGACGCAGATTCCGTAACGGAAATCTCCGCGCGGAGAGTTTATACCGTGCGCCAATCGGCTGGCTGGCTGCTGGCCTTCAAGATGCTCTTTTACGGGAGATAGGTTCAAGATGAATCGAGCGCGACGCGATGGCCATTATTTGCTGCTGTTGGGGATCTTGGTGTTCATTTTGTTGGGAGCTGCCCTGGAGAATGCCTCTACTGCTCCGATGATCGATTTCAAAGGACTTTACTACCCCTCGCGATGTCTTATTCAGCATTGCGATCCATATAGCGATAGCGAGATACTGCGCATTTATCAGGCGGAAGGGGCAGATATTGCAACAGCCCATGACTCGAACCTTGCCTCGAATCGGCTGATTGCGACGCATAATGTATACCCGCCAACCACATTATCCTTCACGGTCATTTTTGCGATGCTTCCTTGGGGGGCTGCGTCCATTCTTTGGATGACACTCACCATAGTGAGTCTCATCATTGCATCGCTTCTGGTTTGGAATCTCGGAGCTGATTACGCGCCTATCATCTCCGGCGGCCTGATCGGACTCCTTCTGGCAAGCAGTGAATTAATTGTTATGACAGGCAATGTGGCCGGGATTGCGATTGGCCTGTGCGTCATCGCTGTCTTGTGTTTTTTCAGGGAGCGGTTTGTCTTGTTTGGAATTCTATGTTTTGCCATCAGCCTCGCACTCAAGCCGCACGATACAGGCCTGGTATGGCTCTACTTCTTCTTGGCGGGCGGAGTTTACCGCAAACGCGCTCTGCAAACCTTTCTCGCGACGGTTGCCCTATGCCTGCCGTTTGTTCTATGGGTTTGGCGCGTCGCGCCGCACTGGATGCAGGAACTGCACGCCACGCTCTCGGCGTATTCTGTACACGGTGGCTTATCTGACCCCGGCCCCGCTTCAAAAGGCGGCCACGGTTTGGGCATGATTGTCGATTTGCAAGTGGCTATCAGCTACTTTTGGGACGACCCGCGTATCTACAATACGGCTAGCTATATTGTCTTTGCGTCGCTGCTGCTGGTTTGGGCGTTTTTTACTCTGCGATCCCGCCCCACGCCCGCGAGAACGTGGCTGGCACTGGCGTCAATTACGCCGCTCACCATGCTGCCATTCTATCATCGGCAATTGGACACCATGCTTCTTCTGCTCACGGTTCCCGCTTGCGCTTTACTTTGGGCCGAGGGCGGATTGATTGGACGGTTCGCACTCCTGATAAATACCATGGGACTCGTGCTGACCGGTTATCTTCCGTGGGCAATATTCTTCAGCCTCATCAGCAATCTGCACCTGCACTCGACGAGGTTTTCCGAACAATTATTTCGGATTGTGCAAACCTTTCCAACCCCGCTTATTCTGTTGGTCATGAGCGTTTTCTATTTGTGGGTTTATGTGCGAAGATGTTCCGTTCATGCCCCTTCCAAGCCGCTTTAGAGCCATGCTGCAGGTTTGGGAATCATGGTAACCAAGTAATTGAAAAGTGATAAAGAGGGAAGGGGACAATGGTAGAAATAATTGATCTGCGTTCGGATACGGTTACGCGGCCCACGCCGGAGATGCGCGCGGCGATGGCCGCGGCCGAGGTGGGCGATGACGTCTACGGCGAGGATCCTACCGTCAACATGCTGGAGCGGCGCGCGGCGGAGAGATTCGGTCGTGAGGCGGCCTTGTTTGTGCCCAGCGGCACCATGGGCAACCAGATCGCCATTCGCCTGCACACACAGCCGGGCCAGGAGGTGATTGCCGAATCGCGGGCGCACATTCTGGATTGGGAGATGGCCACCACGGCGGTCTTTTCCGGATGCCTGGTGCGCGCAGTTCCCGCCGAGCGCGGCATTCTGACCTGGAAGCACATTGAGCCGGCCATCTATGTACGCGGCGCCTTTCGCGCTTCGACGGGGCTGATTGAGATTGAGAACACAGCAAACCTCGCCGGTGGAACTGTAACGCCGCTGCCGGTGATGCAAGAGATTTGGAATGGAGCGAGAGAGCGCAAACTCCCGCTGCATCTGGATGGGGCGCGTATCTTCAACGCGGCCACGGCGCTTGGCGTCGATGTGTGCGCGCTGACCAGCGGCTTTGATACGGTGATGTTCTGTTTGTCGAAGGGGCTAGGCGCGCCGGTGGGGTCCATGCTGGTGGGTTCGGCGGAACTGATGGCTCGGGCGCGATTATTCAGAAAAGCATTAGGCGGCGGAATGCGTCAGGCGGGCGTGCTTGCCGCGGCAGGGCTTATTGCACTGGAGCAGGGTCCGGCGCGGCTGCACGAGGACCACGCCAACGCGCGGCTGCTGGCCGAGGCGCTGGCAAAGCTTGAGCGCGTGGAAATCGATCTGGACGCAGTCGAGACCAACATTGTGGTCTTCCGGCTGAAAGGAGTGAGCGCTGCCGACGTGGTGGCGCGGTTGAAGGAGCGCGGCATCAGGATAAGCGCCTTCGGGCCGGATGCGATTCGGCTGGTCACGCACCTCGATGTGGATCGCTTGGCTTGTGCTACGGCGGCCAAGGCGCTGGCCGAGGAGATTGAAGCGGCAGCCAAGGAGGCGTGAGCGCGGTGTTTGACTAAGCGGGAAGATTCTCAACAGTCGAGGGCTGATTTTGAGCACCTGCCCTGACCCCTGATCTCTGATCTCTGACCCCTGTTCTCACGGTTCCAGTAGAATCTTCCCGGTCGTTTTGCGCGCTTCCATATCTGTCTGCGCCTGCGCAGCTTCGGAGAGCCGATACAAGTGCTCGGTGCGCAGCTTGAGTTCGCCTTTGGCAACCCAACTAAGCACATCGCCAGCTCTCCATTCCAGTTCCGCTCTCGTGGCAATGTAGTGCCACAGCGTGGGCCGGGTGATGAAGAGCGATCCCTTCCCACTGAGCTGAATCAGATCGAAGGGTGGCACCGGGCCGCTGGACGCGCCAAAAAGCGCGAGCAGTCCGCGCGGGCGCAGGCAGTTCAGGCTGCCTTCAAACGAGGTCCGGCCCACCGAGTCGTAGACCACGTCTACTCCTCTGTTGTTTGTAAGCCGCTTGACCTCCTCCACGAAATCTTTCTCCATGTACAGAATCAAATCCGAGGCGCCCGCCTCGCGCGAGAGCTTCGCCTTGTCTGCGGTGGAAACCGTGGTAATCACTCGCGTGCCCAGCCGCGAGGCCATCTGCGTCAGCAGCAGCCCCACGCCGCCAGCCCCGGCGTGCACCAGCGCCGTGTCGCCGGCCTTGAGCGGATACGTCGAGTGGGAAAGGTAATGTGCCGTCATGCCTTGCAACAGCGCTGCAGCGGCCTGCTTCATGTTCAGCCCTGCCGGAACCTTGACCAGCGACGCCGCCGGAACCAGCGCGTACTCGGCGTAGCTGCCCAGCACGCCCACCGAGGCCACAGCGTCCCCGGCTGAAAAACCGGTCACGCCCTGACCCAGCTCTTCCACCGTGCCCGCCGCCTCGCTGCCCGGCGTCTGTGGCAGCGCCGCCTTGTACACGCCCTTACGAAAGTAGATTTCGATGAAGTTGACTCCGACAGCTTCCACGCGGATCAACACCTGTCCCGGCCCCGGCTGGGGAATGGGCAACTCGGCCAGCTTCAGCACCTCCGGCCCGCCTGTCTCGTGAATCTGAATGGCTTTCATCTCAACTTCAGGATGCACTATCGCACTGCCTGACCGCAATTCGTCGACGAAGGCTATAATCATGAAATCCCGCTGGGGCGGCCAGCTTATTTCACGGAATTTGCGGCAGCAACTCAGACTGCGTCGCATGGAATGGAGAGGAGATGCAATTTATAGTTACAGGGCTCATGGCGATGATGATTACCGCACCGGCTTTCGGGCAGAGCGACGATAGCTTTCGCAGAGACCTTTGATGCGTGCATCGCGGCGTTGAAAGCGAAGAACTTCGAGGCAGTGACAGGACTGATGACCGCTGAGGGCCGGCAGGCTATCAAGGAACAGTTTCCGCCGTCCAAGCACGCGGAGTTCTTTGCCAACGCGCTGGAGACGATGCCTACCTCGTATGAGGTTGAGTCGGTTGGCGTATCGAAGGACGGCAAGACCGCCTTGATGCTACTAGTGGGCATGGTTCCTGTGCCGCGCGATGAGCAGCAGTCACAAAAGCTGCCTGCTGTACAGAAGCAAGAGATTTCGGTTGAGTTCGCCAAGGAAGATGGTGTCTGGAAGATCGGTCCCATCCAATTTGGCGGCGATCCCGATCTGCGGCCCAGACCGAAAGACCTGAAGATGGGCGCGCGCGGCGATTACAGTGAGCATGTCAATACCCAGATAGGCGGAGTGATTCTGCGCATGGAGAAGCAGGAGGCAGGCACCGTCTATGTGATTCGCGTTGTCGACGAAGAGGATGCGGTTTTTGTGCCTGCCGCGCTGGTCACAAGCAATTTCGTGACCGGAGCTGTGATTTCTTTTCGTGCCGCAAAGAGCGAAACGGACCCGCTGAAGTATTGGGCGGAATCGGCGCAGTTGGAAAAGTAATTTCTGTTATGGAAACGGAGACTGCTTAAAAACACCATGCCCCGCCTAAAAATACCAAGCGGGGCATTTCTGTTCCCTATTCCATGATGCCTGTATCCTTTGACAGTTCGTGCGACTCCTGCGATACACGCAAGCGCACCATGCTCTCGATGGAATACGGCGTGCGTTGTCGACCAGTGTAGAAGTGGCGTACTCCCAACTCGCCGAGAAGGCCAATGGCCAGCATCTGGATGCCGGAGACAATCAGCACCGAACCAATCACAAACATCGGTCCATGAAGGCGCATCACGTCCATATGCGGATCAACAATCTTCATTCCCAGCAGAATGGCCGCCATGCAACTGCCTGCCAGGATGCCCAACATGCCGAAGCCGCCAAAAAAGTGCAGCGGCCGGTTCATGTATTTGAGCAGGAAGCGGATGGTCAGCAGATCGAAGAAAACGCCGAAGGTGCGCCCGATGCCGTAGTGACTCTTGCCGCGCTCGCGGGGCACATTCTTGATGGGTATTTCGCAGATCGATGCGCCGTACCAACTAGCCAGCGCGGGGATGAAGCGGTGCATCTCGCCGTAAAGCGGAATGCTTTGGATGACCTCGCGGCGATAGGCCTTGAAGGTGGTGCCAAAGTCGTGGATCGCGACGCCGGAAAGTTTGGCCATCAGCCAGTTGGCGCAGCGCGAGGGAAAGCGGCGCATGAGAAAACTGTCCACGCGATCCTTACGCCAGCCGCTGACCACGTCGTAACCCTCTTCGAGCTTTTCCAGGAAGCGAGGAATCTCGGCGGGATCGTGCTGCAGGTCGCCGTCCATGGCCAGGATGAATTCGCCCGTGGCGTGGTCGAAGCCCGCGGCCAGCGCCGAGGTCTGCCCGAAGTTACGGCGTAGTTTGATGACCAGCACACGGCTATCGACCGCGGCAATTGCGCCCAGCAGCTTGCATGTGCGGTCGTTTGAGCCGTCGTCCACCAGCACCAGCTCAAAACTTTCGCCCACCTGCTCCATCACCTGCTTCAGGCGCGCGTATAAGATGGTTACGTTTTCCTCTTCGTTGTGAAAAGGCACGACAATCGAGTATTTGGGCATATCACTAGTGTAGACGGTGCTGCTTAAAATTTGGATTAGGAATAATTCTCTTGTAGGGATAACGTCATTCCATGCATCAACAATATATGGAGATACTTTGAAAGTGAAAAACTACCGTTCCAGTTCATCGAGCATGGCCTGCATCTCACTTACAGAATGATGGTTACCACTGCGCACCGCACATTCTATGCCGGCTTTCAGCCGGGTGATAGCATCTTGATTGCGACCCGCCGCGGAGAGGGTTTGGGCGGCCATGAAGTAGCCCGCCGTGTAGCCTGAATCGTTGGCCAGAAGCGTATCGAACTCGGCCAGCGCCGCTGCCATTTCGCCCCGGCCGGCCAGTTCCATGGCCAACCCATAGCGTGCAAAACTGTTTTTTGGGTCCAGTCCCAGAATCTCTTTTAGTCCTGCGATCTTGTCCATTTGCCTCGTGTCGAGCGACCCAGCGTCCAGGGAAGATTTGCGTA
Source organism: uncultured Acidobacteriaceae bacterium (assembly GCA_963804295.1). GTDB lineage: Bacteria > Acidobacteriota > Terriglobia > Terriglobales > Acidobacteriaceae > Telmatobacter. The sequence continues at coordinate 7,063 of CAWDQS010000073.1, forward strand.
ATTGGCGGCGATTGCTGAAACTGGAAACAGGCGCCTTATCAGCCCGGCTGCCGCCAACTTCATTCTATCCGGCTACACTGGTACTGAATAGCGCACCAGGAAATGGAGCAGACCCACGATGTCATCCGCTGAAACCAACCCCGCAGCCCGCACCGTTGCCAGCACGCAGTCGGAAATGACCGAGCTGATTCTGCCCAACGACACCAACGTCCTGGGAAACCTGCTGGGCGGGAGGCTGATGCACTTTATCGACCTGACCGGCGCAATGGCGGCCTACAGGCATACGCGCACCTACATCGTGACCGCGGCTATGGACCACATCGACTTCATCCGGCCGGTGCGATTGGGCAACCTGGTTACCCTCAAATCCAGCGTCAACCGTGCCTTCAATACCTCCATGGAGGTGGGTGTAAAGGTATGGGCAGAAGACACGCAGACCGGCATACAGTCGCATGTGGCCAGCGCCTATCTGGTCTTTGTTGCCATCGATAAGGAGGGCCATCGGCAAAAGGTACCTCAACTGCTGCCGGAGACGCCCAACGAGCATCGCCGCTATGCCGATGCGCTTCTTCGACGCGAGCATCGCGAGGCTGAGGCCGCGCGCCGCAAACTGGAGCGGCAGGCGCACTCTGCTCCGAATGGCGCGAAAGCTTGAGAACCGCATGCGCACTGAATCGCATCTAAAGAACAACTAGGTTTAAGGAGCAATCGAAAATTATGGCGCATTCGCCAGTTATGCCTTCGCCCGTCTCTTTGCCGGGCATCTCGAAGATCATCGCCATCGGTTCCGGCAAGGGCGGCGTGGGCAAAACCACCGTTGCCGTCAACCTGGCCATTGCGCTCAGCAAGCTCGGGCAGCGCGTGGGCCTGATAGACGCTGACATCTACGGGCCAAATGTGCCGCTGATGATGGGATCAAGCCAGCAGCCGGCCATGGGCGAGGACAATCGCATTCTCCCCAACCTTACTCACGGTATCAAGACCATCTCCATCGGTTACATCTCTCCCGGCGACAAGCCGATGGTGATGCGCGGGCCGATGCTGCACCAGATCATTCGCCAATTCCTGCAACAGGTGGAGTGGGGCGAGTTGGACTACCTCGTCATCGATCTGCCTCCGGGTACCGGCGACGTGGTAATTTCATTAGTCCAGACCGTGCCGCTGACCGGCGCCGTGGTGGTTTCCACGCCCAGCGACGTGGCCCTGCAGGATGCGCGCAAGGCTCTGGAGATGTTCGCCCAGGTCAATGTCGATGTGCTGGGCATCGTGGAGAACATGAGCCACTTCACCTGTCCTCATTGCAATAAGGAAATTGACATTTTCTCGCGAGGCGGCGCCGAACGGACCGCGCAACAGTTCAGCGTTCCTTTCCTGGGGTCGATTGAACTGGTCCCAGCCATTCGCGAGGGCGGCGATCATGGCCTTCCCGTTGCACTGGCCGGACCTAAAAGCCCGCAGGCAGCCGAGTTTTACGCTGTGGCGGAAAAACTGATGGCTCAGGCCGAAGAAGCCGCGGCTGCGGCCACGGATGTGATCGAGATCAGCTAAGCCACCTGCGATGGAGCCAACTGCATCCGGCAAGGCGCGAGAATAAGCGGGGCACGCGCCCCGCTTTTTCTGGTTGAGAACGCAATCTACCGCCAGTGACCTTCCTGCAACTCCCAGTGATCGCCCCTGTGAACCCACCTGTGCGCGACCCAGCGCTGGCCTTCATGGGGTGGACGCTCCCAGCGTCCGGGGGTCCAGACGTAACGGCCGCCCTCCCAGCGGTGATAGCCGTCGATCCACACGTAACCACGCTCCGGAGGCCGGCCGCGCTCTTCGTGCATAGGCGGCGGGGGGCCAATGCGAACCACAATCTGCGCTAACGAAGCCGCAGGGCAAAGTGTGAAAGCAAGCAATAGAGTCAGTGCAATCTTTTTCATCATGAATCGAATCCTCCAGTGATGGTGCGTTTCCAGGGCATCGTGAGAGTTCACATGCGTACCGGATTGTTGATGATGTCAACATTGTTCGTCGAAAATAGTTGCGGTGTTGTTCGTCGAAAATAGTTGCGGTCCATTGCAAGCCGCACTCCAACTACATTTACACCCCCTGGTTTCCTCATGGATGTGCCGAATTGCTCAGCCGATTATGATGGATGAATGATGCCGGTTGCCAGAGATCAAGCTTTTGAGACCAGGGAAACCACAATCGTCGAGCCGCCATTTCATTGAGAAGAAGATCATGAACAGAATTTGCATTGCGCCAGAAGACCGGGTCTTTGTTCTGACCGGAGCGGGTATCAGCGCGGAGAGCGGGTTACCCACCTTTCGCGCCGCAGACGGGTTGTGGGCGGGGAATCGGATCGAGGATGTATGCACGCCGGAGGCCTGGGAGCGCAATCCTTGGAAGGTGTGGGAGTTCTACGCCGGACGGCGCAAGGCGGGCGCCGCGGCCAAGCCGAATCCCGCGCACGTTGCGCTCGCCGAGTTGGAGCGGCAGCTCGGTGACCGCTTCTTTCTCTGTACACAAAATGTGGACGACCTGCACGAACGGGCGGGCTCTCACCGGCTGCTGCATATGCACGGCGAATTGAGCAAGGCGCATTGCGAGAATGATTGCGGCCAGCCGCCGGTTGAGGATCATGCGATTTATCGCAGCCTGGCCGAGGTGGGCCGCTGCGCGTGCGGCGCAAGGCTGCGCCCACACATTGTCTTCTTCGGCGAGATTCCGCTGGAGATGGAGCGCATTCAGCAGGAGATCGAACGCGCGACATTGATGGCGGTCGTTGGCACATCAGGCTCGGTCTATCCGGCGGCCAACTTTGTCCATTGGGCGCGGCAGCATGGAGCGCGCGCTGTCTACGTGGGACCGGAGCCGCCGCTGAACGCCTCTGCCTTTACTTACGTCGTCGAGGGGAAGGCGGGGGATGTGTTGCCAGGGTTGTTTGTGGTTGAGCAGAGTTAGCGCAGTGAGCGAGGATTGAGAGGCCTCCCTCCTTGAATGCAAGAGCAAGGGCACTACAAGGATGGGAGACCAGTGGGGCCAAGCTATTCCTTGTTGGGGACTGAAACCGGCTCGGGGAATGCGAACGGCTCGTTGGCCTTGAGCCGCTCGGCCTCCCGGTCTAGTAGGGCTCGCTTGGGAACTTCGATTAAGTCTTGGTCATGCGCCGTGCGGTGGACTTCGGCTTGCGCTGGGCGCCATGGGTTGGGGATGTTTTGCATTCGGTTTTCTCCGTTTCTGTTTTTGCGGCCTGTGGGGCCGGTTCTGTTGCTTCAGTTGATTTTTTGGGGCTGTTGCCGGCGGATTTGATGTACTCCACGCGCCGGAAGCGCAGTGCTGTCCAGTCCTCGTCAATGGCGATGGCGCGCACAGTGTCAAAACCCGCGGCCTGCAGTGCGTTCCATCCGGTGTCGCGGTTGAAGTCGCAAATGTATTTTTTGGACGTGCCCTTGGGATAGGCAAACCACACGGTGGCATCGCCGGGGGTTCGCGCGGCTACGGCCTTGGCCAGTGCGTCCACCTCGCTCTTCCGTGTCACAAATGCCAGGAAAAACCCAATCTTCGGGACCGACTCAATGTGGTGGTGAATGGTGAGAACAGGAAGGCGCGCAAGCTCCGGCTGAAAGCTCTCGGGCGCATGCAGTACGAGGATCTCTTGCTGATCCGCGAGGTTTAGTTTTTCGAATATTCCGTCCATGGATTTTCATGATAATCCTGTCGCTGAAATAATCTGCAAAACCCTGAACGGAATCTACTCGTGTAATATCGGGTTATCCCCGAGTTTCATCCGTTCTCTAGGAGAAGATGACCGTGCCTGAACAAAAACCTTCCCCGTCGCCCCTGCAGGCTTCTACCCCGTCCGCTCTGAATTTCCGCTCGCAGCGCCCGTTGCGCATCGCACTTTTTGGCTTTGGGACGGTGGGCAGTTCTGTTGCGCGGATTCTGGTCGAGTCATGGCCTGAGAGGCTAGAGTTGACCCATATCTATGCGCGTAGCTTGGCGAAAAGGCGCGTGGACTGGGTTCCCGCGAGCGTAGTGTGGAGCGAGGACGCCGACGCGGTGCTGGCTTCGGATGTGGACGTAGTGGTGGAGCTTGCCGGCGGCATTGATCCGGCTGGAGGCTGGGTGCGTAAGGCGCTCAAGTCCGGCAAAAGCGTGGTCACCGCCAATAAAAAGTTGATCTCCTATCAGGGTGTCGAGTTGGAGCGGCTGGCCGCCTCTGGGGGCGGACAGTTGAAGTATGGCGCCGCAGTGGCTGGCGGAATCCCCGTGATTCCAGGTCTTGAACAAGGGCTGGCTGGCGATCAGATCGTGCGCATCGAAGGCATTTTGAACGGCACCTGCAACTTCATTTTGAGCAAAATGCAGGAGGGCGCCGAATATGCCCCGGTGCTGATGGAGGCTCAATCCAAGGGCTACGCCGAGGCCGATCCTACGGAGGATGTGGGCGGTTTTGACGCGCGCGCCAAGCTGGCTATTCTCATGCGCCTGGCTTTGCGCGTCCATGTAGACCCAGAGGAGATTGCGCCTCTACCCATCACCTCGATTACCTCCGTGGACTTCATCTATGCACGCGAGCTGGGCTGCACGATTCGCCAGATTGCGCGCGCGGACAGCGCAGGCGGGCAGATCGCGTCCAGCGTCGGGCCGATGCTCGTAGATACCCACTCGCCTCTGGCCTGGTCGCGGGGGACGGAGAATATGGTGATCTTTACCGGCCGTTACGGCGGCGATGTGGTTTTCAGCGGCCACGGTGCCGGCGGTCATCCCACGGCGGTGGCGGTGGTCAGCGATCTGCTGGCCTTGGCCCAAGGCTCGCGGCGCGTGGAGATTCCCACGTCCCCGGCTCACGTGAGCGCCGAATTCGAGGTTCCCCATTACATCCGATTCATGGTCAACGACAAGCCGGGAATTATTGCCGACATTACCGTGGCTCTAGCCAGTGAGAAAATCAACATCCGTGCCATCGTGCAAAAGCCCGGCTATCCGCAACACGCGCTGCCTTTCGTGATGACCGTGGAGCCGTGTAAGCCCTCGGCTCTTAAGCGCGCCATGGAATGCCTCCGCAGCAAGGATT
>CAWDQS010000074.1:0-42156 GCA_963804295.1 uncultured Acidobacteriaceae bacterium
GCTCGGCCAGGTGCTGCAAGACGGCGAAGCGCGAGTCCATGGTGGATTGAAGCCTCTGCACCATGTCCAGCAGTTGCTGCACCTGCGTTTGCAGCTCGATCATCTGATCCTTCGACGCGGCGCGCGCCGGCGTCGAGAGGCTGACAAGCACTATGGCGGTCAATGCCGCCGCAAGGAAACGATTGCGAAATGATTTTGTTTGCATGATTCTCCCCCAAAAAGCTGACAGCTATCAGATTACAGTTGTCCGCGTACCGGCGACGGCTAGCTGTAAGCGGTCCGCCGAGTTACTGCGCCGGCTTGATGAAATACCCTGACACGCGCCACTTCCCATCCTTGTCGAGCATTGGAGTAATCGTCTCAATGAACGGCCCGCCGCTCGCAAACTCAGCTTTGTACTGGATGAGGACATATTCTCCCTTCGGCGCATTGGGGAGTTCGGTTTGATACAGCGCTCCTAACAGCGTGCGTCTACCGGCGGCTCCAAGCGGCGCGTGCACTTGCTGAATTACCTTCTCCCAATCAGCCTTCGATATTTTCGACTTGAAGAAAGATGCAGCCTCCTGCCAACTTTGTCCATACTCGCCGCGGTCCACCAACGCCAACCAGGATCGCGCACTTAGCTGCGCGGCTTCTCGTTTTGCCGCCTCGTCCTGCGCGAACACAGCCGTGCACATCAGCAGCGCCAACATGGCAATGGATAACATCCGTTTCATGATTTCTTCCTTTCCATGAAGATGTAACTCCATATCCGTGAAGCCGGGGCGTCCCAAGTCTTGCATCTGAAACCTGGGAATACTTCAAACAACAGCAAGACTAAACGGAACGCTGATCTAATTTCTCAGATCACTGTTCACTGAGTATTTTACCTTTCCGGCGTAAAACCAGCGCGGCGGTTCTGTTGCCAGCACTCCTCGGTTGACTCGGAGCAGAATGGCTTTTCCTTGCCGTAGCTGACAACGCGAATGCGGCTTGCCGCGACGCCGGCGGTCACCAGCGCATTCTTGGCCGCATCTGCGCGGCTCTGTCCCAGTGCCAGGTTGTACTCGTTGGAGCCGCGCTCATCGCAGTAGCCGCCGATGACGATCTTCACCTCTGGATGGCTCGCCAGATAAGAGGCGTCGCGCGAGAGCGTGGCCTGCGCATCGCCGCGGATGTCGTAGGTGTCGTAGTCGAAGAAGATGTCCTGAACATTGCTCTTGAACTCCTCTTCCGCGCTCATCGTGCTGTTGGGCACTACTACGGCAGGAGCACCATTCACAGTCACCCGCGCCGTGGCTTCAGCCGTGCCGCCGTCGCCCTTCGCTACCAGATGATAGGTGGTCGATTCCGCGGGAGTCACGGTCTTGACGCCCGAGGAGGGCACATCGCCAATGCCATCAATGGAGACCGTGTCGGCGTTCGTCGTGCGCCAGCTCAGTTGAACCTGGTCGCCGGACGAAACCAGCGACGGAGATGCGGTGATCTGCGCGGTGGGCGTGGCCGCGGTTGTCGCTGGAGCCGTCTCCTCATGGGAAATCGGTTTTGACTTGCTGTTACCGCAGCCTGCAACAGCAACCAATACTGCAAGCAGCACTACAGGCGCATAAGCGCGATGAAGTCGGTTCATTAGAAAACTCCTTCCAGAATTCAGTGGCAACGTAATAGGATAGTGCAGTAAACCAGATTGTTCCATGCAGCAATCTCGCTGGCTGGTCAACTCGACTCACAACAATTCATTTCCAACTCCAGTTAGGCATGAAGTTGTTGCCCGTTTGCGTTAGTTGGTGCTGCTCGGTGCCGTCGGAGAGCATCGACCAGATCTCGGTGTGCGCGCCCACCTTCCGCTCAAAGACGATGTGCCGGTTGTCCGGCGCCCAGGAGGGATAATCGTTGACTCCGGCATCGTGGGTCAGTTGCAGCCAGCGCTTGCTGGCAATGTCCATCACATAGATGTCGTAACCGCCGGGCGCTCCCGGCCCGTACTTGCGGTCCCAAGCGAAGGTCAAAAACTGCCCGTTGGGCGACCATGAGGGCGAGACGGCATAGCCCGAGTCGGTCAACCGCTGCACGTTGGCGCCGTCCGCGTCCATGGTGTAGATTTGCGGCAACCCGGTGCGTCCTCCAGCCCATGCGATTTGCGAGTTGGAGCGCGGATTCCAGGTGGGCGCGACGTTAGGCCCCTTCAGCGAAGTAATACTATGCAGATTACCCCCATTCGCATCCGCCACCCAAATCTCGGAATCGCCCGTTCGTGACGACGAAAAGGCAATCTTGCTTCCGTCGGCCGACCACGCCGGAGACTGGTTGCTGCCTCCTGCCGTGCCCGCCGGAAAGCTCACTATCCGGAAGAGCTCCAACGAGTACATGCGGATAGCCCACCCCTCACGGCCCAGGGATGCGAAGGCGATGCGCGTATTGTCCGGTGAGATGCGCGGCGAGAGCGAGATGGCGCCCAGGTGCGTGACCTGATACTGGTTCTGGCCGTCGTAGTCCATGGCCCAAATCTCTTTACTTCCGCTGCGCGAGCTGACAAAATAAATTTTCGTCTCGGCGATTCCGCTGATCCCTCCGCCCAGCCGCAGGATGATCTCATCGGCAAACCTGTGGGCAATGGTCCGCACCATATCCGGGCTGGCCACTTCGTTGTACTGCTTGCCCAGCACTTGAGGATTGACGGTGTTACGGGTGTCATCCAGCCAGCCTGATACGGCCAGCCTCCCATTGGTTGCCGTTAATGCGCCGAAGGCCACCATGGCCGCGCTAGCCGGCGCAGCCGACCACTGCGTCAAGTCGATCTCTTTGGGCGAGCCGGGCATGGCCGCCGGCGCCATGCTCTTCGATACCAAATCAAAGATACCGGCGTTGGTCAGGTCATTGTAGAGCGTGGCGTCAAAGACCGCCTTCAAGGCCGGCGTCTGCGGATCGCTACTTATATTCCTGAAGTCCGCAGCGGCAAGCCGGATGCGCTCGTTGCCCAGGTTGGAACCGGTACGAATCCAATCCTGAGCGGTGGCGGGAACGGCTGCCAAGTTCACCAGAACGATTGGCAATAGGAGAATTAGCCGGGAATATGCCTTCATGCTGTGCGCGATCCTTTCTCGGAAAAAATGCGAACTGCCTTGAAGGCTCAGGGAGGCAGCCAGCTTTATTGGCCTGCATCCTTAGGGCATTTCCATCGATAGTGTAAGGAAACTCAGTGCCCCACCCAATTCACGTTCTGTGTGAAATAGGCGGGAAACCACGAAATCATCCCTACAGAAACTGTGCTAGTTTCCCTTGCAGGAAAGAGCCGCTGTTGTCCGCAATTCCATTTTACGTCCGCGCCGCCCCATCACTCCGCAAAATCTGATGAAATCGGGCTGGAATCAGGGGTTATTCCGCAGTCTCTGAAGTCGTGCCCTGACGCTTCTTGCGGCTCCGAATGAATTATTTCGCAAGATGTAAAGTGGTGCAGTGACGCAAGGCTGAACGGTAGAATTCGTGTGCTCCATCGTTCCGCGATCAAGCTGCGGAAGGATGGAGCACCCAAAGGTTTATGGCTTCCCAGGTCTCGATTCTGAGACATGGGAGACCCAGAGGATTGTTGATTACCTACGAATGAACTACATGCCTGTGTGACGATCAGGGCTTTTTGGGAGCGGGGGCAGGTTTGGTTGGCTGGGCCGCGGGTTTGGTTGCGGTCTTGGGAGTGGCGGCGGATTTGGGGGCGGCTTCCGGCGGAGGCGAGGTTCTGAGGTACATGATTTTCATGGTGCCGCCTCCACAGGTGCCGACCTGCTTGCCTTCGGCCTCTTTGTCCTTGGCGACGATATCTAGCGTGTATGCCTTGGCGCCGTTGGCTTCCACCTTTTTGGCGATCTCAGCCTTCAAATCCTCACAGGACTTTGGCCCCTGGGCGTAAGCCAACACTGATGCAAAGGCCAAAATGACGACTGACGCTACGATTTTCATAGTACTATCTCCTTTGAATTGTTAGTGGGCAAATCCGGGACCAAGAGTAGCGCATGCGAGTTGCCGGCGTCAATCGATGAATTAAACGGAGTATGCGAAAAAACATCCCTCAGGGGCTAACCCCCGGTGTTTCTATTGGCCTGCTCGGCATGGCTAGAGCGGAACTAAGATTGCTGTATCCCGTAGCCGCAGTGGCGGAACCAGGCGGCGGCGTTGTCGGCGGTTATGGTTTTGAGAACCTCTGTTACGGCCTCTTTTAGGTTCGTGCTTCAGCGCCGCGCACAACACCTGCTCCATATAGGCCGTGAAGTCATCGCCATCGGCGGCCGCGTTGACGGTCATCGACGCCTCGATGCCGCGCAGGCTCATAGCGCTAATTAATGAATCTTCAAACCACGAACGAAAGGCATCAGCAAAGGCAACAACTAAAAACAACAGCAAATCAAAAACGCCACGAAGGGAAAAACAAATGCAAACACAAAGACAAAAACCTTGACAACACCATCCGTCTAATAGAAGAAGCTGAGGGATCATTGATTCAAACTCACCCATTTCTCTGCCGCCGCATTCCCGCTCCATAACCCGAACCTTCCGGAATGGAAGCATCAGCCCTCAGCGCGTAGAATGGAGTGTGGTATGACCACCATAACCGCTCCCGCCCAACCCAGAACCACCCCCGCGACTGCCGCTCTGCGCAGCGTGAGCCTGCGTGGTCCGGAAGGCCGTCTGGAAGCAATGGCGAACGAGGGCGCGCCAGATGCTCCCTTTGCCGCTCTAGTCTGCCATCCCCACCCGCTGGGAGGCGGCTCCATGCACAATAAAGTGGTCTACCACGCCATGAAGGCGATCAACGATTCGCAATGGGGACTGGGCTGGCCGGTTCTGCGCTTCAACTTTCGCGGCACTGGCCTGAGCCAAGGTGTGCACGACGGCCAGGCCGAAGCCAGCGATGTCCTCGCCGCAATCGATTGGCTGGAAAACGAATACCATCTCCCGCTCGTCGTCGTCGGCTTCAGCTTTGGCGCAATAATGGCCCTCAACGCCTGTTGTTCGCCTGCCCTGAACCCCAAAGACATCCGCGCCCTGGCCCTCCTCGGCCTCCCCACCCACTCTGCAAACGAAGACTTCCGCTATCCCCAACTCCACAACTGCACCATCCCCAAGCTTTTCCTCAGCGGAGCAGACGATCAGTTTGCTCCTGGCTCGCAGTTAGCCGCCATCGCCGCTTCCGCCGCACAACCCTCGCAACTGATGCTCCTCCCCCGAGCCGATCACTTCTTTACCGGTCAACTCGAGCCCATGCAATCCGCGCTCGCCGCTTGGCTGACAAGCAGTCTCAAGGAGCAACTGCAATGACCCCGGTCACCACCGATTCCAGTCTCGACGCCCTGCACGCCACGGCCAACGACATCTTCACCGGCGCCATCAAGGCCTGCAACATCGAATCCGCCTTTGACCGCCGAATTCAATTCGATGGTCACTACCTCCATCGCCTTCTCCCCGACGGCAGCGGCCCGGACACCATCGATCTCTCCTGCTACAAGAAGATTTTCGTCATCGCCCTGGGCAAGGTAGCCGCACCCATGCTCGATGTGCTTCTCGACCGCATGAAGCGCCGCAACGGCCTGCGCGGCGTCTGCTGCTCAAACCAGCTTCCCGCCTGCCGCTCCTGGCGCTTTCGCTACTTCGAAGGCGGCCATCCTGTGCCCAACGAGGACTCCTTCGCCGGGGCCCGTGCAGCACTGGCCTTGCTCAAAAAAGCTAAAAAGGACACCCTCGTATTCTTTCTCATCTCCGGCGGAGGCTCGGCCATCTTCGATCTGCCGCTGGACCCCCACATCTCCCTCGACGACGCCATCGCCTTCCATCAGTTGTTGCTGGCCTCCGGAGCGCCCATCAGCGAGGTCAACACCCTGCGCAAGCATTTCTCCGCCGTCAAGGGCGGCCGCCTAGCCATCGCCGCCGGTGAGGCCGCCAAGGTCAGCCTGCTGCTCCCCGACGTGCCCTTGCGCTCTCTGGACGCACTCTCCAGCGGCCCCACCTCGCCTGACCACTCCACTGTCGCCGAGGTCCGTCATCTGCTCGATAAGTACGATCTCGCGCCCAAGCTCCCGCCCTCCATCCGCGCCTTCTTCGAGCGCGAAGACCTGCCCGAGTCGCCCGGCAACAAGGGCTGGTTTCCGCCCTTCTTCCCCGTCTTCGGCAAACCAGGCGCCGCGCCCGCCCGCCGCGTCACCGCCGCCGCCGCCATGTCCAGCGAGGACCCCGCCTTCCGCGACTCCGTCTTCGAACTGCTCCTCAGCAGCCACGACCTTGCCGAAAACGCCCGCACCCTCGCCCAACAAGCTGGCTTTCACGTCGTAGTCGATAACAGTTGCGACGATTGGGACTACGCCGAAGCCGCCCGCTATCTCCTCCAGCGCTTCCACGCCCTGCGCGCCACCCATCCCCGCCTCTGCCTCATCTCCGTCGGCGAGGTCACGGTCACCCTCGACCGCACTCCCGGCGCCGGCGGACGCAACCAGCAATTTGTCATGGCCTGCGCTCTGGACCTCGAGCAGTATGCCGGCCAGCGCCTCACCGTCTTCAGCGCCGGCTCGGACGGCATCGATGGCAACACCCACTCAGCAGGAGCCGTAGCCGACCCCTCCACCGTCACCCGCGCCCACAACTTCGGCTTCCACCTGAAATCCTCTCTTGCCAACTTCGACGCCTGCCCCATGTTCACCGCCCTCGGCGATTCCGTAATCACAGGCCCCACCGGCCAAAACCTCCGCGACCTCCGCCTACTCATCGCCGACATCGAGTAGTTAGTTATCACTTATAAACTGCTTGTCATCCTGAGCGAAGCGTAGCGAAGTCGAAGAACCTGCGGGTGCTTTTCGTTGCTTTGAAAGGGCGCGGTTTCAATCGTGCCGACACGAACTCCACCCATTTTTAGAAATCAATCCATGCAACCTGGATGGCCAGTCCCGCGCCGCAAGTGGCTAAATCCTAACTTCATCGCAGAAAAGTGAATAAATAGGGTATATATCACTTTCCCCCGCACCCCAAATCGCCCAATTTCGCGCAAAAAGCCTCTACTCCAAAGTAGAGGCTTATTCGTACCTGTTTCCTGTTCCCTATTCCCTGCCTCTCCTCACGGCAGCGGCAACTGCTTCCGAAAGGCCGCAATCTCGTCGCGCGTTGCATCGGCAGCGGCGCGGCGGTCCGGGTAGGTGCGCGGCTCGCCGAAGCGGACCATGGCAGTGAAACCCGCAACTCCCAGAATCTTCAGTAGATGCGCGCCGAACGACTCATCGCCCCACCAGCACAGCTCCTTCTCCGGCCTGCCGCCTTTCAGGACGTAGCGGATCGTAGCCGTGGTAATCTGCGTTCCGGTCGAGGTCGCCGGGTCAATGAGCCGGGGGTGGAAGGGCAGCAGTTGCACTCCGTCCGTGCTGGTGCCCTCGGGGAATAAAAGCACTGGAATCTGCAACTTGAACCGCTCGATCATCTGGTCGGCCACGCTCATGGCGCTCTCCAGGCTAGAGCGGTCCAGGAAAATGGTTCCGCAGGCGCGCGCCGCCCGGCCAAAGTAAGAGAAACCGCCAACCTCGATTTTGGCCACAAAGAAGCAGGGCATGTCTGCTGAAAGAATAAGTACATCAATGATACTAAGGTGGTTAGAGACGACCAGCCCCTGCTTGGGCGGGTTGCCCACCACGCGTAAGCGTATGCCTACGCAGGTCAGGATCAAACGGGCGGTTTGCTGGCCCCACTTCGCGCGGCGCTCCAGGGAAATAGGGCCGCGCATTCGCAGCAGCCAGTAACGAACAATACTGAGGAGTAAAGCAAACACCAGCGCAACAGCACGCCGTATCGCGCGAAAAATCATGAATTTAGCAGCCTTCCAACAAGTCTTTGGAAGTCAACGCCGGCAACCGATTCTGCCGCCTTGCTCCCATCCCGGAAGCATATAGGGCAACACCCCTCCATCACAAGGTTACCCACACCCGCCATTGGATTCTCCCGCCAAACAAGTTCCTGACTCAGTGCTGGGCTGTATTCATTGTGTACTTCCACAAATCCAAACTGGTCACTTTTGAGGTCCTTTCGGGCTTGGGGCAACCTCCAAATAGCCCGATTTATGCCTTTTTATTATCCGGAGTTGACCGTTTTCCAGATATACTTGAAAAATGGGGATAGATGCGATGCTAATCAGCTCGACGATGCCGGAGCCGGCCGCCGCCCATAAGGAAGATAGGCACAATTACCAGGCCTCCCAACTTCAGGTACTGACCACCGAGAGCCAGAACGAGGCTTCTCAAGGCTTTGACACCAAATCCGCGCTCGATATCGCCCGCATCATCAATCATGAAGACGCCAAGGTAGCGGCAGCGGTCAAAAAGGCAATCCCGGAGATTGCACTGGTCATCGACCAGGTAGCCCGCAGCCTGCGCGAGGGCGGCCGGTTGATATACATCGGCGCCGGCTCCAGCGGACGAATTGCGGCGCTCGACTCCGCCGAGTGCCCCCCCTCCTATTCGACCGCCCCCGGTCAGGTGCAGTACATCATGGCCGGCGGACCCAAGGCTCTGGCCTCGGCCGTCGAAGTCAACGAGGATTCCGAAGAGCTTGGTCAGAGGGACATCGCCCGCCGCCGCCCCACCCGCAAAGACGTTGTCATCGGTGTCTCCGCCTCCGGTCGCACTCCCTATGTAGTGGCCGCTGTAGCTTACGCCCGCGCCCGCGGAGCACACACCGCCGCCGTCATCTGTAACCATGGATCTCCGCTGGAAGCCGCCGCGGAGATTGTGATTATCACCGACGTCGGCCCCGAGGTCATCTCCGGCTCCACGCGCATGAAGGCCGGCAGCGCACAAAAAATGATCCTCAACATGATCACCACCGGCGCTATGACCCGGCTCGGCTATGTCTACGAAAACCTGATGGTCAACGTACACATGCAGAACTCCAAGCTGGTGGAGCGCGGCATCCGCATCCTCATGCGCGCCTGCCAAATCGACCGCCCCGCCGCCGTCGAGACCATCAAGTGCGCCGGCCGCAGCGTCCCCGTGGCCCTGGTCATGCTCAAAGCCAAAGTCGACAAGCCCGAAGCAGTCCGCCGCCTCGCCAAGAGCGACGGCAACGTCCGCCTGGCCATTGAGGACAATGCACTGGAGCTGTAACGAGTCGTACTCAGTTGTTTCAGCAACTCAGTACGTCGTCATCCGCACCTTCAGCAATACATTCTCATCAGCCTTCAGATTCAACCCGTAGTCAGTCTGGTCGCCGTTCCACAACCGCGCGGTCTTCCACTTTCCTGCCCCGTCGTAGCTGCCCTCCTCAACCTTGAGCCATAAGCGCTTCTTGCCCGGCGCATACGTAGGAGTAAAGTCCACGCGTACATGATGTCCGGCGACGAGAAACTCATCCGGGCCAAGCTGTAGAATCACCACCCCGCCATCGGGAGGCGTGTTGCCCTTGGGCGGAATCCAATTGCCAAACGAATGCAGTCCGTATTGCAGCACCGCTGTCCAGCGGTCGAAAGCCAGCGTCTGGGTATGCTGCTCCGGGTCTTCGCTCGCGCCGCGCACTTTGCCATCCAGATTGCCCTTCGCCAGCCGCCGGGCAATCGGCGCCAGCAGTTCGAATTGCCGCGCAAACGGCTTCAGCGCATCGGCCTCCATCGCCTCCGGCCCGTCGGTCTGATTGCTGAAGCGGGTCAGATCCAGTCCGAAGGGCGTCCAGCCAATCGCGCCCTGGCCAATGGCCGCGTAAACATAATGCGCAAAGACCGCCGGGTTGCCGGTCTCGGGAATCAGCAGCGGATTCTTGTAGCGCTTGTAGAGCTCGATCTGCTTCATATAAACGGCACACTCCGTCGAATAAATATCCGGAGCCACCACGCTGATTGATGGCGAAGCAATCTTCCACAGCTCGATGTTGTTGTCGGTGGGCGCGCCGGACTCATAGCTGGGCGCGTGGCCCGGTTTGAAGGGATCGCGCATCGCCGCATTCACATAGAGCGGCAGCGGATACTCCGCCTTGCCCGCCGCGGCCACCTGCTCAATGTAAGTTGCCGTCTGCCAGGCCGCGAAGCTCTCGTCGGCGTCCTCGCCAAAGACCTGCTTCCAGCTTCCCGGCTGCTTGCCCAGGCCTTTGACCAGCTTCTCCGCAACCGGCCCGGCAAAGGCCTTTTCCGCCTCCGGCCCGTAGTCGCGCACCTCGCCCCAAATGCCTGCCTCGTTCTCCACCTGCACCATCAGCACCGTGCGCTGGCTATCGGCCTGTTTCAAGTGCCGCATCAGCGCGCGAAAGGCCGTCTTATCTGCCTCTAGCCGTGCCGGAGAAAATGGCGACGGCGAATCAATCGTCTGTCCGTTCTTGCCCTTCACAAACGGATACTTCACCTGGTCCTGCTTGATCCATTCCGGCGTGTAGTGCGAACTGGCGTTTTTCCATGTGCCGAACCACAGCAGCACCAGCCGCAGATGATGCTCCCGCGCCTGCTTCAGAATCAGGTCCACCACGCTGAAGTCAAACTTGCCCTGCGTGGCCTCCATCTGCTCCCAATAGACGGGCAATTCCACCGTATTGGCGTGCAGCGTCTCGGCTGCCGGCCAGACTTTGCCCAGGTAATCGGGCCAGGCGCTGGAGTTATTGGCCTGCAAGCCCAGCATCAAGTAGGGTTCGCCATCGACCATGAGTGCGTAGCGTCCATCTTTTTCGACAATCGAAGGCAACGGCGCAACATGCGCGGCAACGACGGGCGGCTTCTGCGCCCATGTCCTAGGCAACGCTGCGCAAGTTGCCAGAGCTATGAAAATTAAACCCGCCCACGCTGCCCTGCTCTGCCGGAATCCTGCTGATCTCATCCCTGATCCTTTCCAAATGACCGCAACCGTTGTTCCTATGAATGCCGCAAGTATAACCTCTCGTACCACGGCAACGCTTCGCCTGGATTTACACTAGAAGTTTAGAGGACATTCTGCATTCATGGATAAATTTGTCATTCGCGGCGGCAATCCGCTTGTAGGCACAATTCGCGTTTCGGGGGCCAAGAACTCAGCGCTGCCCTGTATGGCAGCGGCGATTCTAACCGAGGACGAGATCTCTCTCGATAACATTCCCCAGGTGTGGGACATCGCCACCCAGCGGCGGCTGCTCTCCTCCATGGGCGCGGAGGTCAAACCAGGCGAAACGCCCAACAACGTCATCATCCGTTGCCTCGCACTCTCCGACCCCGTCGCCAAATACGAAATTGTCAAAACCATGCGCGCAAGTTCCCTGGTGCTCGGTCCGCTCATTGCGCGCACAGGAATTGCGCGTGTGGCCATGCCCGGCGGATGCGCCATCGGCGGTCGTCCCATCGACATGCACATCAAAGGCCTGGAGAAGATGGGTGTCCATATCACCCAGGAGCACGGCTATTTGGATGCGCGTGCGGAGCGATTGCACGGCGCGCACCTGCTCTTTGACAAGATCACCGTCACCGGTACTGAAGACCTGTTGATGGCCGCCGTCCTGGCCGAAGGCGAAACGCTGATGGAGAACTGCGCGCGTGAGCCCGAGGTCATCGACCTGGCCGCGCTGCTCTCCGCCATGGGCGCCAAGATCGAAGGCGCGGGCACCTCCACGATTCGCGTGCAAGGCGTCAGCAGTCTGCATGGAACGCGCCACCGCATTAACCCCGACCGCATTGAGACCGGAACCTTCCTCGTAGCCGGCGCCATCACCGGTGGTGATCTGACAGTAGCCGATTGCAATCCCGCGCACTTGAGCGCCGTAATCAACAAGCTGCAAGAAGCCGGCGCTCGCGTGGATATTCTCGACCCCGCGACAGTGCGCGTGCGCGCGGGCGGCAAGCTGCGCGCCACCGGCATCTCCACCGAAGAGTATCCCGGCTTTCCCACCGATATGCAGGCGCAATTCATGGCACTGGCCACCCAGGCCGAAGGCATCAGCATGGTCCACGAGAACATCTTCGAGAACCGCTTCATGCATGTGCAGGAACTTGCGCGCATGGGAGCGAATATTAAAGTCGAAGGCCGCACGGCCACCGTGCGCGGACCGGCTCATCTCTCTGCCGCCGCCGTCATGTGCTCTGACCTGCGAGCCTCCGCCTCGCTGGTGCTGGCCGCATTGGTGGCCGACGGCGAGTCCATCCTCGACCGCGTTTATCACATGGATCGAGGCTATGAGCGCATCGAAGAAAAGCTCGCCGGCGTAGGCGCGCAGATTCACCGCATGGGCAATGTATTCGCTCCCAAAAACACTGCTAAAGATGCCGCTTAGTTCATCGTTCAATGCCAGCCGGAGACGCTGTCCCCGGTGAAGATGGTTGACGCCATTCCACAACAAAATGCCAGTTCTACGCAAACAATGATATGAAACGAGCCTGAATGTTACAAAAGTGCGCACAATGGATTCGCTGAAGGTACCAACAGATTGGCTACCTGATTCCAAAGCGCTCATGATATGGTAAGAACTCCAAAATGAGGTGAGCTGTCTTTGAACTGGGGTGGACTTCCAAACCTGGTTGCGGGCACTTTTTTGATCTGCGCGTTTGTCTCCATTGCGCGTGGCAGCAGGACGCCTGTCTCTGGATTGTGGCTGACGGGCTGGCTGATGATCCTGATTCATAGCGCCTCCCGCATCTTCACGGATGCTCCGGGAATTTGGGGCAAGCTGGACTTTATCCTCCTTTCGTCTTCCCTCACTTGGGCCGGCGTGATGTTTATGTACGCCTCGATTCCTTACCGCGAGGATCGCTCCTCCCGCTGGATGCTTGTATCGCTTTCGGCGGCCAACTCGCTCTACATCATCGCTCTGACCTTCGCTCCGGCTGGACATTGGACTTTGAAACTGGCTGCGGTTCGTGCTGGGCATCAGTCCGCTGTCCGTCACGCTGGCATCGATTCGCAGAGTCAATCACCCGCTCCGCTGGATTCTCGTCGTTCTTTACATATCGCTCTCCATCTTCCTTTTAATCTTCCAGAACCGGCGCGGAAATGGTCCCGAACTGGCTTGGAATGCGGTGATGTTCACCGTCTATCTGGGCTGCTGCATCTTTATCTTCCATGCCTATCGCCGATACACATCCGGGGCATTCGTCACCATCGCCGGATTCTTCAGTTGGGCATCGACCTACGTCGCGAGGCCGGCGATGTACGCATTCATGCCTCATACGCAGACCGAGAGCGAGGTATGGAATCTTCCAAAATTTGTGGTGGCCTTGGGCATGATGCTTCTGCTGCTGGAAGAACAGATTGAACACAACAAGTTTCTCGCGCTGCACGACGAGTTGACCGGCCTGCCCAATCGCCGGCTCTTCCATGACCGGCTCTCCAACGCCTTGGAACGCGCTCGCCGCACTAAAGAGCAGACGACTTTGCTGTTGATTGATCTGGACCACTTCAAGAAAGTAAATGACACTCTGGGGCATCATGTCGGCGACCTGCTGCTGAAGCGCGTTGCGGAGATCTGTTCCGGGCGGGTCCGCCGTTCCGACACCGTGGCTAGAACCGGCGGTGATGAGTTTTCCGTGATTCTGGATGCGCCTGTCAGCCGCGAAGATGCCATACACGTTAGCCAGTTGTTGATCCAGTTGCTCCAGGAGCCCCTTCTGCTCGATGGTAATTCGGTGCAAATCGGCGCCAGCGTGGGTATTGCTACCTTTCCCGACGACGCCGCCGATATGGAGTCTCTTTGCATTGCGGCCGACCGGCGAATGTACGAAAACAAGCATCAAGCCGCCTCCAAAGCAACCGCGATTCCTGCCGCCCATTAAACACATACCGGAGCGAACGCGCAGATTCATCACATGGAAAACCTCTTCCCGGTCAAGAATAAGGCAGTAAATACCGATTAATCGCATAGCAGCCTGTGGTAATAGTTAGGTTTTGAAAGGGCACGAATTCAGCCGTGCCGCAATGGCAGCAAAATCAATGTGGGCTTTAGCTCCCTGAGGGATGTTTTCAACAATTTGGTCTTTTACGGCAGGCTGATAAATTACAAGTATGAAAATCCAGACTTGAAGCATCAAGCGTTTTCTGCATTTAAATTTTGCTCGAGGTATTTGAATGACGATCGATTTGGCCTTCGGGAAAAGTGTGTATAACTGGTATGGCGCGCACCAGAGCGTTTATCGCACAGTGCGGTGGATTAGCTGTTTGGGACGCGAGCAAACTCTACAGCGGCTCGCCATTGAATCGCTTGGGGTGAAGCCGTGCGATACGGTGATGGATCTGGCCTGTGGCGCAGGTGTGAATCTTCCACATCTGGCGGAACTGGTCGGACCGTCGGGCAGGATTCTAGCCGTGGACTACAGCGAAGGAATGATCGATGCTGCTCGTGACAAAGCGAAGCTCAACGGGTGGGCTAACATCGAGTTTGTGCGGGCGGATGCGGCGCGGCTTGATTTGCCTCCGGAGATACTCGATGGAGCGATATGCACCTTCGGCCTGAGCGCGATGCAGGGGGAGCTAGACGCTCTGCGTCGCATTGCCGCCGCATTGAAGGCCAATGCGAAGTTTGTGGCCTTCGATGCGAAGAGATTCACGGGCTGGGCCAGGATTATCAATCCTCTCGCCGGGCCGCTCTTCAAGTACACCACCAATTGGAACTATAAAAAGGATGTGATTTACTCAATCCGGGAGGTTTTCGGTGAAGTTGAGGTCAGGGAATACAACAGCGGGTGCAACTTCATTGCAATAGCTCGGAAACATTAGACTCGGTGCCCAGCTCTCGACTTTTGCAATCTGAGAACTCACAATTCTTTGACTACAGGAATGAATATCGATATCGCATAAAAAAGGCCCGGAGATCATCCGGGCCTTTCACTTCTTCACTCTTTCACTTCCTAAAACTATCCGCGTCCACCACCACCGGGACGGCGGCGGCGGCGGCGATTCTTGTTGTCAGGCTTTGGCCTTCCCGCACCCGCCGGTTGCCCGGCGACTGGAGCTGGAGCGCCATCGATGCGGTTGAAGTTCGGCTCGCTCTCCTCGTCGATCTCCTCGCCACCCTCCTCGTCAAAGTCGTCGCCGCCTTCGATCAGGATGGTGCTCTGGTTTGACTTGGGCTGGCGTTCGTCGAACTCATTGAGAGGCTTGCTCGGCCTGGGCGCCACGGGCGCGGCAGCAGCGGCAGGAGATTCAGAGGCGGAAATCTCCACCTCTTCCACTTCACCCGGAGCCGGCGTACCCAGCTTGGCCTTCAGTTCCTTGATCAGCGCCTTGCGGCTGAGCTTGATGCGATTGCCCTCGATGGCCAGAACCTTGACCATCACCTGGTCGCCCTCGCTAAGTTCATCCTTCACTTCCTTCACGCGATGTTCCGCGATCTCGGAGATGTGCAGCAAGCCATCGGTGCCGGGGAACAGCTCGACAAACGCGCCGAACTCTGCCAGCCGCACCACCTTGCCCTGGTAAACCTTGCCCACTTCAGGCACGGCGGTCAGGTTGCCGATCATCTCCAGCGCCCTCTTCAGCCCATCGGCGTCGCAGGAAGCAACATTGACCCGTCCAGTGTCGTCCACATCGATCTTTGCGCCGGTCTGCTCGATGATGCCGCGGATGGTCGCGCCGCCCTTGCCGATCAGATCGCGAATTTTGTCGGTGGGAATCATGACGGTTTCAATGCGCGGAGCATAAGCCGAGCGCTCCGTGCGCGGCCCATCCAGCACCGCGTCCATCTTGTCCAGCAGGAAGAGCCGGCCCCTGCGCGCCTGTTCCATCGCTTCGGAGAGAATCTTGTGAGTCAGGCCGCCGATCTTGATGTCCATCTGCAGCGCGGTGATACCCTTGCGCGTTCCGGCTACCTTGAAGTCCATGTCGCCGTAGTGGTCTTCAGCGCCGGCAATGTCCGTCAGGATGGCGTAGTCGTCGCCCTCCTTGACCAGTCCCATCGCCACGCCAGCCACCGCTCCCTTGAGCGCGATGCCGGAATCAAAAAGCGCCAGGCTTGCGCCGCACACAGTCGCCATCGAAGACGACCCGTTGGACTCCAGAATGTCGCTGACAATGCGGATGGTGTAAGGCGACTCTTCCGGCGAGGGCAGAACCGCGGTGATGGCGCGTTCCGCCAGCGCTCCGTGGCCAATCTCGCGCCGGCCCGTGCCGCCCATGCGTCCCGTTTCGCCCACGCAGAAAGGCGGAAAGTTGTAGTGCAGCATGAAGGGCTTCTTCTTCTCGCCTTCATAGCTCTCCAGCCGCTGCCCGTCGTCGGTGGTGCCCAGCGTGGCCGTCACCAAAGCCTGCGTTTCGCCGCGCGTAAACAGCGCCGAGCCATGTACGCGTGGCAGCACGCTGGTCTCGATGGTAATTTGGCGAATCTCATCAAAGGCGCGCCGGTCAGGCCGGATGCGCTCCTTGGTCACCTGCTCGCGGAAGATCTGCTCCCGCAATTTCTCGTAATAATGAGCCAGTTTCTTCTTGGCCGCGGGATCGTCGGCGGGCAACTCGGCAGCCAGCTCGTCCTTGATCGCCTTGATCAGATTCTGGCTTTCCAGTTTTGGATGTATCTTGGTGTCCAGCGCGTCCTTGAGGCGGACTTCGATCTTGGCCTTGAGCTCGGCGTAGTAAGCATCGTCGAACTCCGGTGCAACAAAGACCCGCTTGGGCTTGCCCGCCACGGCCACCAGCTCTTCAATTGCAGCAACAATCTTCTTGATCTCCGCGTGGCCAAACTCGATGGCCGCCAGAATCGTCTCTTCAGACTCTTCCTTGGCGCCCGACTCGATCATCACGATGCCGTCCTTGTGTCCCACGACCATAATGTTGACCGTGGTGGCGGCACGCTCGGCATAGGTGGGGTTGATAACGAACTGGCCTTCCACGCGGCCCACGCGCACCGCGCCCACCGTGGCGCTGAAGGGAATGTCGCTCAGAGCCAGCGCAGCCGCGGCTGCGTTGATGCCCACCACGTCGGGATCGTTCTCCTTGTCGGCGGAAAAAACCAGTGCGATCAGCTGCGTCTCGTTGCGAAATCCATCAGGGAAAAGCGGGCGCAACGGACGGTCAATCTGCCGGCAGGTCAGCACTTCTTTTTCACTGGGCCGGCCTTCGCGCTTGATGAAGCCGCCGGGAATGCGTCCGCCGGCGTACGTATACTCGCGGTAATCCACTGTAAGGGGGAAAAAATCGATGCCTTCCCTGGGTTCGGAAGAGGCCACGGCAGTGGCCAGTACGACAGTCTCGCCCGTGCTCACCAGTGCGGCGCCAGAGGCCTGCTTGGCCATGCGCCCTGTCTCAAAAACCAGCCGCTTGCCACCGGCAAGCTCTACTGCAACTTCATGTTTAGACATAGAGTCCTCTTTTCATTGTTTTCGCTTGGGAAACTTGTGTGGGGAATGTGCCGATAGCATTTACACGAATCATGTAAGCAGATGGGTGCCCCACCCTCGCCGCGTTTTTGTTTTTGCGGCTAGGGTGGGATACCACGCGTGTATTACTGCAACGCATAAAATGCTCCAGCCCACAACTCCGCGCCGTCCCTGGCTGCGGGTCCGTTTCGCCAGGTACACCATGACCCCAGGTACTGTTCATAACGGGGGCCGTGACCAATCTTCGGTCTGGGCGCTTCCGGGTCAATGTGGGCTTTCTGGGCCGGCTCGCTACTTGCGGATACCGAGTTTGCCGATAACCTCGCGGTAGCGATCGGTATCGTGCGTCTTCAGGTAGTCCAGAAGGCGGCGGCGCTTGCTGACCAACTGCAAAAGACCCCGCCGGGAAGCGTGATCCTTACTGTGCGTCTTGAAGTGTTCGGTCAGTTCGCTAATGCGCGCACTCAAAATCGCGATCTGGACCTCCGGCGAGCCGGTGTCCGTATCATGGGTGCGGAAGCTTTCAATCAGGGTTGTTTTCTTGGCAGTCGCCAGCACGGCGTTTGTTACTCCTCTTGTCGTCTCAGGTCCACTCTTCAGTGTCTAATGTGAGATTACCATAAATCCCCGTCACCGCGCTATTTACAACCAACCGGAACCAGGAAACATACCCGTCCCCCTCAGCAAACGCCAAATCGGAACAGACGGTTGTCGAACCGCTCCTTGATCACTTCGGCCACCTGCACCTGCTTCGCGTCGGGATGCTCGGGGTTCAGCAGGTAGTTCCAGGTCTGCGGCGCAATGGCAGAAGGTACTCGCGCCAGCGCCGTCTCCAACGACGCCAGCCAGAGGTCGCCAATCTGCCGAGTAAATCCAACATTGTCTCTCCAGTCGGTAGGAGCAATCGTATTCAACTGCTTAACCGCAAGATCATCCGGGGCTTCAATCTTTAAGAGCGTATAAATACGAGGAAGTCCTTCTTCCCTCTCCTTGAGATGCACAAGAACTTCCAACATCGCCGCTGCTGGCGACTCAGCCAGATAAACTACGCGTCTGCCAAGGCTGCTCCAACGTGAGGAAAACTTCCTTCCACCCCAACCTCCCAGATCGAGATGGTCGCTGATCCGCCAAAATGTTGTCATATATCCTTGCCCAAGTTCATTACCTATCTATTGATCCGGCCCATAAGTTTTGAAACGCTGTGCCCCATCCATTCCGCGTTTTTTGCGGTATCGGGGTCCCCAACGACAGGTCTTCGTCGTTGGGGTGATTGATGGGTGGGAGGGAGTGCTGCATTTCTTTGGGACCGAATCAGGTACTTCTTCACGCGAAGACCCCTTCGTCAATCTGGTAGAGAAATTCCTCGACCGCTCGCTCGCCGGCTTCCGTCCACAACATCTCCAGCGCAGTCTTCCCATCGAAGCGGCTTTTCTTGCCACACAGCCACTTCCGGCCATCCTCGCGATCCCCATAGACCTTCACGGCCAGCTCGTACATCCGCGCCACACGCGCCAGCCGGTCCGCTTCGATCACGCTCAACGGCTCTTGCCGCTGCCGCCGATGCTTCAACGTCCGCGCCGGAATCACCACCTCCAGCAAATCCTTGACGGCAATGCCCGAATAGGCGGAAAACTCCTCCAGCGTCGAGAGCGGCAATCCGCGCTCAATCTCCCTCCAATCAAAGGTGAAAGGAGGCGGGGAAACGACAGGAATGGCAGCACTTTGACCCATAAGGACATTATGCCACACTTTTCACGGCATTTTGTCCGGTTGCCTGAAAATGTAAAGAATGAGGGTCACTTCCGGATAGGCGGTTATTCCCCAGTTAACAACGAAGACTGGAGTGATCTCACCGAATCGATGTGTTGCGTTACAATGGTTCACAATCTCATAGGAGAGAATCAATGAAACGAATTCTCATCGCAATAGTGTGTCTCTTGATGGGTGCGGGGGCGGCAGGCGCGCAGATTATCGATGCCAAGGTATGTGACATTTTGGCTCACCCTAAGGACTTTAACGGCAAGATGGTTCGGGTCACTGGAATTGTGGCAGCCGGATTTGACGAGTTCGTAATCAGGGATACGAGTTGCAAGCAGAGCGTGAACGATATCTGGCTCGACTATCCAACTGGAACGAAGGCAAAGGCAGGGCCGGTTGCCGTGATTACGCTTCAGTTGGCAAAAAACAGTCCGGGGCAGGCTACGTCGGTTTCAACGATGCCGGTGACGCTCGACACGGGTGAGGATTTCAAGAAGTTTGACTCGATCCTGTCGGCATCGGTGAAAACACAGGGGCGGTGCCTCGGGTGTGTGCGTTCGACAGCGACGGCGACATTGACCGGGCGGCTAGACGCTGTGGACGCGGTTTCGCTTGAGAAGACGGGATCGATGTTCTCGGTAGTGAAGGGATTCGGAAACCTAGCGCGGTATCCTGCGCGGCTGGTGATCCAGTCTGTAGCCAACGTCAGCGAGAATGAAATCGATTATTCCAAGGCCGCTGATCTGGGCGATGGGAATGTTGGCTTGGGACTGACGGCCGATGATCTCAAGCGGGCGGCAGCGGCTTATGGAGCGCCCGGCGAAGATAACGGGGTTGACGTAGGGTTCACTGGAGGGAACTCGTTGAGACCAGACGACGGTGTCAAGGGTAGCGGGAACTCGCCTGATGGCCTTTTGTTGATCGTGACGATGGACGGCGACCGGCTAAAGGGAAGTGCAATGGGCGAAGCGATGGCACATACAGGAACGCATATCGCTGACCTACGCGAATCGCCGATGGGCCGAAATCTGTTCCAGCTTGAGGGTCGGGCATGGGGCGTGACAGTAATGAGCGCAATCAGCAACAAAGAAAAGACGCTGACACTTCCAGGCGGGTATGTGGCGTGGAATAGTAAATGGACAGACGTGGAACAGCAAAAACAGCTTCCTGGGTCATTGAGTGGATACCTGACACAGTGGGCCGGGTTGAGCCGGTAAGAAGCCGGAACTCGTTATGGTTAGACTGACGCGATATACAGCGGCAAGAACCCGCTGGCGTTACGCGTCCCTGTCATATCGTAGTCAATCCGTAAGTTAGTCGATCATTCGGCAATCTAATTCGGTTTCTGACGATGATCGCCCGAGAAACCTGAAAGCTGAAAGCTAATAGCTAGAAGCTGCCCTACTGCTCCGCCTCCCTCCAGTAATTCGCCCGCGCTATCACTCGCGCGCCATAATCCTGCACCGTTCGTACACGAATCGTATGCAGTCCCGGTGTCGGGTCCGTCGGGCTGAAGGTAATCAGGTACCGGTTGCGGGCGTGTTGGGCCGACTCGACCACCCGCTTCTCAAAGCCCTTGTCGCCGGTGAAGACGTGGTATTCGCCCCCGCTCATGTGCGACAGCTCTTTGGTTACGTTCTTCTTGAAGGCTGGAATGATCATCGCCAAGGTCGAAATGATGTTCATCACGCGGTCGTCGCCTTCATCCTTCATGTCGTGCAGCAACTCGGCCTTTGCCGGCGAAAACGAAACGCTCAGCACCAGCACGTCGGACTGGCCGATCTTCTCGATCAACTGCGCCGGCTTGGTGTGCTTGCTGCCGTGGTCGCGTTCTTCTGAGATAAGCAGCAACACGCGGCGATATTCCTTGGGCTGGGTTTCCAGCAGATCGACGGCATAGCTCACCGAATCGAGAATCGCGTCGCCGCCGTTGCCCGGCTCCAGGTGCTTGAGCGCCTCGTTCACCTCATCGCTGGAGTGCGTGAAGTCACGGATCAAATGCGGTTTCGAATCAAATCCCACCAGCGCCGCTTGGCCCTTGCCGTCGGCAAGAAACAGATCCAGCAGCGGACCCAGCTTAGTCAGTTTGTCGAACTCGAGTACGCTGGCGCCGCCCAACTCGACGGCGACGACCAGCGCCACCGGCGCAGTATCCATCTCCTCCTGCACGCGAATCTTCTGCGGAACGCCGTTGTCTTCCAGCACAAAATCCTGCGGCTTGAGGCCGTAGACCACGCCCCCGCCGGATTTTTCCACCAGCGTGGGCACCAGCACCTCGTTGGCCGTAACGCGCAGGGTCGTCGCCTCGGCATGATGCGCGCTGGGCAGCGGAAGAGGAGGTTCTGCAGGGGGCATCTGCTGCGCGCCGTCAACCGCGGTGCTCAACAGCCATGCCATGAAAACAATGCTATAGAGGCGAAAAAGATATCTCATACAGTGGACAGTTTACAGTGGTTAGTGGTCAGACGAAATGTTCCGTGACCTTTCAGTTATGTAAAGAAGTTTATTCAGAAATCCGAAACAGCTCGCACTACAGAGACAAAACTGATCACTGACCACTGTTCACTGTCCCTTCCGCACTTCGCGGTCCAGGCGGTTGATCCACATCAGATAGCTGAGAAACTCCCAGCGTTGGCTCCAGAAGAAGCCCAGAATATCACTGGTCGACAGCGTCTCCGCTCGCTTGCCGCTATAGGTCTCGATTCTCCAGCGCATATACTCGCTCCGCCACGGCGCCAGACGGTGGCCGCGCGTTGCATTCCACAGAAATCGAACTGGTGCCAGCATGAATAGTCCCTTTGCTCTGAGTATAGACGGCGAGGCGACAGTGATCAGTGATCAGTTTCTCTCTTGTAGCGCGAACGGATCCATCTTCTAATAAATGCTTGACATTCTGAAAACAGCGCGGACAGTTCCCCTGACCCCTGCCATTACACCGGTAGCTTGCTGAACAAATCATTCTGGGTCGAATTCAGTTGCGCGATCACATCTTCGAGCGCTGTCTGCTGAGTCTCGGACAAGGAAAGCTGTGTGGAAACCGTGGCCACATCGGCCTGCATCAGGTTGGTCTGCGCGCTGGTCAGTTGGGACTGCACGTTGGTCACGGCGCTTGCGGCGGCGGTCACCTGCGTGATGGAGTTGTCGATGGTCACGCGCTGCTGGGAGACGTAGTTCAGCGCCGTGCTCAATGCCGTCGTATCGTTCACTGCCTGGGTGGTATTTACAGTGCCGCTGGCGTAATCGGCAACCAGATTATTGAGCGCGCCAAAAACATTGTTCGTCCCGTTGCCCTGGAAGATCTGGCTACCCGGCACATTCAACTGGATCTTCTGCCCGTTGGGCGACTCAAGATAGTTCACGTCTTGGTCGCCGTTGTAGGTAGTGACGGCCGGCGATGTGGCATTCGAAGTGCTGAAGGGAGCCGTGGTAGTCTGCCCGCCGGCAAAGATGTACTGGCCCTGATAACTGGTGTTGGCCAGCGACTGAACCTCGTCGAGAATGCCTGAAATCTGACTGGAGATGGATTTGACGTCACTCGAATTCATGGTGCCGTTATTGGCGCCGGTGGCCAGCGAAATGGCTGAGGTCAGCTCGGTTACCACGCTGCCTAGAGATGAATCGGCCACCTGCAATTGGCCCGTAACCATGTTCGCGCTTTGCGTGAAGGAGTCGTCCTGCTGAATCTGGTTGAGCAGCAATACATTCTCCCCGGAAGCCACCGGATCCTGGCTCAGGGATGTCACGCGCACTCCGCTCGACAATTCGGAGGTCAACTGTTGTTCGTTCGCCTGAGCTTGATCCAGCGAACCCGCCAGATTCGTGATGTAATAGGGATCTACCCGCATAGCATTCCTCCATCACAGGGACTTGGGTCTGGAAAACCCGGTTTCAGAAAACCAATCGCCTATTCCCTCGCAAAAAAATCTAGTCCCTATTCCCTAGTCCCTGCCTTTACGACACCGTCGTTTGATCCCCAAGGTTCAACGCCGAAGCAATAACCGTGTTCAACATCGCAAACACCTGCGAGGCAGCCTGATAACTGCGCTCGAAGGTGGTCATGTTCGAAGCCTCGTCATTCAGATTCACGCCGCTGAGTGCATCATTCTGCGTCTTCAACTGGGTCACCGAAGCATTCTGCGCCGTATTTTCCGTTTGCACGCCGGCGACCGTCGCTCCTAGTGTGGTTACAAAACTCGAGTAATAATTGCTCGGCGTCTGGCCGCTCACAATCGCTTGATTGGCCATGCCGGCCATAATCAACGCATTCGAGTTGTCGCCCGTTCCATCTCCCGCTCCGGCCGCGGCTATCTGATTCGGATCGGTCATCACCACGCTCATCGCCGCCGCGCTGCCCGCCGCGCTGCCCGTCGACAGATTGGGCGGCGCGGAAAATATATTGAGGGAATTTGCCACAAGACTGGGAGGAACGATAACTCCGGTGACTCCATCCAGGTCTGTTCCCGCGTTGTTCTGCGTATTGATCGCCGTGGAGATGCTGTAGGCAAGTTGATTTAGCGAGTTGAGCGCGCCGGGAATGTCGGTACCGAGCGCCGTCAGATAGCCGCCCAGCGAACCGCCTCCAGAAGCCAACTGCGAGGTGATATTCGTGTTGCCCAGAAAAAAATTGGTGGCTCCGTTGACCGTGCCGGAAGTCAACTGGAAGCTCGTCTCCCCGGAAAGCAGCAACTGGCCCGAAGTCGTGGTGATCGCCAGACCATTGTTCTCCGTCGTAATCTGGTTGATCCCGATCAAATTCGAAAGCTGGCTGATATCGTACTGGCGCTCGTCTTCCAGTGTGCCCGCATCCGCGTTGGGCGAGGCGGTCTGAATCTGCTGATTGAGTTGCGCAATGGCGGATGTCAGAGAGTTCACCTGGCTGGTCACCCCGGATGCCTCCTGGCCCAGGGCTTCGCTCTGCGAGTTCAGGCTGGCCGCGGCGTTGGATATGTCGCCGGCCAGCGTACTCGCTGAGGAAAGCACGCTCTGGCGCAGCGAGTTGTCGGTCGGATTGGCCTCCAGCGATGAAAACGAGTTGAAGAAGCTGGTAATGTCGCTGCCGATGTCTCCGGCGGTTGAACTGGACGATCCCGAGTCTGGCGTGAATAAGGCCTGAAGCGTATTCAGCGCCGTCAGCCGCGATCCGGAGGAAGATGCCAACTGCTGCTGCTGGTCCAGCCTTGATTCCAGCACGCGATCCCGCTCCGATGTGGCGCCCGTCTCCGTCACCCCCTGGCCGATGGAGACTCCGCCGATGTTGAGCGGCTGATTCTCCTGCCAGTTGGGCGACTCTACTGTGTATCCGGGGGTGTTGGCATTGGCCACATTGTTAGCCACAACATTCAGTGCTTGCTGATCTGCATCCAGAGCCTGCGATATAATGCTCAATGCGGAGTTAATTGTCCCCATTCCCGCTCTCCGTTCGCCTTCCAGGCGCTTGCGGACCAACATATTCCATGGGCCCTTGCAGGTATTCCAACCGCCCGGCGCGCAACTCCCGCAGGCGGCTCATCACATTCAGGTTGGCTCGCGTCGCCTCCAGCACCCTGGCAAATACCGCCATGTTTCCCTTGGCCTCTTTGCACTCCAGGGCCAGCGCCGCGCGCGCATCCCCATCCTGCTGCGCCAGCGCGTTCTGCGCCAAATCACGATTCAGAGCCTGGCAACATAACGCCAACTCCTCCAACCGGTCCGCATCCAAGCGCGCCAACGCCTGCGAAGCCTCTACAACCAGCTCCTTCATCTTCGGACGCCCGCGGTATTCACCCATCTCCTGCAAGCAATTGCTCCTTTCGCCCCTGTCGGCTACGTCGCCCCTGTCGGCTACGTCGCCCCCGCCGGCCACGCTTAATTGCCCAGCATCGAATCCACAACCTTCGAAGCCACAGCCGATGCGGAGACGTTATAGGTTCCAGACGCCAGCGCCGCCTGAATGCTGGCGACTTTGTCCATGCGAGCCTCCGTGCCACCGGCCGTTTGCGAGACCTCGCTCCCCGCGCTGCTGAATGTTGCCCGGTCGCTGCTCAACGCGCTTCCACCCACCGTCGAGCCACTCTTCGGCTGGGTCGTTGTGACCGGCGCGGCTTCGGGCGTTCCAAAAAGCGATTTCAATCCTTCAAGACTGCTGCGAACATCCATAATTCATGACTCCTTGCCGATTTCATCGACTTCCCTACGAATCACTTTAGTCATTTGTAGGTTTTCATGACGGTATTGCCGTGCAATTCCCCGGTTACTTGAGTGGTTACTGATGTGTTACCTTTCGGCGCAAGCTGCTGCAAAATGTGGGTGGCGATTCCAAACCCTCCATGCTCGCTCAGCCCCTGTCCCAAAGCCTCCGACGCAAACGCTCCCAGCGCCCCGCCCGAACCCGAGGAGGTCTCGTTCTCCTCCCCGTCCAGGTCGTTTCCGCTGGTGAGCGGCTTCAACATCTCTTGCATCATCTGCGCCTCAAACTCATGCGCCGACCTGATCAGTCTGGGCTGCGGCGTCACGGATGACGATGTCTCCACAGTAGCCCCAGTACCCGCCGGCATCGCCGCTATCGGTTGCATCAGAGTACCTCCAGGTCGGCCTCCAATGCACCGGCCTCCTTCATGGCTTGCAGAATCGAGATCACATCCCGCGCCCCCGCCCCTGTTCGTTGCAATTCCTGGACCAAATCCTCTACCGTCGCCCCTTCTTTCAAATCAATCCGGTTCACCGGCTTGTCGGTGGCCTGCACCGTCGTCTGCTGAACCACCTGTGTCGTTCCTCCCGATGAGAAGGCATTGGGCTGCGATACCTGGTTCACTGAGATCACGTTGACACTCAACCCGCCATGCAGAATCGAAACCGGCTGCAAGCGCACCGTGCCCCCAATCACCACCGTCCCGGTGCGCTCGTTGACCACCACCCGCGCCCGCGGATAAACGTCCACCTCGACGCCCTCCACCTTGTCCAGCAGCAATGCCATCTCCTCATCCGGCATGGGCGATACCTCGATCCGGCGGCTGTCGATCACGCGCCCCGCTTGGAGCCCAGTGTCTTGTCAATCGATTCCGACATGCGCTCGGCGGTATGGAAGTCGGCATCGTTCAGCAGCACGCTGATCACGCGCATCTGCTTCAGCTCAAAAGGCACCGCACGCTCCACCAGCGCACCGCCGGGAACCCGCCCCGTGGTCGGATGGTTGGATAACTTGGTATTGCCTCCGCCCGTGGCCATGTACCCGCCCAGCACCAGCGACCCTTGTGCTTGCGCATAGATTTGCCCGTCCGGACCGTAGAGCGGCGTCATCAGCAGGATGCCCCCTTCCAGAGACCTGGCATCCCCGGCCGAGGAGACGGTAATATCCACCTTGTAGCCAGGGCGGCTGAAGGGCGGCAGTGTGGCCACCACAAAGACCGCGGCCATGTTCTTTACCTGCATATTGCTGGCGCTGTTGGCTCCGGTCAGGGGTATGGTGATGCCCATCCGCTCCAGCACGGAAATCAGCGTCTGCGCCGGAAAAACCGTCTGCGAACTGTCTCCGGTCCCCCGCAGTCCCACCACCAGCCCGTAGCCCACCAGTTGATTGTCCCGAATCCCTTCGATGGTGGCTACATCTTTGATGCGCGCCTGGTGACCCGCCGCCTCGGAATGGGCCTGCACCCCGAAGAGCAGCGAAGCAAACAGCAGCCCCGCGGCCAGCGCAACCCAACACCAGAAGCTGGCGCTCCTCTCGTACTCAGCCGTTCTCCTGCTCGCCACACGCATCTCTACTCCCTACTCCCTAGTCCCTGTCTTTAGAACACCAGCAGCTTCTGGATAAAGCGCACCACCGCGTTCTGCCGGTAAGTGGAGTCGTTCACAATGCCCTTGCCGGTCACTTCCAGCTCCAGATCGGTCATGGCCGTAGATTGCACCTGGTTCTGCGCGCTCACATCCTCCGGGCGTACCAGGCCGCGCAGCTTGATCAACTGCGTCTGCTGCGAAAAGGTCAACTGGCGCGTCGCCTGCACCACCAGCATCCCGTTGGGCAGCACGTCCACCACCTCGGCTCCGAAGGTCGTCGTCAGGCTGGAGTTGGTCGTGCTCTGGCCCTGCGCCGTGAGAGCCGAAGCGGCAGTCATGCCTAAAAGATTCTGCAGGTTGTTCGATCCTTTGAGCTTGCCAAAGAGCGAAGTCAGCCCGGAGCTGGCGTTCGAGGCGCGGGAATTCTTTACCCCGCCGTCGGTCGAGGCTGCCAGGCTCTCGCTGACTACAATCGATACCACATCGTGCAGCCGGGAGGCTTTGGCGTCCGTGCCCAGCCGCACCAGCCGGCCCGCCGGACTCCAGATCGAGCCCGCCGTAAGCACCTCGGCCGCCTGCTGCGCCCGCACCCGCTCGATATAATTTTTGAGCGCCGCCTCAGGCGGAGTTTCCTTGCCCGCAATCCCCGGCGTCGACTTTTTCGTAAAGCTGATCGCGGCAGCCGGTTGAATCTCTATCAGCGCCACCGCCGCCAGCAAGACTCCGCTCCACAGCATTCTCACTCTCATGGCCGTGCCCCCGTCTCCGACTGCAAGGCAGCGCGTCCCGGCCCCAGGGCCACGGCCCGCACCACATTGCCGCCAATTGCCAGTCGCACTTCAAGCAAAGCTCCGGGCGCCGCCGGGTTCATCGCGCGAGCCTCCAGAACCGCATCGACTCGCGCCGTGTGCTCCTCCAGGATCAGCCGGTCTCCGGTGCGAATCACGGGAAGAATCTGCGCATCTCCGGCCGGAGCCGCCGCGCGCGGGGTTGCGCCGCCGGCCGCGTTACGATGAGCCGCAACCAGCACCAGCCGTCCCGGCCCGCCCGGATATTGATCATTGCGCATCAGCAGCCATCGGTCCCCGGTATGCGGGTCGTCGATCTCGCGAACAACTTCCCCTTGCCCCATGGTTTCTACCGAAGCCAACCCTCCCGAAGAGAGCATGACTTGTGCGCCGGAACCAGGGCCAGCCACCACCGGCGCCTGCGCACAGGCTGTGGACACCGCCACGAGAAGCACTCCAGCCTTCCAAGCCATTTTCAGCTCCGCTCGCATTTGTCCCGTTCCCACGCGCCCACCCCATTTCGATCAATGTTCACTGATTCACCTGTTCACTCATTAGTGCGTCATGTTATTAACCTGGGAGTACATATCGTCAGCGGCCTTGATGACCTTGGAGTTCGCCTCATAGGCTCGCTGCGCTAGCACCATCTGCACAAACTCCGTAACCACGTCCACATTCGAGTTCTCCAGGTACCCTTGTTGCAGGGTTCCCAGCCCCTCGGTTCCTCCGGGATTGCCCAGCACCGCATCCCCGGAGCTGAGCGTGGCCTGCAGCAAGTTGTTGCCAACGCTCTCCAGGCCTCCGGGGTTGGGAAATGTGGCCAACTGCAACTGCCCCAGTTGCGAAGGGTTCTGCTGCCCCGGCAAGGTGGCGTTCACCACCCCATACTGGGTGATGGTCACGGCCGTCGCATTGGGGGGTATGGTAATGGTGGGAATGATCGGGTCGCCGTCCGTGGTCACGATGGTGCCCTGGCTGTTCAGTTGAAATTGGCCGGCGCGGGTGTAATCAATACTCCCATCCGGCCGCTGCACCTGGAAGAACCCGCTGCCCTCGATGGCCACGTCCAAGGGATTCGAGGTCTGGTTCAGAGACCCCTGCGTCATGATCACCTCGGTGGCCGCCGATTTGGTTCCCAAACCCACCTGCAAGCCCGCCGATACCGTGGACTGCGACTGCGCCGCGCCCGGCGTGACCAGATTTTGGTAGACCATGTCCTGAAACTCCAATCGCAACTGGCGGAATCCCGTGGTTGAGGAGTTGGCCAGGTTGTTTGCAATGGTGTCCAGGTTCAACTGCTGCGCGCTCATGCCGCTGGCTGCCGTATACAAAGCTCGAATCATTTTTCTCCTTTAGGGATTACTCCCTAGTCCCTATTCCCTGCCCGTCACACCCTGGGTATATCCTCGGTGGCGATCTTGTTGAACTCGGTATGGAAGACGGTCAGCGCCTTCTGCATCATCTCCGCCTCGCGCTGCATCAGGATCAGGTTCATCGTCCCGGCAATCACGCCCTGGTTAGCGCTCTCAATGGCACCCTGGTGGATCGCGGCATTCTTTGAAATTACCGGCGTGACGCCCTCCGGCGCGAGATAGCGGTTAACGCCCTCGGGAGTCAACTGCGTGCCCTTCGGAAAGGTGTAGACGCCCACCGTGGCCACCACGCCGCCCGCCACAGAAACGGTGCCATCCGCGCCCACCGTCATCTGGCCGGGCGGAATGGGAATTTTTTGGCCCGTTGAAGACAGCACCGGATCGCCGGCTTCCGTCACCAGTTGCCCGGCCGGTGTGCGGTGAAAGCCGCCATCGCGCGTGTAACGCGGCCCGTTGGGGCTCTGCACCATGAAAAAGCCCTCGCCCTCAATGGCCAGATCCAGCGGATTGCCCGTCTGTTGAATCGCGCCCTGGCCCAGGTTGAGCCGGTCGCCGCCCAGCAGGCCGAAGTTGTTCACCGTCTGCCCCAACTGCGAGTCCTGAGCGTCTGGCCCCAGCAGCGCCGAGCGAAAGTACTCCTGCTCGGACCGGTATCCGGGGGTCGATGCATTGGCCAGATTGGTGGCCGCAATGTCCAGAGCCTGGGTGCGCGCCACCAGTCCGGTCATCGCCGCATAGTATCCGCTGTCCATCGCCAGCCCCTCCTGTACAACAGGAAGTCAATGCAGGTGACGGACCGGAAGAGACTCGAAATGGATTAGAGAAGCATCAGAATTGGGGAAGGCTGGGATTAGGAATTAGGGCTTAGGGACTAGGAACTAAGGAATGTAAGTAGGAAATGGAGAATGGACCAGGGAATGGGGACTAGTCCCTACGTCTCTAGTCCCTTAGTCCCTGTTTTACTGCAGCCCATCGCAGATGATGGTGACCTCGAAGCTGGCGTCGTCGAAATGGTACGTGTGGTGGAGCTTGAATTCAGGAGACTGCACGTGGAGTTTGTAATCCTGCCCGGTTATCACGGCCGGAACCGAGAGGCCGCAGTTGGCCGCCAGATCCGGCACCTTGCCCTTCCACGTGCCGGCCAGCATATTGCAGACCTCTCCAATCCCGTCCTTGACGGTATCGTCAACCTCGGAGAATTCCATGCCCGTCATGTGCGCGGCGATCTTGATGGCCGCCGAGGCCCCGCTGCGAAAGACGCAGGCCCCGCTCAACAGGCCGCCAAAACCAACCACCGCCGTCACCGACTCCGGCTCGCCGATCTCTACAGGCCCCGAATAGCGCTGGCAAGTGACACCCAGCATCAGACTGAAGACCTCTTCCACACTGGTATCCAGATTCTTGGGATCGGAGACCAAATGCAAGGATTCACGCAATGAACACTCCATCGTATGCTCCATTTCCTGATTGCCGCGTCCCCTCACTGCCATGATCGCGGCCTTGCGCACACCGTTTAACAGCACACAGACGCCTCCCGGCTATGCCGCATTCAACAACGGCAACACCCGTTCCTTCACCTGCTCGGCCGTAAACGGCTTGCGGATGTAGCCCTGCGCCCCGGACTGAATAGCCTGCTTCACTGACTGCTCGCTCGACTCGGTGGTAATCATCACCACCGGTACGCCGGGAGCCAGATTCTGCTCCCGGACCTGGCGCAGAAACTCCAGCCCATCCATGGAGGGCATATTGATGTCGGAGAGAATCAGGTCCACCTTCTGGATCCGCAACTGTTCCAGCCCTTCGATGCCGCTGCCGGCCTCGAAGACCACCAGCGCATCCAGTCCCGCCTGGCGGAGTGAGCGCTCCACAATCTTGCGCATCACCGAGGAATCATCGACGATCAAAAGCCCGCACTTCACTCATGCCTAATTTCCTCCGCTTTCGTCTTTATCGGCTTTTCCGGCCAATTCATGAGTAGTATTCCCTCATTTACCTTCGGTTCTTCATTCAGTGCGTCCCCAGTGAGCAGATCAGATCTTGTATCGAGTCGCACTCCGGCATCGGCCCGCTTTGCGGTCGCCGCCACATCCGGAGCCACAGGCAATCATGAACCCTCACCAGACGCGACTCGACCGGCCGCGCCTGTTCAATGGATTTTGAAAGCGCGCGCGCCAAGACCTGCTCCGAGACGGCCTCTATCAGCTCCACGGCGGGATACTTCGCGCTCAGCATACGGGTGTGCGCCAGGCCAAACAACGACTCCCGCACCAACCCGCTTTCCACCCTCAAGCCGCTCATCCGCTCCACGGCCAGGGCCAAAATCGGGTCCAGCCGGTCCTCAAATCCCATATAAAGAATCTGTCCGGCGGCCATCCGCAGTGGAAGAGCGCCAAATGCGTCTACAAACAGACGGGGCACCAGAACAGCCAGCGCATCGGCATCGTGATACTCCAGTGGCAACACCGGACAGCTCCACTGCAAGCCCAGCGCCCGTGTAACCAGTTGCTCGCTTACGCCTTGCTGGCGCACCAGCCATTGGCCCAGCCTTCCGGCTTTGGCCATCCGCTGCGCATCCAGCGCCTGGCGCAACTGGCCAGAGGTGATCCAGCCCTGTTCAAGCATCATCAGGCCAAGAGGAATGCGATGCTGATGACTCTCGGCAGCCAGGCCCCGGCCATCCATCTCGCGGCGCACCGCCGCTGTCACCAGCGCCGCTGTGCATGCGGTAGAACAACTCCAGCCGCCTTCGAATACCGGCGCCTGGCGGCTGCGCCACAGGTGCAGCCATCCCGAACTGCAGCCAGGATTGGCGCAGCTTTCAAACAGGGCGTTCCGCGCTCTACTGGCCAACGCCGCTCCCTGGGTCTCCGCCTCCCGCCGCTCAGGCTGGCGCGCCCCTATCTGTGCCGGCCGGCTCAGCGCCGTCAATGTCTGACCCTGGGCCTGCATCTGGAACTGATCCTGGCCCTGATCCTGGCCCCGGCCTTTGTTTCGACTCAGAATAGGCATCGGATGCTCTCCAGACGCTGCCTGGGCGAGGCCACTTCCGTCACCCTCAAACCAAAGTTGCCGTTGACCAGCACCACCTCGCCGCAGGCCACAATCTTGTCGCCGACAATCAGGTCTACCGGGTCGGTAACATTACGATCCAGTTGCACCAC
This sequence comes from uncultured Acidobacteriaceae bacterium, assembly GCA_963804295.1. Taxonomy (GTDB): domain Bacteria; phylum Acidobacteriota; class Terriglobia; order Terriglobales; family Acidobacteriaceae; genus Telmatobacter. The sequence goes on from CAWDQS010000074.1 coordinate 32,075, forward strand.
GTCTCCCGGACCTAGATCGAGAATCTCGCCCAATGGCAACTCCTTGCAGCCAAAGCGCAGCGAAACCTCCAGTTCCACATCCATCAGAAGATTGATGCCCGAGCTGAGGCTGGCCGTAGAAGGAGGCGCGGGAACATCGGCATGCCGGGCGGCGGGCTGCGCTGCCGGCTTGGGTGCGCGCACCTCGTCGCGCACCAGAATCGTGAAAACGCGCTCGCCGGACTTCAACTGGAAGGCGCGCGAGACCTTGCTCTCCCCGGTAATCTCCTCGAACTTCTCGACGCGGCACTTTTTTCCCGTCTTGGCCAACAGCTCCCCGGTCGCCGCATTGGCCACCTCTTTCAGAATCTCGCCCCAGCCGGCCTTCTGGTCCATGCCCTCGCCCACCAGGGGCGATTCCAGAATAGCGGGGTCCAGAAGCACGCTGAAGCGGCCCTCTTCGTCCCCGGCTATGGTGGCGGTAAAGCCGAAGGCGCCCGCTGCCATTGGCTTGGGCAGCGACTCGACCAGTTCGGGTTCTCCGGCCAGCGCCTGGGAGAACAGCGTGGTTGCAGCCTCGGTCCAGAACTCAAGATAGCTCTTCATCACTCCGCCTCGATGACTGGCCGCTCAATGCGCGCGGCGCGGTGCTCTCCCTGGCGAATGGCCTGCGCCAGGGAAAGTTTCTGGCCGCCGACCCTCCATTCGGACAGGGTGTTGGCGGCCACATCCAAGCGCAGAATCGTGCCCGGCTCCAGGTTCTCGATGGCGCTGGCCTCCATGCGCGCAGCGGGCAGTTGCAACGAGGCGCCAAAGCGGATGCGGCGCGCCGCGGCCTCCATGCGCACCCGCGTTTCGCCCCCGTGGCGGCGCCGCCGGGCCCAGTCCGAGGTCAGCCGGCGCAGGATGGTGTTGGCCACCACCGCAGGGAAGGCCAGGTTGAGCAGGCCTGAAGAGTGCGGCATGCGAATCTCGAAGCTCAGGCAAAGCGTCTTTTCCGTGACCGACATGATGCGCGCCACCTGGGTCTGCATCTGGCGGCGCTCGAAGTTGAAGTTCAGCCCCACCGGCTGCCAGGCCGTGGTCAGCTCCCGGCAGATGATCTCCACCAGACTGGCCAGTATCGACTCCTCGATGTCGGTCAGCTCGCGCAAGGGTCCATCCCGGCCCTCGCCGCCCAATAAAAGATCGATAACAGGAGGAGCCAACGCCAAATCCAGTTGCAGCACGGCCAGCGCCCCCAGAGGATCCATGCGTACCGAAGCCACGTAGCTGATCTCGGGAATGCGCAACAGAAACTCGCTGAATGGAATCTGTTCGGCCGAGACCAGGTTGACCTGAAAACGGGTGCGCAGCCAGGCAGCCAGGTTATGCGTCAGATTGCGCGCAAACTGGTCGTTCAACATACTGATGGCGCGCAACTGCTCGTTCGAAATCTGGCCCGCGGAGGAAAAATTGTAGGCCACGGCCCGGGCCCGCGCATCGGTCTTCTGCGCCTCGGGCGTGGCGTTGAGCACCGCCTGAAACATGGCGTCAATCTCGTTCTGCTTGAGCGTCTTTTCCATGATGGCTCTACCCTCGAAAAACGGTTGTCAGTGAAAAATCCCGGCTTTGGGCTGCTCTTCGCTCTCTCAACTTGCCTATTTACTGACAACTGTCCACTGAAAACTGAGAACTGCTTTCAACGCCGCGCCCGTACCGCCGCCTTCTGGGATCGCGGACGCTCAAATACCCCCTTGGCTGCCAGATCCTTGAGCGCGCTGCGCAGATGCACCACCGCCGAGGCATGAACCTGTGAGACCCGCGACTCGACCACCCCCAGCGCCAGGCCAATCTCGTGCATGGTCATCTCCTCGTAGTAGTAGAGGCTCATTACCAGGCGTTCCCGGTCGGGCAGATTCTGGATGGCCTCGGTAAGCCGGTCTTCCAACTCGCTGCGCAGACAGTTGAACAGCGGGTCATCTTCTGGACGGCTGGGAATATAGGACAGCTCCTCCTCGCCCGAATCCTCGTTGCGCTCCAGGTGCAGAGTGCCGATCTCCAAACCTTTCAGATCGCCCAGCAACTGCTGGTACTCGTCTAAACCCAGCGCCATCTCCTTGGCCACATCGCCCTCGTCCGGCGCGTGCCCCATCCTGGCCGTCAACGCCCGGATGGCCTCTTCCACCGCCCGGCCCTTCCGGCGCAGCTCGCGCGGACTCCAGTCCAGCGTTCTCAGGCTGTCCAGAATCGCTCCCCGGATGCGGAACTGCGCATAAGAGCGAAACTGCACCTTTTTGGCCGGATCGAATTTGGAGAAAGCGTCCATCAACCCGACCACCCCGGCCGAGACCAGGTCCTCAATGTCCACATGCTGGGGCAGCCGCTCGTGAATGCGGCGAGCCAGAAAACGCACTATCGGCAGGTGCTCCAGCAACACCCGCTCCTGCTCGCTGGTCAGCACCGGCAGTTGCGCGCCGCCCGGAGGATAGCCGTCTCCGGGAGGAGTGCGCCGCGGCGCCCTCTGGCTTGCTATCGTATTCGCCGTTTCAGTCTCCATCCTTGCCCCTTCGTTACAAACCTCTAACCTTGGCCTGCCTATTCCCTGGTCCCTTAGTCCCTGGTCCCTGTCTTTTTCAACGCACCGTTCCCACCGGGCGCAGGCGAATATCCGGAGGAATTTCTCCTGCGGCCACTACCGCCAGACGTGGCATCACCGGCTCCAGCCAGCGCTTCACGTGATAACGGGCAGGACTAGGACATAAAAGCACGGGAAGCGCCGCGGCGGAGGAGGCGGGGATAAGCCGCCTCAAAGAATCGGCCAGGCGGCGGACCACAGGCGTTCCCGGCGCAGTGCCCGCAGCCAGCATTCTCTGACCGGCATCCGGCGAAAGCGTGTTTTGTATCTCCTCTTCCAGCGCCCCATCCAGCAGCAGAACCGGCAACTGGCCTTCGCCGTCCAGCAGCGGCTGAATCAGCCTCCGGCCCAGCGCTTGGCGCGCGGCCTCCACCAGCGCCACCACGCTCTTATTCACCGGCGCGGTCTCCAGCATCGATTCCAGAATCGTGCCCAAATCGCGGATCGAAACTCGCTCGCGCAGCAGTTGCTCCAGTACCCGGCCCACCTCGCCCAGAGTGAGCAGCTTGGGAACCAGCTCCTCCAGCAGTTTTGGATGGCTCTCATTCAGCGCATCCATCAGGCGCTTGGTCTCCGAGCGGCCCAGCAGCTCCCAGGCGTGGCGGCGGATCAGCTCTCCCAGGTGGGTGGTGATCACGGTAACCGCATCCACCACCGAGTAGCCGGCTGCGTTGGCCTGGTCCTCCAGTGTCCGCTCAATCCAGATGGCGGGCACCCCAAAGGCCGGCTCCCGCGCCTCCTTTCCGGCCAGCGGACGCCGGTTGGGGTCGCCCGAAACGGCCAATAACAGCGCGCCCTCGGTCTGCCAGCGTCCAATCTCCATCCCCCTCAAACTAAACAAGTACTCGCGCGGCCTTAGCCGCAGGTTGTCACTGATATGCACCGGAGGAACCAGAAAGCCCATCTCCGCGGAGAGATGGCGGCGCAGGGCGCGCACCCGGTTCAGCAGTTGCCCGCCCTGTTTCTCGTCCACCAGAGGAATTAGTTGAAAGCCAATCTCCAGGGTCAAATCCTCCAGGCGCAGCAGGTTGGCCAGATCGGTGCTCTGCGCCTCGCCCGCCTTTTTCTTCTCCACCACCCCCGCCTCGGCTGGCGGAGCAGTAGCCGCCGTGGCCGCCACCCGGCGTCCGGCAAAAAACAGCAGGGTCGCCACCGTCAGGAAGGCCACTTTAGGCAATCCCGGAATAAGGCACATGGCTGCGGAGACCATGCTGGCCACATACAGCGTGACCGGCTTGGCCAGTAGCTGGGCGCGAATTTCGCCGCCCAGCAGCCCGGCAGAGTTGGCGCGCGTCAACGTGATGCCCCCGGCCACCGAGACCAGCAGCGAAGGAATCAATGTGACCAGCCCGTCGCCCACCGTCAGCACCGTATAGGTGCGCGCCGCCTCGCCCAACTCGATGCCCTGCTGCAAGGTTCCAATCAGCAGGCCGGCAATGATGTTGATGCCGGTAATCAGAATCGTGGCCAGGGAATCCCTCTGGTTGAAGCGCGCCGCCCCGTCCATCGCGCCGTAGAACTCCGCCTCGCGGGCAATTGCCTGGCGGCGCTTGCGCGCTTCCAACTCGTCAATCAGCCCGGCGTTCATGTCCGCGTCGATGGCCATCTGCTTGCCCGGCAACGCATCCAGCGTGAAGCGCGCCGTCACCTCGGCGGTGCGCACCGCCCCATGCGATACCACCAGAAATTGAATCGCAATCAGGGCAAGAAACAGCACGAAGCCCACCACGTAGTTGCCGCCCACCACAAACTGACCGAAGGCCTCGATCACCTTGCCGGCGGCGGCCGTGCCCTCCTGCCCGTGCAGCAAGATCCTTCGGCTGCTGGCGATGTTCAACGCCAGCCGGAAAAGTGTCAACAGCAGCAGCAAGGTGGGAAATACGCTTAACTCCACCGCGCGGCGAATCTGCACCGCGGAGAGAAAGACAATAATCGAGGCGGCCATCGACAGGGTGAGCAGAAAGTCCAGCGCGAAGGCTGGCAGCGGCACCAGCATGACGAAGATCACGCTGATGGTGATAATCGGAAGCACGTACTCGCGCAGCCGGTTCAAGAATGATCCAGCAGGCATGGGACCGGCGGTAATGGCGGCAGTGCTCATTGGGAATCTCCTCTAAATTCAGAACCAGGACGCCCGGTTTGCGCGGCTGCCTGGGCGGCTGCTCGCGCCTGCCCTCGGGCCGCCGCCTCGCGCGCCCGCCGCTCGCGCATCTCGGCCTCCAGCCGCTGGCGGTAGAGGTAGGCAAGTATGGCCGCCACTGCGGCATACAGATCCGCCGGAATCGCCTGGCCAACCTCCACCGAACGGTAGAGCGAGCGGGCCAGCGGAGGGTTCTCGATAATCGGCACCCCCGCCCAGCGGGCCTCGGCCTTGATCTCCTCGGCCAATAGATTCCGCCCCTTGGCCAGCATCTTTGGCGCTTCCATGGTGACAAAATCGAAGCCCAGGGCCACGGCGTAGTGTGTCGGGTTGGTCAGCACCACGGCGGCCTTCGATACGTCGGCCTTTACTTTGCGGCGGCGAGCCTGGCGCTGCAGGTTGCGGATGCGCCCGCGAATCTGCGGGTTGCCCTCGGTCTCCTTGTACTCGTCGCGCAGATCCTCGCGGCTCATCTTCAGCCGCCTCTCGCGGCTCTGCCACTCCACCAGATAATCAATCAGCGACCAGGCAAATAGCAGCCACGCAGCCGCCAGCAGCATCCCATAAACTTCCGCGCCCAGCATCTCCAGACGCGCGGTTGAAAACGGGGGAATCGTCATCTGCCTGGCGATGCGCTGCACGCAGAAAACCGCCAGAATACTGGCCGGAATCAAGGACTTGGCCAGCCTCGCGGCGGATCTCAGCGAGAAGAGGTTTTTGAGGTTGGAGACTGGGTTGATGCGATCCAGCTTGAAGCCCACCGCCCCGGCATAGAAGTTGACCCCGCCGGTCTGCAAGATGCCCACTCCGAGTGCGCCCGCGGCTACGGCCGTCATCATCGCCCCCGGCGGCCCTAGTATCTCGAATGTCAGCTTGCGCAGAGCATGGAGTGTCGGCTGGATCTCGCTGGGCTCCCAGTGGGCGGCAAAACCAAGATTGATGAAGGCGGCAAAGTTGTCTCGCCAGACTATAAGAAGATGGCTGCCCGCCGCGCCCAGCATCATCACACCGGCCAGCGTTCCGGCCGCGGCTGACAGCTCGCGGCTGTGCAGAATGTCGCCTTCTTTGCGCGCCTTATCGCGCCGGTGCTGCGTTGCCTGTTCTGTGGGCTCTCCGGGCATGGGCTATCCTCCCAGCCCCAACGCCGATATCTGGCCCGGCGCGGCGATCAACCGCTCCGCCAGGTCCAGCAGCCCGCTGAAGCGGGCCTCGATGAAGCGCGGCCAAAGAGCCAGCGATCCGATCAGAATGGCATAGCCGGTCAGGGTCTTCATGGGAACGGTCAGCATCATCACCGGCAACTGCGGGCTGAGCTTGCCCAGCAGGGCTACGGAGACTTCCACCAGCATGGTTGCCGCCAGCACCGGCGCGGCCAACTCCACGGCGGCCAGAAAAATGCCTCCGGCGGCGCGCACAATCTCCAGTGCGGAGGTGGGAGCCAGCGCGAAGCTGCCTAGCGGAGCCACGTGGAAACTGCGCACCAGAGAGGCTAGCATGATCCGGTCAAGAACCGGCGGTAATGATCACCAGCGTGCCCATCAATTGAAACAGCTCGCCCAGCAGAGGTGTCTGGATGGCCGAGGCCGGGTCCAGCAAGTTGACCAGAGAGAAGCTGAACTGCAAGCCGATAATCTGCCCGGCAAAGATCAGCATCTCGTTCAGCAGCGTAAGCGTTAGCCCGTAGACCAGCCCCACCGCCAACTCCCCCAATAGTGAGGAGAAACCAAGTGTGATCCGGGCGTTGGGCAGCGTGGCCACCAGCGGCGCCAGCAAAAAAGCCACCGCGCCTGCAAAAATCGCCTTGACGCGCATGGGCAATGCTGTCGAGGAAAAGAACGGAGCAAAGGCCACCATCCCGCTCACCCTAACCAGGGCCAGCGTCATGGCAGTCAGAAAGCTCCCCCAATCCGGCATCCGTGTCCTCTTCCTTTCGCTGCTGACTGATAGCTATTAGCTGTTAGCTGCTTTTCCTATCCGATGTAACGATGCAAATCCTCCAGCAGCCGAATCGTATACGACGCCATCCGGCCCAGAAACCACGGCATGCCCACCAGCAGAATCATGGCGATAGCCGCCAGCCGAGGAACACTGGTCAACGACTGCTCCTGCAAACTGGTCAGGGTCTGGAAGAGACTCAGCACAAAGCTGATCACAATCGTCGCCAGCAGCAGCGGCGCGGCCAGAATCAGCGCCTCCTTCATCAATTGGCGCAGTATTTCGGAAACCATGTCTGGCGTCATCTTCACTCCCCTAAAAGCTCTTCAACAACGAGTTGGCCAGCAGATTCCAGCCGTCCACCATCACAAAAAGCAGAATCTTCAATGGCGTCGAGACCACCACCGGCGGCAATTGGAACATTCCAATTGAGGTGGTAACCGACGCCGTCACCATGTCGATCAGCAGAAACGGCAGAAATAAGACCGCGCCGATGGCAAAACCCGCCTTCAGCTCAGAGAGAATGTAAGCCGGCATCACCACCCGCATGGGCAGGTCGTCGGATTTCGCGGGCCGCGCAATCTGGCCGGCGGCGGTAAACAGGGCCAGGTCCTTTTCCCGCGCGTACTTCAACAGAAAGTGCTTCACCGGCTGAGCGCCGCGGTCGATGGCCTCCATGCCGGTGATCTGCCCCAGGCGATAAGGCTCAACTGCCTGCTGGTCCACCTGATTGAGCACCGGCGTCATCAGAAACCAGGTCATCATCAAGGCCAGTCCCATCAGAGTGGGATTCGAGGGCGCCGTCTGCGTGCCCAGCGCCTGGCGCAAAAAGTGGAAGACCACCAGCAGCCGCACCATCGGCGTCACGGCCATCAGAATCGCCGGAAGCAGCGTAATCAGCGTCAGGACCAGAAGAATCGTCCACGGCGTCGAGTCCGAGGGGTGTAGCTTTGCATTCAGATCAGGCAACATCGGCACGACCGCCGGAGCCGCCAGAAGCAGGAAAGCTACCATGAGACCCTCGCCGCCTGCGGCATCGCGCCTCGCCTTCTGTTAGCGGACTCTCGCTCGCCCGTATGCCGCCTCGCGCGTTCATCCAACGCATAGAATGCCGGCGCGCCCTCGGGCGATGTGGCCACCAGAAATCGCCGCCCTTCGGCCTCCACCAGCGCCAGCGACTGTCGCGGAGCCAGCGCTATCCGTTCCAGCAGTTCCAGCCTCGGCTGCCTGCGCCCGCCGCCGCGCAGCCTCCCCAGCAGCCAGCCCGCCAAGCCGCCAATCTGCCCGCCCTCCGGCCTGGTCTTTTCGCTTGCTATCATTCCTCGGCCTCTCCGCGCCTCTTCTACGACCAGCGCCCCATTCCCTATTCCCTAGTCCCTAGTCCATTCACATCAGGCGGGTCAAACGCACCGCCATCTGCGTATCCACCACTTCAAACTCGCTCCAGGCCAGTTGCACATCACCGCAGGACAGCGGCATATCCGCGCCATGAGACCATTGCGTCTCAATCACCTGCCCAGGCTCCAGTGTGAGCAGATGGCGCACCCGAAAATCCCGCACCGGCACGGCCACTTCCAACTCCACCGGAAGTTTCGCCACCGGCTCGGTGAGCTTGATCAAAGCCCCCTCCGGCGTGTGAAATGTTGGCACCAGCGCCTGTTCAACGCCTGAATCGACCGCTGCCGCTTCAGGGGGATGAGGCGGCGCGCTGGCCGGAGGCGGCAGTGGGTGAACGGTTGCCATTCGACGAGAAATCAAGCAGAAAGATGACCAGAAATGCAACAGTAGGATTGGGAATAATTAAGGAATGGCCGAGTAGTACAACACCGCAAGCGCCTTGAGAAGTTCTGTCCTTCGCCACTGTGAAGTCGCTTCCTGATTCAACCGAGAATGCTCCGTGTCCCATCCCTCTGAGCAATGCGCAGCGGAGTCGAAGAACCTGCTTTATGAAATGTCTGCGAATGGGTGGGATACAACAGATCTCGTTGCGCGCAAGCGCCGTCTGCCTGGACGGCCAGTCCCTGACACGCTGTTACACTGGTAAGTAATCCCAACGCGGTCTTCCGGCTATGATGAACCCCGGAATCCGCTCCCAGCGAGGCCATCTCCATGCCGGAATCCAACGAAATCAATCGCATCACCGCCACCAGCCTGCGCCTGAAAATCGGCCTCGCCGAGATGCTCAAAGGCGGCGTCATCATGGACGTGATGAATGTCGAGCAGGCGCGCATCGCAGAAGAGGCCGGCGCCACCTCCGTCATGGCCCTGGAGCGCGTCCCCGCCATGATTCGCGCCGAGGGTGGCGTGGCCCGCATGGCCAAGCCCTCGCTCATCCGCCAGATCATCGCCGCCGTTTCGATTCCTGTCATGGCCAAGGCCCGCATCGGTCACTTCGCCGAAGCCCAAATCCTCCAGGAGCTGGGCGTCGACTTCATCGACGAGAGCGAGGTCCTCACCCCCGCCGACGAGGCCCACCACATCGACAAGCACGCCTTCACCACGCCCTTTGTCTGCGGCGCGCGCAATTTAGGCGAAGCCTTGCGCCGCATCGCCGAGGGCGCGGCCATGATCCGCACCAAAGGCGAAGCCGGCACAGGCGACGTAGTCTTCGCCGTCCGCCACATGCGCCAGATCATCCGCGAGATGCGCGCCCTCACCGTGCTTTCGGAACAAGAACTCTACGCCGCCGCCAAGGACCACCAGGCCCCCTACGAGCTGATCCACATGGTCGCGCAAACCGGCAAGCTGCCAGTGCCCAACTTCTCCGCCGGAGGCATCGCCACCCCCGCCGACGCCGCTCTCATGATGCAACTCGGCGCAGAGGCCATCTTCGTCGGCTCAGGTATTTTCATGAAGGAACGCGCCACGCCTTTGGACGTGGAGAACAACCCAAAGGAGCGCGCCGAAGCCGTCTCCCGCGCCAAGGCCATCGTCATCGCCACCACCCACTACAACGACCCCAAAATTCTCTCCGAGGTCGCCGAGCAGGTCACCGGCACAATGACAGGCCTGGCCGCCGCCGCCATCGAAGAAAAAGTCCGCCGGCGTTTTCGCCCCCGAGGTCGTCCTCGCGGTCAGGAGCGGGGAGGGCTCGCTGCCGCTGGTTTTCGGGCGCAAAGTCGATGATTATTCCTCCGAGGCGAAGCATCGGGTCGCGCTGGCGCTCGCCATGATCGAGCCGGCGATGCTGGTGGCGTCATCCTCTGGGTGTTCCGGGTCGCCCTTGCCGTCGTGCTGCCCGTGGTCGAGGTCATCAATGAGATCCACTAAGCCTGAGCGTGTGCGCGCGGAGTTCCTCCTCATGCTGTTGGTCGCCGTCGCGATCGTGGGCATTTGCGGGCATCCTCGTGCCGGTGCTGGCGAACAAGCTGGACGATGCGCAGATGCGCGCGGAGGCGGAGGCGCTCCGTT
>CAWDQS010000075.1:0-47294 GCA_963804295.1 uncultured Acidobacteriaceae bacterium
CGCCGGGCCTGATGATCGACAGGCTCTCGATTCTAGCGCTGAAGATCTATCACACACGCGAAGAGGCGGAGCGGGCCGGCGCGCCGGAAGGGCACGCGAAACGCAACCTGGAGCGGCTGGCCATTCTTGAGGAGCAACGGCGTGACCTGGCCGGCTGCCTGGATGCATTGTGGCGCGAGACACTCGACGGAAAACGGCGTTTCAAGCTCTATCGCCAACTGAAGATGTACAACGATCCGGCACTGAATCCGGCCATTTACAGCGCCTCTTCCCAGGCAAAAAGGCCGGGCGGATCAGGCCCGCCCCGCCGGCCGGCTTGACGTGAGGCGGGGTTGTGCGTATAAAGGGTGCCTAGCGGCGCAAATTGCAGGCGCTGATTTCAGCAAGCGGCAAACTGGCTCAATCGCGCTGAATGATTGCACAGACGCAGTAAACTTTGGATGTAAGAGGCTTGAACCTTGGCGCACGACCGCAAAACAGACTCTCCGCCACCCGTCAAACCCGGCGCCCAAGCCAATTCGGGCACGGGACCAGCCTTCCAGCACTTTCAGTCCGCCATGGTATTGCTGCAACAGGGCAAATTCGATAAAGCCATGGCCGCATTCGAGAAGCTGCATGCTACCGCGCCGCACGAACTGCTGGAACGGTGCAAGACCTACATCAGCATCTGCCAGCGGCAAATGGATGCGCACAAGCTGACGTTTCCCACGCCCGAGGAGCACTACGACTACGCCGTCTCCAAGTTGAATACCGGCTACTATGAGGAAGCGCGCGAGGAGTTCGATTCGATTCTGGCGTCCTATCCCGAGGCGGATTACGCCTACTATGGGCTGGCGCTGCTGGACGCGATAACCGGGCGAACCCAGGATTGCCTGAGCAACCTGGCCAAGGCAATCGAAATGAACCCCAAAAACCGGCTTCAGGCTCGCGTCGACAACGATTTCCAGAGCATGTCAGACGACCCCAGGTTTACTGAGCTGCTGTATCCCGAGGTGCCATAAGGCTCCAGTGACTCCCTCAAAAAGCTCGACTTCTGGTACAGAGCCACATGGGCAAACGGTTACCGGGGCAGTTTCAGCCCGTCCGCTGCGCGTGGTGGCTATCGGCGGCGGCACAGGCCTTTCCACACTGCTGCGCGGACTGCGCCGACATGTGGTCACTTCCAGCGAAGGAACCCCTGAAGGGGGCCTGATCGCCGATCTGACGGCGGTGGTCACCGTGACCGACGACGGAGGTTCCAGCGGCCGATTGCGCAAGGATTTCAATATGCTTCCTCCGGGCGACCTGCGCAATTGCATGGTGGCGCTCAGCGAAGAGGAAGACCTGCTGGCCCAGCTCTTTGGCCATCGCTTTCGCAAGGGCGACGCCCTGGAAGGGCACAACTTCGGCAATCTTTTTGTGGCGGCGCTCACCGAGATCACCGGCGATTTTGCCCACGCCATTCAACTGGCATCGAAGATTCTGGCCACGCGCGGGCGCATCTACCCGGTGACGACGGCTAATGCCACGCTGGTGGCTCGCATGGACGATGGCTCGCTGGTGCGGGGCGAGACCAATATCACGGCCAGCCGCAAGCGCATCGTGGAACTGACGCTCGACCCTCCCGACGCGGCTCCGCTGCCGGAGACGCTGGAGGCCATCGAGCGCGCCGACCTGATCAGCGTGGGGCCCGGCTCGCTGTACACCTCGCTGATTTGCAACCTGCTGGTACAGGGTATGCCCGATGCGCTTGCCAAGGCGCGCGGAGTGCGGATCTACATCTGCAACCTGATGACCCAAGCCAACGAAAGCCTGGGATTGACAGCCTCGCAGCACATTGAACGGATATACGAGCATACACGAGAGCCCATCTTCGACTACGCGCTAGTGAATACCGGGAGTTTATCGCCGGAGACGCAGGCCCGTTACGCGGCCGAAGGAGCTTCCCCCATCCTCCCTGATATTGAGCGCATAGAGGCGCTGGGCGTGCGCGTCATTACCGGCGACTTTGCCAGCGAAGAGAATGTCGTTCGCCACCACGCCGGCCGCGTGGCAGACGCCCTGCTGGCGCTGGGCTGTGCGGCGCTGGCGGAGCGGGACTGAGTTTTCTCTTACCTAGTGGTTCGCCGTAGTCCTACAATTTTCGTATTTGATCTTAGCATCTGCCAAGCACTTCGTGTCCGTTTCCTTACAACTTCCTATCCCGCTATCGCGTTTGCAATGATCGATATATTCCCAATTGTCTTCTGGTTTGTGATTTTGAGGCGCCTGGGGGGTATTGCCTGCGCACCGGTTCTTGCAAGCCGTATAGCCTTTTTCGCAATTGCTCTTATTGGATTTTTCCTTATCTGTATCCTCTTTGCCGTTACTGGTATATATTTTATAGTTCAAGCACGTTGTGTGTGTGCTATCGCAGCTACTCAAACAGGCTGTTTGTGCGTGCGCTGAGAAATTCGATTGGCTGGCAACAATAATTGCTAGCATGAATGCCCCCGACATCATACTCAACATCCAATTTACCTTCTTCATCTTTCTTCCCCCATTGTTCGATGGAGCCGGTAGCACTTCCTAATACAAGGCATTTTTAAAGAGAAAAATGCGAGTGGGTGGGCAACAAGCGATCTGAACATATTTATATTGTGTCGATGATGCTGTAATCGTTACATTCTAGTATTGTAAGTGGTCAATATCGGAGCCGTATAGTATCGAATGCCGTGGGCAGTGCTGAACGGCCTTGAATTATTTCTATTCCACCGGTGCCATTTTGCTATAAAGTGAAGACTTGCGCGGCCATGAGCCGGCGCGACCCGACAGGAGAAAATATGCACAAGAATCGAGTTTTGATCACCATGGGCTGTTGCCTGTTCGTTATGATCCTTTTTGCCGGGGCGCAAGCAGCAAGGAAACCCGGCTTGTGGGAGATGACCACCAACATGACCTGGCAGCAGTCGCCCATGCCTCAGGGCATGACCATGCCCGGAAACGGCCCGCACACTACGCAGGTTTGCCTCACCCAGGCCATGATCAACAAGTACGGCGCTCCCATTCCGCAAAGCCGCAACAACGAATGCCAGGTTTCCAACGTGGTACTGCACGGCACCAGCATGTCTGCCGACTGGATTTGCAGCGGCAGAATGGCGGGCAAAGGAACTCTGGAGTCTTCATGGGCCGACCCCAATCACGCCATTGGCAAGGTGCATTTTACCGGGGCCATGCAGATGGGACCGAACTCTAGGACAATCGAATACACCATCGAGTCCTCGTCTGTGTACAAAGGCCCGGACTGCGGCAGCGTCGCGCCCGCGCCCGTGCCGAATGATTAGCGCCACTGCCATGCGGAAAAGCCCCGCGTTAGCGGGGCTTTTTGTGCTTGAAATCAGGTTGCAGAGTTTACTTCAGAGCGGCCATCAAGGCATCGAGGGCTGATTTCGGTGGCCGGGTGAGCGACTCGGGCAGGGTTCCCAGCGGCTCGTCGACCAGATTGAGTTGGTCGATGAAGGTCGCCTTCTCGGTGTCGATGTAGAAGACGCCGGTGAGGATCTCGTCGTTGTCGTGGGCCTCCATCAGGGTGCGCACGGCGTTGGCCTTGTCGGTGGGATCGTAGTCCTCCAGTAGCTTGCGCAGGCGAAGGTTGGAGCCGTCGTGCATCTCCACTTCGTAGATTTCGCCGGAGTCGTAATCGACTTCGATCTCATCGAAGCTGGCCACAAAGCCGATCTCGTTGATGGGCTCGTCGTTTTCCTGCATGAACTTGTAGCTCTTGGTTGATCCCTCATGGTCGTTGAAGGTGACGCAGGGGCTGATGACATCCAGCATCACCGTGCCCTTGTGGGCGAGGGCGGCCTTGAGCATGGAGAGCAACTGCTTCTTGTCGCCGGAAAACGAGCGGCCCACAAAGGTGGCGCCCAACTGAATAGCCAGCGCGCAGGTGTCGATGGCGGGCAACTCGTTGACCACGCCGGTCTTGAGCTTGGAGCCGAGGTCGGCGGTGGCTGAGAACTGGCCCTTGGTGAGCCCGTAGACGCCGTTGTTCTCGATGATGTAGATCATGGGCAGGTTGCGACGCATGAGGTGAACGAACTGGCCCATTCCGATGGAGGCGGTGTCGCCGTCGCCCGATACACCAATGGTCGTCATGGTGTGGTTGGCCAGGATGGCGCCGGTGGAGATGGCCGGCATGCGCCCATGCACGCCATTGAAGGCATGCGAGCGGCTGAGGAAGTAGGCCGGTGTTTTGGACGAGCAGCCGATACCGCTCATCTTCATGACGCGCTCCGGTTCCACGCCCATCTCGAACATGGCGTCGACGATGCGCTCGGAGATGGCGTTGTGGCCGCAGCCGGCGCACAGCGTGCTCTTGCCGCCGCGATAATCGAGAATGGGAAGGCCGATGTGGTTGACTTTGGAAGCGGGTGCGGCGGTTGCCATTTAGAGGCTCTCCTGTAACGCAAATTGCACGGTGATGGATTCAGCGTCCACCGGCAATCCGTTGTAGTGAAGAATGCTGCGCAGTTTGGTCACCTGGGCGGCGGGAAGATCGAGCTTGAGCAGGCTGGCCAACTGCGCGTCGCGGTCTTGTTCGACCACATAAATGCTTTCATGAGAGGCCACAAAGTCGTGAACTGCCTGGGCGAAGGGAAAGGACCGGATGCGCAGATAATCCACGTCTTTCCCGTAGCGCTGCTTGATCTGGTCGAGGCTTTCGGTAAGAGCGCAATCGGTGGAGCCGTAGGCCACACAACCGATTTTAGAGCTTCCGCCTTTGACCACAACCGGCGCAGGAAGCAGCTCACGCATCTTCTCGAACTTCTGAGCCAGCCGGTCCATCAACGTCTGATACTCCTCCGGGTTCTCGGTGTAATTGGCCGCGTCGTTGTGTCCTGAGCCGCGGGTAAAGTACGAGGCCTTGGGATGCAGCGTTCCGGGCAGCGTGCGCCAGCCAACGGCGTCGCCATCCACGTCGCGGTAACGGGCAAAGCCGCCCAGCCGCTCCAGATCCGCAGCGGAGAGCACTTTGCCGCGATCCAGAGGCTTGGCAGGATAATCGAAGGGTTCCGACATCCAGTTGTTCATGCCCAAATCCAAATCAGTAAGCACAAAGACCGGGGTCTGCAATCGCTCTGCCATGTCGAAGGCCGCCTGGGTCAGCTCGAAGCACTCCTTGACCGAACCTGGCAGCAGAATCGGGTGCTTGGTGTCGCCGTGGGAGAGAAAGGCGGCAGAAAGCAGGTCGGCCTGCTGGGTGCGCGTGGGCAAGCCCGTGGAGGGCCCGGTGCGCTGCACGTTGATGATGACGCCGGGAATCTCGGCGTAGTAGCCCAGGCCGCAGAACTCCGCCATCAGCGACATGCCGGGACCGGAGGTTGAGGTCATGGAGCGCGCGCCTGCCCAGCCTGCGCCCAGCACCATACCGATGGCGGCCAACTCGTCCTCGGCCTGCACCACGGCATAGGTGGCCTTGCCCTGCGGCGTCAGGCGCAGTTTTTTGAGCAGGTCACTGGTTGCCTCGATCACCGTGGTGGAGGGCGTAATGGGGTACCAGGCGACCACCGTAACCCCGGCAAATACCGCGCCCATGCCGCAGGCCGCGTTGCCGTCGATGATGATCTTGCCCTCGGTTTGATTCATCTTCTCGATGATGTAGGGATCCCGCTTGATCAGATTCGCCTGGGCATACTCCCAGCCCGCTTTGACACCGCCGAAGTTCAGATCGAAGACCTTCTGCTTTTTGGCGAACTGCCGTTGCAGGCAGCTCTCCACCACTTCCAGATCGATCGCCAGCAACTGGGCGACAACGCCCACGTATACCATGTTCTTGACCAGCTTGCGCAGCTTGACCTCGGTGCAGACGGAGGCTGTGAGTTTGTCAAAGGGCACGGGATAAAAGAACACATCTCCGCGCGCCTGATCGAGATTGAAGTTCTCCTCATAGATGGCCACGCCGCCGGCGGGCAGGGCCTGCACATCGCCCTGCGCGGTTTCCGGATTGAGCGCGACAAGAATCTCGGAGTCGCGCTTGCGGGCGACGTATCCGTCCGAGCTGGCGCGAATTAGAAACCAGGTGGGCTGACCGGCAATGTTGGAAGGGAAGAGATTTTTTCCGCTCACTGGAACGCCCATTCCAAAGATGCTCTTCAGCAGAACGCTATTGGCGGACTGCGAGCCGGAGCCGTTTACCGTCGCCACATTGATGCTGAAGTCGTTTGTGACGCGCATATGCGCGCCGATTTTGCCCTGTTGTTCGTCCAGGGCTAGAGCGCCTGTTGACATTTGGCGGGATTCCCTTCCGATTCATTCGGGAAAGAGTCTATCTTTCTCACACATGTGATTATAATCACCGGCGCTGGTTGTCGTCCCCGTCCACATCGCATCTCGACTCCTTTGATTCCTGTGGAAAGGAATGGATTCGCGCCCATTCCGAAATAGGAAGATACCGCAATAAAAATGGCCTGATTGGATAGATTCATGCACCAAATCAAGCCAAAGGCACCAGGCGAGTCGAATCGCGTTGCCAGCGCGCGAGCAGCGTCGCTGCGATGACGAACAGCGCCAGCAATAGGCCTATCCACAGGCCGTAAATGCCCCAGTGCAGCAGAAAACAGAGGCTCAGGCCCAGCGGGAGCCCCAGTACCCAGTAGCCGACCAGGTTGGCCAGCATGGGCACACGCGTCTCTCCCAGTCCGCGCAGCGCTCCAGTGGAGACGGTCTGGATGCCGTCGCAGATCTGGAAGGCCGCCGCCAAACCCAAGAGACTAGGCCCGACGGCCATGACTTGTGGGTCGCTGGTGTAGAGGGAGATAAGCGGCCCCGGCGCCACCAGGAAGACCACACCGGCCAGGAGCATGAAGCATGTGCCCAGCCCTAGGGCGAGCCAACCGGCGCGGCGTGCCCGAGCCGGGTCTCCCGCGCCCACGGCGTGGCCGACGCTGATAGCTGCTGCCGCGGAGATGCCACACGGGACCATGTAGGTGAGGCTGGCGTAGTTGAGGGCAATCTGGTGCGTGGCCAGGGCCACCGGCGTCAGCCACCCGGCGGAGAGCGTTGCCAGGCTCCAGGCGCCTACTTCAAGCAGAATCTGCCCTGCCGCAGGCGCACCCAAGCGAACCAGCTTCCGGAGCCTGGCTAGGTTGGGTCCGGCCCAATGGAGGAAGAGCGGATGGCCGCGCTTGCGCTCATAGCGCCAGGAAAAACCCATGAGCGCTAGAGCCATGAAGATGCGCGCCGCCAGCGTGGAAATTGCCGAACCGTTCACGCCCAGGGCCGGAAACCCCAGCTTGCCGTAGATGAGCACCCAGTTGCCAAACCAGTTGATCAGGTTGGCCGCGACGTAGGTGAGGGTAATGACGCGCACATCTCCGACGCCTTGCAGGTAACGTCGCGTACCGGCGTAGAACATCAGCGGCAGGGTGCCCCAGTTGAGTATACGCAGGTAGGCAGCTGCCGGAGCGGCCAATTCGGGCGCAATTCCGAAGGGTGCAAAGCCATAGCTGGCCAGAAAGATGAGCAGCATCAGCGGCGGCGTGACGATGCAGGCCAGATAGACGCCCTGGGCCAGCCAGCGGTGACATTCGTCGTGGTCCCTGCGCCCGAAGGCCTGCGAAACCAGCGTGTCCAGTCCCAGCAGCAGGCCAATGCCGCAGATCGCAGGGGTGTAATAGACGGCATTGCCGAGCGCGACCGCCCCAATGGCCGCCGGACCCAGCCTGCCCACCATGATGATGTCCACAATGCCCTGGGCCATCCAACCCAGTTCGCTGAGCACAACCGGAACCGCCAGCGCCACCATCGCGGCAAGTTCATGCCTCCATTTGGCTTGTGCTTGACCCATAGTTCCAATCTAATTGCCGGCACACGAGTTCGGAAGAATCGGAAGTGGGGTTTCTTTGACAGGATTACGTCTGAGGAGGAGTGAGGAAACAGAAATCGATCTTGCCCAACGCGCGGAAAAGTCTTAAATCCAAGCCGTAAATCAATGATATAGAGCAGTGAGGCTCTCTGCACCAGGCCTGGATACAGAATCGCGCTTCCAGGCCTGGTGCATTGTCCTTATGCGGTCCGTGGGAGGGACGGACCGCAGTAGAATCAGAGATTTCTTGAGCAGCGCACCTTGGCAACGCACCTTTTGCGGAACCCTAAAAACGTAAGTCCAAACATGCCGGTTCCAAAGAGGAGATAGCTGCTTGGCTCCGGCACAGGCTCAGGATCCCCAACAAAAAACTGCGGTAAGCCATCACCCGCGGGCTGGGAACCAGCTATCGGGATAAAAATGTCGATATTGGGGAAGTTGGCTGTGTCGAGATTGTTCGTGGCAAAACTCGCCGCAGTAGCCAAGATATTGTTGATGTCACTCTGATAACCGGCAGGCACATTGCCCAGCAAAGTGGGATCGTTGGGATCGAAGAATTCCCAGTTAGCCCACTGCGCTTCTGCAATGGTTGTGGCGGATGCGCCGGGAGCGGCGGCTAAAGAGAAGATGTAAGCCGCTTCCACGTATTGCACGTTCCCTGATCCCGTGACCGGCACTAGCGTTGCTTGCCAGCTCTCGCCGATGTAGACTTCATTTTCGTAGCTGATGCACATCAGCGGCGTGAGTGCCGCACTGCCGTTAAAGCTGAAATTGTAGGGGTACACGTAATCCGGTCCAGATGATTGCCCCCCGACACTATCAAGCGTCACTGTCATTGTCTCTGCGCTGCCCTTCGACGGGCAGAGCATGAAAAGAGTGCACAGTGTGACAGAGAATAAAACAAAACCTAGTCTAAATTTTTTCATATGCTTCCCCCCTTGGCCCGTTGACAAACTGAGTGAAACCACTTGAGAAAGTTAGCCAATGCTTGAACAATGAAAAAGCATGGTAAAGTTTTCTCAACAATGAATGCATCATTGGGTCGTATTCTCACCTTCGACCACAGTATTCATCGTATGTGGCCTCTAATTTTCAGTCAATGAAAACCATCAGGTTTAGCCTGCAACAACGGTTATTTTAGATTCAATTAGAGGTTACTAATGCACGTTACCAGGAGGCGAAATCAACCTGGGAATGGATCGTTTTATGATATCCAAACCTCGAAAATCAAAAAAATCTAATTAAAAAATATATTTTGCTTCTGTGGATTTTGCCAGCGGAATCGCCGCAATATCCCTTATGTGATTAATCCTGGCTCATAGGCCGGCCAGCGGCATTAGCGGTAACAACAGCAACTCAATCAGTTGCGATTTACTCATGTGCAGACAAAAAGACTATGTTGAGACGACTTAATATCAACGAAGCTGCCGCGACAATGTGGAGCGTTATCGCCACTGCAAGCCACGTCAAAGTAGAATAATCCGATATCAAATCGACATCGTTGTTAAATAGTTCAAATGTACTCGCACATTAGCTGGGTCTGACAGAGCAATAGCAGCTTGCAAAACCTGCGGCCATTTAACCGGAGGCGGAAGCGCCTTAACCGGGGCAGGCGAATATGCAATCGGTCCTGCAGCAGGTCGATTGAATGCGCGTGCGCAGAGGTATCTCAAGCAATTATCGTTTTGCGGTACATAAAAGTCGCTAGTCCGAACATGCCGGTGCCGAGCAGGATCAGGCTGCCGGGCTCTGGCGCCGGCGCAACGTCAAACCGCTGGATCGACCCGATATCATCAGGCATCCACGTTGTGTAGAGATTGGCATCTGCGACAGTCCACGAGCCGTTGCCTACAGCAACGATGGCATCGGTTATGTAGGGCTGGGCGGCCGGGTCATCTGGAAACGGCGTAACTCCGGTAGTGGAAGATGCATTCATAATCTGCCAGATCGCCGTTGAGATGGCTCCTCGGGTGGCCAATGGCGCGTTGAGGCCGCCATCGTTCATCAACTCGTTGCCCAAGTAGGTGGATTCCATGATTTCACTGGAGATTAAACTGCTGAAAGCGGTGACCGGCTCGAAGGAGCCTGTATAAGTTGTTCCGACATAAGTTGCTGCATTCATGTCGTAACAGATCACCAGGACAGGCGCATTGATATAGCCGTCACCGTTCACTGTTGCTAGGTAAGGACCAACGGATTCTGTATATGTCGTACCATTACTAACCCATGAGTAGTCGGAATAGTCTCCCCAATTGGGATCCAAGGTGAGCGTAACTGTGTCCGCGCGCGCTTCCATTGGGCTAAGCGTCAACAAGGCGGAAACCGCAACGGCCGCCAGTGCCAGAACATTATTAAAGTTTTTCATTTCCATCGTCCTCTTCAGCCCATCTTGGGCGAGTCCAGTCGTATGAATGGTTTTGGTTATGCGCTTAAATGGCGCAGATGGTTTCTTTGCGCAGAGATATCTCAAGCAACTATCTTTCTGCGGTACAAAAAGGTCGCGAGTCCGATCATGCCGGTTCCGAGCAGGATCAGGCTGCCGGGTTCAGGTGTAGGCGAACCGCCCGAGTAATATGAATCGCCAATGAAATTCTGAGGAGTGACGTCTCCGGAGGGCTGGCTGCCGTCAATGGGTTGATAAACCACGTATTCGGAGTAGAGGCTGGATTTGGGATTTGCCGCAACATAAGCCGCCGCGTTGTCCAGAATAGTGGTTACGTCAGACTGATTTACATCGCCAGGTATACTGCTCGATGCGCTTGGATCGAAGAGTTCCCAATTAGCCCACTGTGCGTTCGCAATGGTTGTCGACGACGCGCCGGAAGCGCTGGCCAGCGAGAAGATGTAAGCGGCTTCTTCGTATTGCGAGTTGCCTACAATCTGCGTGATGGTAGCTTGCCAAACCTCGCCCTGATAGATGTCCTGAGTGAAGCTGATGCACATCAGCGGCGTGTAGTTATTACTGCCATCGATGCTGAAGTTATAGGGATAGACATAAGCGTTACCTGTGACCTGGCCGCCAGGATTTTCAAAGGTCATGGTTACCGTGTCCGCATGTGCCTTCAGCGGGCTGAGAGATAACAGGGCAAATACCGCAACGGCCATCAGAGCCAGAACAACATTCAACTTTTTCATTTCCTTCATCCTTTTCTGCCCATCATGGGCGAGCCCAAACATATGAATGGACTCCGGTTGTGCGCGCACACCTTACGTATCTCGTCCGCTGCGATGTGGCGAATTGACAAAAACACACGTTTCCTGTGGCCCGGTGCAACACTCGGGACAGCGCCGAGCCACAATCCTGCTGAGCAATTTTTAATTACTGTAAAAACAGGCGCAAGGGGGGTGCGCGGTATTACCGTGGTAACATCTGATGATAAAGGTAATAGGTGACTACTGGCCCAAAAGTCGGTGTTTTTGACTCACTTTGCCGGGTTGATCAGCCTAACGTACTCGATATCTTGCGCAATTCTTGACCGAGAGGCTTGCTCGGCGAGTCGTCCATTGGGGCAAGTCGGCTGGGGAAATCACCGCAGGCAAACAATCACGCGAGTTAAATCAAGCAATAATAGCTTTCAATCCATCTTAAGAGCAGCTCAGGGAAGCAACCCAGCACTACAACAGCTACTGCAATCATAAGATGCATGGCAAGCGTAACCGGATGCACATAAATTGGAGACTCGTCTATCGCGGGCATTACATAGGCCCGCTTGAGCACCTGCAAATAGTAATACAGCGAAACCACGCTCAAAGCGATGGCTAAAGCAACCAGAGCGAAGAGAACCGGACCGGCTGAGACGCCCAGCACGGCGGCAAAGAGGTTGAACTTGGCCCAGAAGCCGACCAGCGGCGGAATGCCGGCAAGTGAGAGAAACAGCACCAGCAGCACGCCAGCCAGCAGCGGATTGCGCTTGTGCAGGCCAAGGAAGGAGTCGAGGCGATCGCTGCCCGTGGCGCGCTCGACGACGGAGACCACGCTGAATGCGCCGATGATGGTGAGGCCGTAGGTGAGGACGTAGTAGAGGATTGCGTTGATGCTATGATGTTTAGCTGGTCCATCCGAATCTAGTATGAATTGGATGACATCCGACTGGCCAGTATAAGGATGGCAGGCCGCGACTCCAAGCAGGATATATCCGCTATGAGCAATTGCGGAATAGGCCAGCAACCGCCGCACACTAACCTGCGCGAGTGCGGCAAGATTCCCCACGACCATTGAGGCAGCAGCCACCATATATAGAACAGTCGCCAGTTGCGGCCAAATCCCATAACTTTGGCGAAGGAGTGCTCCCGCCGAATCGTCTATGAAGTCGCCCCGCACGCTTACCATTAGCCAGTTCACACTTAGCGTGATCAGAAGCGCGAAGCTGGCCACTTTCGAAACAGATGCGATAAACGCTGCGGCAGGGGCGGGTGCGCCTTCGTATGTATCCGGCGCCCATAAATGAAACGGCACGGCCGCAATCTTGAAACCAAGTCCCGCGACGACCAGAATCCATGCCACGTAGAAAAGTGGACTCGGTCCCTGCTGCGTGATCGCAAGTTGAATCCCAGCTAGGTCCGTGGTCCCGCTCAATCCATAGAAGTAACTGAACCCAAAGAGCAGGAACGCAGCAGACATTCCACCAAAGAGGTAATACTTAATCGCCGCTTCAGCGCTTTTCCCAGAATTCTTTGCAA
The DNA here is from genome assembly GCA_963804295.1 of uncultured Acidobacteriaceae bacterium. Classification (GTDB taxonomy): domain Bacteria; phylum Acidobacteriota; class Terriglobia; order Terriglobales; family Acidobacteriaceae; genus Telmatobacter. The sequence continues at coordinate 12,506 of CAWDQS010000075.1, forward strand.
ACGCCGTCAGAATATAAAGTCCAAGACTAAGTAACTCCAGCCCTACAAAAATAACGAGTAAGTCCTGAGCGCCGGCAATCAGCAATCCACCTGCGGCTGCCATCAGCACAACGGAAACATACTCTCCCACGTGCCGCGTGAAGACCGAATCGATCAAAAGCAACAGCGTCAGTGCGGTCAGCACCAAGATTCCGGTCTGAGCCACCTGGACATATCCGAAGGTGATTAGCAAGTGCGACTCACCGTACTCACCGAAACTTAACCCGGCAGGCCGCAGAATCTGGACCGTCCACAGCGCCGCGCCGCAGCCGGCTACGCCTAGCAACGCCGCCACAGTTACCCGCAGCTTGAGCGCGGCCTTGCGCAGGAAGGCGAGGTCAACGACCAATACAACCAGCGCCGCAACTTCCAGTGCCGTCTCCGGCAGCGTGACGCGGAAGAGGTCTGCGTAGTTCATTGCACACCTCCCGCGAGCAGAGTCTTCACTGCAGGTTCGATGGTGTCGAGCAGGATTCTCGGCCAGAGGCCAACCGCCAAGCTGACTCCTGCCAGCAGAACGACGCCGGTAACTTCAGGCCAGGTAATGGCGGCGAAGGCATGGCCTTGTTCTTCTTCCAGCACGTGCGCGCTGGGCAATATATCGGAGAAAAATGCCTTTTGCATTGCGCGCCAGATGTAGGCGACGCCGACTACAATGCCTACACCCGCTGCGGCGACCCACCACGGGTTGACCTTCCACGCGCCTATCAGGACTTGTAACTCGGCGACGAAGCCGGAGAAGCCAGGCAGTCCCATCGAGGCTATTCCGGCAACGATAAAAGCTCCGGCGGCGAAGGGCAGGCGCCGGGAGAGGTGCATGGTTTCCAGTTCCGCCAATTGGCGTGTGTGTGTGCGGTCGTAGACAATGCGGCCGACGATGGCGAAGAGCAGCCCGGCGATGATGCCGTGGGAGAACATCTGAAAAACCGCGCCGGTGACGCCAATCTGATTAAGGGTCATGAGGCCGAGCAGCACAAAGCCCATGTGGCTGACACTGGAGTAGCCGATGACGAATTTGAAGTCGGTTTGCGCCAGGGCAACCAGCGCACCGTAGATGATGCCGATGATTGCCAGCACAGCGAAGGCGTCGCGCCAGGAGCCTATGCCGATAAACGAAAATCCCCAGGGATCGAGACCGCGCGGGAAGAGGGCGATTCCGACCCTCAGGCAGCCATACGCGCCCAGCTTCATCACCACGCCGGCCAGCAGCATGGAGGCGGCGGTGGGCGCGGCGACGTGGCCGGTGGGCGCCCAGGTGTGGAAAGGCCACATGCCGGCCAGAATCGCAAAGCCGATGAAGACCAGCGGGAAGCAACCCATTTGAAAGCTGACCGGCAAGTTGGCATGGGCCAGTTCGACGAGGCCTGTGGAATGGCTGCCCGCTGTGGTGTAGGCGGCCAACAGGCCGATAAGCACCATTGCCGAGCCCGCAAAGGAGTAGATGACCAGCTTCATGGCCGCGTACTCGCGCCGCGTGGATCCCCAGATGGCGATCAGGAAGTATTTGGGCACGATGGCAATTTCGTAGAAGACAAAAAGCAGAAAAAGATCGAAGCTGAGGAAAACTCCGTAGACAGCGCCGATCAGCGCGAAATAACAAGCGAAGAACTCGTTGGTGCGCAATTCGATGTTCCAACTGAAGAGGATGCCCGCGACCGCAACCAGGCCGGTGAGCAGCACCAACACGCGGCTGATGCCGTCGGCGGCCAACAGGAAGCGAATCCCCATGGAGGGAACCCAGGCTAGATCGACCAGCGTCATGCGGCCTTGTCCCATGCCCGCAACAAAACCTTGCACGGCCAGTGCCAGTCCGGCTACGGCAAAGGGCAGCGCCAGCCAGCGCGCCAGGGCAGGCTTTCCTCCCGGCAGAAGTACCTGGACAAGCGCACTGGCAAAGGAGAGATAGATCGTCCACGCCAAGAGCGACACCGAGTTTGGATGCAAGATCGAAAACATCAGAAGCTCCAGTGCGCCAGCAAGTTGATGACCGTTGGGTTCATGATATTCGTAATCAACGAAGGTACAAAGCCGACGAGGAACATCAGGCCGATGACCGGGACGAGCGCCAAACGTTCGCCGTGGTGAAGGTCAGGAAAGTTGGCACAATGCTCCGGCAGCAGGCCAGTGAAGACCTTCTGGATCAAGGTGAGAATCACGACCGCAGTTACCAGTAGGCCGAGGATTGAAACGGAAGCCGCGACCCAAGCCAGCGGAAATGCGCCGCGGAAGATGAGGAACTCGCCGGGAAAGTTGTTCAACCCTGGCAGGCCCAGTGATGAGAAGAGAGCAATGCCCATCAGCCCGGCTAGCACCGGAGCGGGCTTGCGCAGGCCGCCAAACTGGTCGATGCCGCGATGGCCGCCGGTGCGCTGCTGTAATATGGCCACAAACCAGAAGAGCGCCGCGGCCGTGATGCCGTGGTTGAACATCTGCAGGATAACGCCGCTGAGGGACGCGGACTGACTGGCGAGCAAGGCTTTATCAGTTCCAGTGACGGCAGCCGGAACCGCCAGCGCAAAAATTCCCAGCAAACAATAGCCCAGGTGATTCACCGACAGGTACGCGAATACGCGCTTCAGGTCCTTCTGCGCCGCCGCGGCCCAAGCTCCCATGACGATGGTGGCCACGGCGAGTACCAGCAACGGCACGCGGATTTGCGCGATTTGAGCTCCGAAGAGTGGCAGCGCGATGCGCAGCATGCCATAGAGGCCCATCTTGGACATCGCGCCCGTCAGCAGCATGGTCACCGGCGAAGGAGCTTCTGCGTAGGCTGCGGGAAGCCAGGTGTGAAAAGGAAACATGGGCACCTTGACCGCGAAGCCGGCCAGCACGCCGATTGCCAGCCAGGTCATGACCTTTGGCCCCAGATGTGCCGTGACCATTTGCTCGAGTTCGCCGGTTGAGGCCAGCAGAGTCAGGTGGGAAATATCCATGCTGTTGGTTGAAACAAAGATAGCCAGAAACGCGATTAGCAGCGCAGCGCTGCCGGCCATGGTGTAGATGAAGAACTGCGTTGCCGCCGGGCTGCGCCGCTCGCCGCCCCATAGCTTGATGAGGAAGAAGGCGGGAATCAGGCAAAACTCCCAGAATAAAAACCAGTGGAAGAAGTTCAGCGCCGTGAAGGAGCCGAAGAGCCCAGCTTCCAGCGTCAACACCAGCGCGAAGTAAAGCCCCGGCTGGTGATGGACGCGGTGCGCCGCATCAACCGACATTAGTGTGATAATGGCGGAGAGAACCAGTAACAGCGCGCCCAACGCATCCACGCCGAGGTGATACTCGATGCCTAGAGATGGCGCCCAGGCATGCTGCTCGATTAACCCGATGCTTCCGTTTACAGGAAGCTGCATCCAGACCAGAAGCGCCAGCGCCAGGCTGGAGAAGGTGGTGATGAGAGCCACGGCGCGTGCGTGCTTGCCGGCTGCCAGAGCCAGCGCAGCTCCCACCAGCGGCAGTACAGTCAACAGCGTCAATAGAGGGAATCCGCTCATGCCTTGCTGCTCCAAATCAGAATGGCTACCAACGCAACCACGGCCAGCGCCAGAATTCTCAGATAGGTCTGTACGCGGCCGGTCTGCATCCGCGAGAGCAAGCCTCCGCCCACGGTGAGTTCTTCGCAACCCTTGTCGAAGCCACCGTCCACTACATTTGTGTCGAGGAAGCGGTTCAATCGAGCGCCCATGCTGAAGGTACAGGCAACTCCGGCCACAACGCCGCCCCAGACCCGGCGGTCCAGCCAATCGGAGACGCGCGCCCACCAACTGTAAAAAGCAATCACCGTCATGCCGTAGAACTCATCTACATAAAATTTGTGAATTAGCCAACCCCAGGCCATGGGCGCGGCCGTTTCCAACGCATCGGGCGCAGTGGGACGGGGCGAGCGATCTCCGTAATAATGCCACGCCAAACCAATACCCAGAAAGACCACAACCGTCGAGGCTGACATCACGATGAATAGTCCTGGTTCTAACAAGACGCGCCAATCAAAGTTCGCCGCGTGGCCATCCAGGAACGCTCTGAACCACGGCCAAGCCGGCGTTCCGATGAATCCCAACGTCATGGCGAAGAAGGCCAGAATCGCAAGCGGAATGAGAATCACCGCCGGACTCTCCTGTGCGGGTTTGTCACCGCGCCAGTGGCCGTAGAAGACGTAGGCCACCTGGCGGGTCATGTAAAACGCGGTCAGCAGCGCGCCGAAGACCAGCATATAGAACGGCGTCTTGGCCACACTCCAATGTTGCGCCGCTTCAAGAATTCCATCCTTGCTCCAGAAGCCGGAAAACAGCAGCGGAAAACCGCACAGCGCTAGCATACCGATTGCATATGTCAAAAAAGTCAGCGGCATATCGGATTTCAGCCCGCCCATGCGGCGCACGTTCTGTTCCTCATTGCAGCCGTGAATCACCGAGCCAGCACCCAGGAACAAGAGTGCCTTGAAGAAGGCGTGAGTGATCAGGTGGAAGATGCCTACGGCCACGCCGCCCATGCCCAGCCCGGCCATCATGTATCCGAGTTGCGAGACGGTGGAGTAAGCCAGGATGCGCTTGATGTCGTTCTGCGCCACGGCAATCAGCGCGGCAAAAACGGCCGTAAATGCGCCGACCCAGGTGACGACGGTGAGCGCAGACGTGGTCCCGCCAGCCAGCGCGCCTGCGGCCATCAGCGGATAAACTCGCGCGATGAGATAGACGCCCGCGGCCACCATGGTCGCCGCATGAATCAGCGCGGAGACCGGCGTGGGGCCTTCCATCGCATCCGGCAGCCATACGTGCAAAGGGAACTGGCCGCTCTTGCCCGCAGCTCCGGCAAAGATCAGCAGGCCAATGGCACCTGCCGCCGTAAGGCCCAAGGCGGCAGGCTGCGACAGCAAACCGGCCAGAGCCGCGTGCTCCATGGAACCGGAACCGCTTTTGTAGAAGAGCAGCGTGCCGGTTTGCGCATAGAGCCAGACAATTCCGAGCAGGAAGAAAACATCGCCGATGCGTGTGGTGAGAAAGGCTTTCTTTGCGGCAGCGGCCGCCGCTGGCTTCTGGTACCAGAAACCAATCAATAAGTAAGAGGTAAGTCCGACAATCTCCCAGCACATGAACAGCAGCAGCAAGCTATTGGCAATTACTACACCCAGCATCGCTCCGGCAAAGAGCGACATGAAACAGAAGAAGCGCGTATAGTTCTCGTCGTGCTTCATGTAGCCGGTGGAATAAATGAAGATTAGCAGGCCGACAAAGCTGACCATCACCAGCATAATGGCCGAGAGCGGATCGAGCACCAAGCCCAGGTCGACATCCGATGCACCGAATTGAAACCAGGTGAAGTTGAGCACTTCGCGTGCGGCGATCCCTTGCGTCCATTCGCTAACTACATGCGCAAAGGCAATCAGCGAGAGCAGCAGCGAAATACTCAACGAAACGATGGCAAGCGTTGCGGAGGTTTTTCGCCCGGCTTGCTTGAGCAACGCGGACAGGCCCGCAGCCACCAACGGTACGGCGGGGATCAGCCAGAGAACCTCTGCGATGGGAGAAGCCGATAATTGCGGAGCGATTGAAATTACTTCCTGCATCAACCTCTCATCCCTTCATCCTGTTCATCTGATCCAGGTCCGTTGTTTTGGCGTGGCGATGAATTTGAATCACCAGGCCCAGCCCCACCGCCGCCTCAGCCGCTGCCACGGCAATCGAAAAAATCGCAAACATCATGCCGGTGAGCGCCTCCGGATGCGGCCCGTAACGCCAGAAAGCAATCAAATTCAAGTTGGCCGCGTTCAGCATCAGTTCGATGCCGATTAAAACTAAAATGGCGTTGCGCCGCGTGAGCGCGCCGGCCAGGCCAATCGAAAACAACAGCGCAGCCACCAGAAGATAACCCGCAAGCGGCGTCATTTGGATTCCTCTTTCTCGTGCCCAACTTTTTCATGCATGGCCACGATCACGGCGCCAATCAGCGCGGCGGTCAACAGAACGGCCACAATCTCCAGCGGCAATACGTAGCGGCCCATGAGCGCCACGCCAATCTGTTGCACGGTTACATCTGGCACGGCCGTTTCATGCGGCAAAACGCGCACGCTCTGGATCACTGCCCAACCCAGCACCGCAAAGACTCCCGCCGCAATCACCAACCCCATCAGCCATGTCCGGCTGAAGACACCATCCTTGGGAGTTTCCGAGCCGCGGGTGAGCAGAATCGCAAAGACTACAAGAATGGCGACCGCTCCAATGTAGACCAGAAACTGTGCCCATCCGGCAAACTGCGCGTCGAGATAGAGAAAGAGCAGCGCCAGCCCTGCAAACGCGACCGTCAGTGCCAGCGCGCAATGCACCGTGTTCTTGAGCAGCATGGCGGCTAGGCCGCCAGCCACGGTGAGCGCCGCAAGTAAATAGAAGACAATGCTCATCGATCACTCCGCATAGCGATAACTCCTCGGGCCGAGGCGCTGTCTGCGCATCTCAGCCAGGCCCATGCCCGCGTAGGCCAGCGCCAGAATCGTCGAGCAGACAACCCAGCGCAGCCAGTTGTCTCCCATGAAGCGCCATAACCCGGTGACCATCAGGTTCACCAGACACATGGGCAATACAAATTTCCAGGCAAAGTTCATGAGTTGGTCCTGACGGAGCCGCGGCAGCGTGCCCCTCATCCAGATGAAGACGAAGATGGAGAGCATTAGCTTGGAGAAGAACCAGATCCACGATGGAACCCAGGTCAGGAACGAAAAAGGCGCTGACCATCCGCCTAGAAACAGCGTAGTGCCCAGCCCGGAGATGGAGAACATGGCCAAGTATTCGCCTAGGAAGAAGAGCGCGAATTTGAAGCCTGAATACTCGGTGTGATAACCGGCCACTAATTCCGACTCGCCTTCGGGTAGGTCAAAGGGCGAGCGGTTGGTCTCCGCCGTGGTCGAGATGGCGTACATTATGAAGCCGGCAAATCCCCACGGCGTAAAAATGTACCAATGCGGCAAACCCCAGGTGTAGTGGTTCTGCGCTTCAACGATTTTGGTCAGCGAAAGCGAGCCGGTGATCATCACCACCGCCACACTGGAGAGCAGAAGCGGTACCTCGTAGCTGATCATCTGCGCCACGGCGCGCATGGCGCCCAGCAGCGAGTACTTGTTGCGGCTGGACCATCCGGCCATGAAGACCGCCAACTCCGAGGAAGTGCCCATGGCGAAATAAAACAGCAGGCCGGCGTCCATCTCCACCAGTACCATGTTGCGCCCCATGGGCAGCACCGCAAAACCCATGAATACGGTGACCACCAGCAGCACCGGCGCGAGAAAATGCACCACAGCATCGGCGCTTGAGGGGACGATGTCTTCCTTGGTCAGCGACTTGATGCCGTCGGCAATCGGCTGGAAAAAGCCGAAGGGGCCTACACGGTTGGGGCCGAGCCGGTTCTGAATGCGCGCAAGTCCCTTGCGCTCGAAGACTGTGGTCAGTGCAAAGAGCGCCGGAAAGAGGCAGACGATGGCCGCCACGCTGAGCAGTACTCTGGCCGCCAATTGCCACGCAGCAGGCAGAAAGCTGACCAGCCAGTGCTGAAGCAGAACGAAGATCTGGTCTAGATTCACGAAGAAGGGAGTCTGGATCATAGATTACGCTCCCTCTCCGGCGATGGCCGCGGTTTTGGCTGCCGCAGCGCCCTTGGCCTTGGCTTCGGACTTAGCCTTCTCCGCTGCCAGCTTGGCATCCACTCTTGTCGCTTCAGCGGGATGAATCTGGCGGTAATACTGATTCGATTTAGCCAGTTGCTTGCGGTCGAGCAACAGTTCGCCAAAGCGGTCGCCAGTGCTTAACTCATATTCCGTGTCCATTTTAATGGCTTCAAAGGGGCAGACCTCGACGCAGATCTGGCAGCTCATGCAGACAGAAATATCAATGTCGAATTTCGCCGGGTAAAACTGCGGCCTGCCGAGTGCATCTGGCTTCTTGTCCTTGGATTTATCGATGAAGATGCACTTGGGCGGGCACTCCTTCTCGCAGATCTGGCAAGCCACGCAGCGTAAACCTGCCTCCCAATCCGCGCCATCGTACACAAGGAAGGGAAAGACGCGCGCCGCTTCGTACGGGGCAATCCGCTGCTCCGGATACTGGACCGTCGTCAGCCGCTCGGCGGAGAAATAGCTGCCGAAGAAATTCTTCGCCGTCTCCGCCATCCCCTTCAGTATGCCCTCGCCTAACACCCGATGCCCTCCAACTCACAACTTACCTGGCGCGCACCCCGCGCCAAATACTGGCTAGCACTTCCCGCCGATCTACCATCAGCCTATGGTGACACTAGTAAAGAGGCAATGAAGAATGGAATTCATTGCATTTGCGTCCAACTATCCGTTGCAGCTTTGGAGCTACTCCCACTTCCGTCTTCAAATCGAATTTCGCTATATGTTAAAGTCACCCGAATCTGCGCAACCGGAAGTTCAGTTCCTTGCGATCCCGGATTCGCGGATCCTGTGCTAGACGTATTCCTCCAGATCGCAGTTACATTTGTCGGGGTCACCTGACTGAAGGTCCAGGTAAACACGGTCGAACTCGCTGCACCGCCAGATACAGTCACCGTCTCGACCAGCGTGCAGGAACTGTAATGATCCCCTTTGATAACCTGGGAATACAAGGTCGAATATGCCTTGTTCGCCGGAAAATCAATCGTCAAGGATGAAGTTGGGGGCTTCGCCGCACCTGCCGATGCCGACGCGATGGCGGTACTCCTCGAAATGGGTAGGCTGAACGAATCCAGCGTCAGGTCCAGCGCCGGGCCTACGCAACGGAAGTTATAGGCGGAGTCCGCCGCAGTGGGTGTGGTCTTGATTTTGTTAACAGCCAGGGCATTCAGGCTCGCCATCAGGGCAACAGCCACTACAAGCATTTCTCGTACTCGACGAATCATCATTTGACCTCTCCTTTTCATTCTTTCATCTCCGCTTTCGCGGTTCACTTCCGGATGTCCCAGGTCTTGCTCTTGATACCGGGGACGGCTTAACCCACAACATCCTAAGAAGCCGAAAGTAAATCTTTACCGATCCACCTCTCCCAGCACAATATCCACACTGCCGAAGATCAGCACCACGTCGGCCACGTTGACGCCCAGGCACATATCTTCCAGCACCGTCAGATTGATCAAACTCGGCGGTCGCACACGGTAGCGGTATGGGTTAGGTCCGCCGTCGCTGATCAGATAAAATCCCAATTCGCCTTTGGGCGCTTCAATCCGACCGTAGGCCTCGCCCCGCTTGGGCCGGAAGCCGCGCAGCTTCGCCTTGGGGTCCATCACCGGGCCAGGTTGGATTTCTTTCAGCGCCTGCTGCAAAATCACAATCGACTCGCGCATCTCCAGCATGCGGATCATGAAGCGGTCGTAAACGTCGCCATGATCGCCCAGCGGCACGCGGAAGTTGAAGCGGTTGTAAATGCCGTAGCCGTCCACCTTGCGAATGTCGTAGTTGACGCCCGAGGCGCGCAGCATCGGCCCCGTCACTCCGGCGTTGACCGCCAGCTCCGGCCGCAGCACGCCCACGCTCTGAGTGCGCGCCATCAGAATTTCATTGCTGCTGAGCAGCCGGTCAAATTCGTCCACAAACTTCTCGAGGCCAGCGACCACCTTGCGTGTCCGGTCCAGCCACCCCGGCGAGGCATCGACGCGGCAGCCGCCGAAGCGCATGTAGTTGACCATCATCCGCGCCCCGGTCAACTCCTCGAAGAGGTCGAGAATTTTTTCCCGCTCGCGGAAGGCGTACATCAGCGGCGTGCCGCTGGCGCCCATCTCCTGAATCAAAAAACCAATTGACGAGGCGTGGTTCTGATAGCGCGTCAGCTCGCCCAGAATCACCCTGAGGTACTCAGCGCGCTCGGGCACCGCCTGGCCGGCGAGCTTTTCTACCGCCAGCGCGTAGGCCCAGTTGTTGGTGATGGGACAGATATAATCCAGCCGGTCGGTGTAGGGCATGGAAGCCAAATAGCTGATGCCCTCGGCAATCTTCTCGTGGTTGCGATGCAAGTAGCCGAAGACCGGCTTGAGGCGAATCACCCGCTCCCCGTCCAGCGCCACGTCCATGCGGAATACGCCGTGGGTCGAGGGATGGTGAGGCCCCATGGCCACTTCCAGCAGTTCGCCCTCGTTTTCCGGCTCAATCGCCGAGGGACGATTCCAGCCTTCCGGCCTTGCAGCAAGGATGGCGGAATCGATTTGAGATTCAATCATATGCCGGCCCCCGATTCTTGCAGTCCGGCAGCCGCGGCCTGATGTGCCTGCGCGCGTTTGAGCACCTCGTCGTGCGCCGTTGGCTCGTACTCAAAGTCATCCGGCTCCACGTAATCCCGGCGCATGGGATGATCCTTGAAGCCCTCCCACATCAGCAGCCGCCGCAGGTCCGGATGGCCGGTGAAGATGATTCCATACAGATCAAAAATCTCCCGCTCCTGAAACTCCGCCGAGCGCCAGATGGGCGTCAGCGAGGGCAGATCCACCTGGTCGGTCCGATTCTCAGTGTGCATCCGAATGACCACCGGCCCATGCTTCTTCTCGACCGAATAGAGGTGATAGACCGCCTCCAGAGACTCGGGCCAATCCACGCCGGTCACGTTGGAGAGGTAATCGAGCTTGAGTTCCTCGTCGTCGCGCAGGAACTTCGCCACCTCGACCGCATGATCAGGCGCAATCCGCAGTGAGTGCGGTAAGGCGGGGTTGGGATTTGGCGCAATCTCCACCGCAGCGCCCGGAACCGCCGCCTCAATCGCCGATTTAATCTCTTCTACCGTCTTCAATTCCGCTCCTTCAGTCCCAATTCACTTTTTCACTTCTTCACTCACTCATTCATTCGTTCACTCAATCACCACTGGCACAGGCCACACTCCCTTGTTCGACGCCGGCTCCAGGTCGTGCTCTCCAAAGACGGGCACCGGAAACTCGCCCTGCTGCTTCGCATCAAGAAAGCGCGGACGATCCTCGCCCGTCAAATGCTGACCGTCAATCTTCTTCTGCAGCGTCATGAACGCCTGAATCAGCGCCTCGGGCCGCGGCGGACAGCCGGGAATGTGCACGTCCACGGGAATATAGCGGTCGATCCCCTTCAGCACGTTGTAGCCCTGCTTGAACGGCCCTCCGCTGATGGCGCAGGCGCCCATGGCAATTACGTACCGCGGCTCGGCCATCTGGTTGTAGAGCCGGACAACCTGGGGAGCCATCTTCTTCGTTACTGTCCCGGAGATGATCATCAAATCGGCCTGGCGCGGCGACGGCCGGAAGACTTCGCCCCCGAAGCGCGCCAGATCATAGCGCGCCATGGTGGTGGCGATCATCTCGATGGCGCAGCAGGCTAGGCCAAACTGCATCGGCCAGACGGAGTTGCGCCGGCCCCAGTTATACAGCTCCTGGATGGTCGTCACCAAGACTCCCTGCTTGCCTAATTCGATCTTCAAGCCCTCATCCATTGTTGCTTCGCTCCAGTTCTCAGTTCTAAGTATTCGCTATCAATGCCAACCCCCTTGGTATCAGGGAAACTGACAACTGAGAATTGACAACTAAGAACTGCCGTCACGCCCACGTCAGCACGCCCTTGGCCCAGGCCCAAGCCAGACCCTCGATCAGCAGCAGCACAAAGACCAGCATGGCCCCGCAGGCAGCCGCGCTCAGCCCGGTGAAGGCCACCGCAAAGGGCAGCAGAAATACCGACTCCACATCGAAGATCAAAAAGATAATGGCATAGAGGTAGTAGGCCGAGTGGAACTGCAACCAAGCGTCGCCTTTGGACTCCAGGCCGCACTCGTAGATGGCGTTCTTCACCGCGTTTGGCTTGGCTGGCGAGAATATCTTTGCCCATAGCCACGCCAGTCCCAGCGGAGCCAGCCCAAAGCCCAGCGCCGCAAAAAACAGAGCGGCCAGAGAAAAATATGGATTAGAGGCCATAGTCGAAAATAAAACCCTTCAGAATCAACGTACCAGTTCAAGGCAGGTTTTGGCGAAAAGAAGCGCCTTCTAGCTCCTGCCAGTTCCATTTTCGCCGATTCATCCCACCTTGTGAACCGTCCGCTGTGCGCTGCCGAGTTTATCTGCGCCTGCCCCCGCTTTCCGGTTGGAAAATGGGCTTTTCTCTTGTCGGGGGATTCCCGCACCACAGCGCCAATCCAGGAAACGGCAAAGGGCGGGGAAGCCCGGGCTGTCTGCCGCATCCATCCACGATTCTGTCTCTAGTAGCTCAGCTCCAGCACATTGATCGAGTAGGGTGCGAAACTCTGTTTGAACTTTGGTCCGGCGACTTGAATCTCACGCGTCACGGGCACAACCGCATCGGGATGCGTGATGCTGTTGGTTACGTTGGGAGTCTTGCCACTCAGGGAGATCAGCGTTGCCTCGCGCTCCACGTGGGTCACACCATTGAGCGTAATGTTCAGCGCCGTCTCCTCCGACGTAGAATTCACCACCTTGACGAAGAGCTTGCGCAGCTTCTCGTCGCGCGTGGCCGAGGCATACACCCGCGGACTGGTGTTGGCCAGCTTTGCATCCACGGCCTCCGTGCCCAGGTGGCTGCCGAAGAGCACCTGCGCCCAGTAGCTGGGCGAGCCGTAGCTCGTGAGCGCGTCGTAGCCGATCAGGTCCGTCTCCCATTGCATTCCGCCGGGATTCACATTCACCAGCAGGGGCGCATAGCTGGCCATGATAATCAGGTCGGCGTTGCGTTCCATGCCGGTCATCCAGGCCGCGTCGCCCAGCGCCGCCTCCAGGTTGGGCGTCGGCGTGCCCTCTCGCGTCGCCCATTCGCCCACAAAAATCTTCGGTCCCTTGCGGTCGTACTTGTCGTAGTGGCTGGTAGAGGCGAACGACTCCTCCGCAGGCAGATAAAAATGCTCATCCAGCACATCCGGCTTCACGCTCTTCACTGGCGTGGTGGCAATCAACTGCAACTGCGGATAACGCTGCTTGATGGCCGTGAAAAACTGTGCAAAGCGGCCATCATACGAGTGGGAATGATCGAACCAGTCCTCGTTGCCGATCTCCACGTAGTGCAGAGGGAAGGGAGCCGCGTGGCCGTTTTTTACGCGCTCAGCGCCCCACTTGGTCTCCGGGCCGCCGGTCACGTACTCGATCTCGTCCAGCGCGTCGTCGATGTAAGGCTTGAGCGCAGGCCCCGGCTCCACATGCTCCTGCGCCATCGAGTAACCGGCGTAAACCGCCAGAACCGGCTCAATCTTCAGGTCTTCGCACCACTCCAGGAACTCCAGCAACCCCATGCCATCCGAGGAGCGATAGCGCCAAGGGCTGGGATGCGTAGGCCTGTCTACCCAGGGGCCGATGGTCTTCTTCCAGTCGAAGCGTTCGGCAATGTGGTCCCCCTCCAGGTAGTTGCCGCCCGGCAGGCGCAGGAACTTGGGATGCATCGCCGCCAGCTTCTCCATCAGGTCAATGCGGTTGCCAAACGGGCGGTTGTGATAGGTGGGCGGAAAGAGCGAGACCAGATTAAGCCAGAGAGTCGCCGGCCGCGGAATGGTCAGTATCAGGTGATTGTTCGCCGTGACCGGAAGCTCCGCGGTTTTGAGCAAAAAACTGTATTGCTTCCACTCGTTCGTCACTCCGGAAACAGTCGTCGTAGCCGCGGTTGCGCCAGTCTCATCGTTCACCAGGCTCACGGTCACCGGAACGCCATTGCTGTCCGTCTTGGCATAAAAAGAGCCGGCGTATGTGGTCCGCGGACGAACAGCAATGCCCCAGAAGCCGTCGTTTTGGACCCCGGCAGGCGAGGCTTCGGAGGCTGCTGTCACGCTGACCTTTATGCTGCGCGGAAGAGCGGCGCTGGGGCCTGTCGTATCGTCTACTGAAATTTTCACCACGGAGTTTCCCCGTGCCGCCATCGTCCAGTGGAAGAGCGATCCCCACCCTTTGCCGATGGCGCGGTCGCGCACCAGTTCCGGGTAAAGTCCGCCGTCATAGGAGAAGTTGATCTCCTCGGTCATCAACCCATAGAGCATGGGGCTGACCTGGGCCATGGGATGATCCACTTGCAGGTCAAGCGACGGCGCCTGGGAAACCAGGCTCAAGGGAAGGGAAGCGATCAGCAGGATGAGTGAGAAATGAAGTTTTTGCATACGGGGTCAGTCTATCGAAAGCAGTCCCCGGTGACAATGCGGAAAAACACCTTTCCAACGACGGCGCATTCCGCTCAACCCTCGATGCCTGCGGCAATCTCCGCGCGCACAGCCTCCTGCAACGCGGGTATGGCGCCGGTGCGTGAGGCCATCCATGCGCCCCAGCGGTTCCCCGCCTCGTTCATCGTGGCCAGGGGAGCCCCGCGCAGCAGATAGTGGGTCATGGCCGCCGTAAAAGCATCTCCCGCGCCGATGGTGTCAGCCACCTGTACGGGAGTTCCTGGGTGCTCGTTCTCCTCCTCGCGCGTCAACAGCAGGCTGCCGTGAGCGCCGCGTGTAACGGCCACCATGCGCAACGAGGGAAACTCTCTGAGCAGTTGCTTTGCGGCGACCCGCAACAATCCGGATGTGGGAACCGGCAAAGCCAGCAGTTCCAACACGCGCGGCGCCTCGGCATCGTTCATTTTCAGCACCGTGGCCAACTCCAGCGATTCGCGAATCAACTCGCTGGAGAAGAACGGCGTCCGCAGATTCACGTCGAATACCCGCACGCACGAGGCTGGCGTCCGAGCCACCAGCGTCTGAATGGTCTGCCGCGACTCTCTGGAACGCTGCGCCAGCGAGCCGAAGCAAACGGCGTCCGCACGCTCGGCCAGTTGCACCCACTCATCCGTCAACTCCAGAAAATCCCACGCCGCCGGCCGGTGAATCGTATAAGTTGGTTGCCCGCCCTCGAAGCTCACCGTTACCCGGCCCGTCTTCTGCACCGGGTCCACCTGGATGAAACGCGCGTCTGCCGGCAGCGGCTCCAACTGCTTGACTGCATTTTTGCCTAGCTCGTCACGACCGATGCGGCTTAAAATCGTGGCGTGATTGCCCAGTCTCGCGGCCATCACCGCAAAGTTGGCCGGCGCGCCGCCCAGCAGCATCCCTTCCGGCAACATGTCCCACAGCAACTCGCCTATGCCAAGGATCTGATACGGTTGTTTCAAAGTCATATTCCCCAAGCGTCGGCCCTGTTCCCTATTCCCTGTTTTTACCCTACCCAGCGCCACATGGAGCAATCCTCGTAATTCGCCGAGGCGTACTCTCCGTCCGGCTGATTGGACAGGATGCGATGGTCGGCAATCGCATCTTCTTTCGACCGGCGAACCTGGCCCAAAAACAGCCTCGCAAATCCGGCCTGTTGCTCCAGTTCCCGCTCCTGCTCGTTGTTCACATAAATCAGGTCCAATTCCCCCGCCCGCTCAACAAGAACCTTGCTCCAGGCCGTCAACAACCGCCGCATCACCGGCGCGCCAAACGGATTGAATAGAAACGCCAAGCACGGCCCATGAGGAGGCCGGAAATCGACCGCGTCGCCGCAGAACAGCTTTATCGGCGCTCGCGCCCTCGCTGAAGCCCGCCAAACAGCCAGATTGCGCCGCGCGATCCGCACCAGCGTCGAATTCAGCTCCACCCCCACCACCTGGCGGAAGGGCAGCTCGGCGGCCAGCAGCATTGCCCGCCCCATCCCCGCGCCCACATCGATAAAACTGACAGCCTCCAGCGCCCAGCCCAGCCGGCTTTTCTGCCAGCGGCGAATCAGTGCCCGAAAGACCGAAGGCGCAACCCCGTAGTAAGCCGTCGCATGGCGATCATGCAGGTGCCCGCTCTTCAAGTGACGCCCAGCAACTAGTCCACTGGTCCGCACCCCGAACTCCTCGTCAAACGGGTGCGCCAAAAACCCCTCGCCAACCCTGAGCCCCGGCAGCCGCCGTCGCGTCCCCTTTGAAGTAACACCGCTCTTCCCTCTTCCGACTACTTTCACGGTTTGAACATTAACATACAAGGCCCACCTTGCCCAGGCCAGGTCTTAAATCTATTTGAATCGTTTACGCATCTCGCGCAATCACATTTCTCGGATGCGATTCGTCATCCGCTATGCAAGCAACAGTCCGCACCGCGCGGCTGATTGCTCACTCGCTGTATGCGCTTGCGATCCCCCAACCAATACACACGGAGAGTGAGGTTAGTCCATGAATCAAATCTGGAAATATGCGATTTCTCGTTTTGTGATTCGGACCGCCAGCGGCGCGTTGCTCCTGGCACTCTGCGCGATCCATGCCGGTTCGCAAATGATTTTGACAACTAATCGCATTACCGGAACGGTGACTGACACGACCGGAGCAGTGGTTCCGGGCGCCACAGTTACAGCAACCAACGAAAATACAGGCGTCTCAGTAACGACCACGACGAATAGCATGGGTAGCTATAGCACCCCACCCATTGATCCTGGAACCTACAAAATCATAGTAAGCGCTCCGCGCATGAAAACATTCACACATGAACATTTTGAAGTCCAAACCAACGCCGCGATCACATTCAATCCGAAATTGCAGCCAGGTTTCGATCCAGGCGTCATTCAACCAAAAAACATTGAAAAGCAAGAGCAGGCGCTCATTACTACTTCTCAAACATTCGCGAACCCTTCTCCAACCTTGCTGAACGGAATAAATTGCGGTCAGGATTATGTCCGGGTATCGTTGAGCGGAGTTCTGGGGCCGATGGGTTATGTGCCGTCTCCATCGCTAAGTTCAGCTAGTCAACTGACAGGGGTTGATGCGAACTTGATCCTTCAGGGAAAGAGTTTCTACTATCCTTCAATCATTCTCTACATCTCCGCCGTACCAGTGGTTTGCGTTGGTCAGCCGCCGACAAACCAGACGGATGCTGACAAGCAAGTTAACAGTATCGAGCAGAGTTCCCAGGAGACGAACCGCAACCCGGAATGGTTGGATGCCTCGTTTTCTCTTACCGCTACAGATGACAAGGACAAAGCAATTGACATTGACTGTACTGATGACAAGAGCATCAAGATTCTCCAGATCCTGCCGCAGCAAACCGTAGCCGGACTCAAGAATCAGCCGCTTGCCGATACAGCCACCGCCATCAACAGCATTGCCGGCGCTCTGGCCAGTTTTTACCCTGGAGTCCAGGCCCAGGCAACTGGCGCCACGCAGGCGTTGAATGTGGTCTTTCAGGATCTCTTTCCGCCACAACCGATCGCCTATCAATATTCTTACCAGAGCGGAAACTGCCATTTTGGCTGGTTCTTTCGGCCCAATCCAAACAGCACCGCTGGCAACAACGGCGAGGCCTCTATTTTGGGAACACAGCAGGGCATTGTTCTTCTCAAAGTCTCGAATAAGATCAATAAACTGCAGGTGAGCGGTCTAACTCTTTCTGCATGGAACAAGAACCCCAACCAGGCGTATCCCAAGAATAAGTTGTATCTTTCTCCACTGGAAACTATCAATTTTACGCTGAATGATCCAGCATCCGCTAACTACGATGGAATCACGGACCTGACTCTGTTTCCAGCATTGATCTCCAAGACGCAGGCGGAGCAGATTCTGCACATCAATAACGACAACGATTGGAATGCTGTCGTAGCATTGGGCCAATTAAAGACTTTCAAGGGAGCCGATGACACGTACGTGACGAACGCCTCCTTGAGCGCATTCCTGGGATTGGGGAGCAATGCGGTGAAAGGTGACACTACCAATAACTCAGATACCCAACCCAGAAATGGCAATGGAGCCGGTGGCGGCGCAGCGCCCGGCGGAACAGCAACGCCCGGCGGGACAGCAGCGACAGTACCCACGGCAACGCCTGCTCCTGCGGCAAAACCTACACCTAAAACAAAGCCCGGCACCAACCCTGGGAAGTCAACACCGAAGACAAAACAGTAATCAACCCGATCGCACAAGAGCCTCCCGCGCGGGGAGGCTCCCAGGTTTACATTGCAGGATTTGCTCTAGCGAAAACGCAGCGCCTTGATGGCATCGGGCAACCGTTCCTCGATCATCCTGGCGCGCTCCACGGCAATGCCGCCCAGGTACGAAGGCGCCGGCGTAGTCGTCAGCACCAGAGCCAGCAAAATTGCCGAGAAAATAAGCCCTGAGATGCCTGCTGAAACCAGCATATGGTAGGTGTCTTCAATATCCAGGCCGAAGAAGTTGAAGGCCACGTGCTCCAGCGGCTTGAAGTGATTGAGAACCGCCAGCGCAAAGAGGAAGAAAAAGACCGCCAGCGAGGTCAGTACCGTCAGTGTCGCATCCAGGCTGCGGTGGAATTTCTGTCGCGCACTGCAGTGCGGACATTCGGCAAAATGCTGCTCGTAATCCTTACGCATCTCTGGAGAAATACCGGAAATGTCATAACGCCAGCTCGCCAAAATGCTGCCAGCGACTCTATCTGTGCATCGGGTTGTAGCCATAATTTTTAGACTCACTTTGCAAAGGATGTGTTCAACCGCTATGGTCTTGCGCGGCGTACGTGGCCTGGGGAGCAAAAAACCTGATGTTCAGCCTCCCGGGCAAAATTCGCTTGCGGCGCCCGATCTGCTCTGCATCTTCCAGGGCGGAATGCCCTGGCGTCTCCCTTGCCAATTTACCTGGTACAGAGTGATTCCGTGTCTTACACTATTGTAACGTACATCACCTAAAAGTAAAGAGAAGAAAGTGGCTCGTGCTGGGCGGCCAGCAGCAGTGCATTGGCCAAAAGGCTGGCCCGGCCATTCAGGGCGCGCTCGGCTGTGACCCGCGCCAGCTCGGGAAGGTTATTGCTTTCAGAGAGATGCGCCAGAATCACGTAGGCCGCCTGGCCGTCGTAATCCTCCTCCAGAAAGCTCGCCGCCGCCTCGTTGGAGAGGTGTCCTACCCGCGACATTACCCGCTGCTTGACCGCCCAGGGGTAGGGTCCGTCCCTAAGCATCTCCAGATCGTGGTTGGATTCCAGCAGCAACAGGTCCAGGTCCTTTAGCTGCGCCTTGACGTTGGGTGCAATGTAGCCCAGGTCGGTGACATACCCCATCCGCACTCCTTCGACGCCGAAGACAAAGCCTACCGGGTCGGCGGCGTCGTGCGGAGTGGTGAAGGGGCTGATGTGAATGTCGCCGATCTCGAACGCCTTCCCGGCAGCAAAGTACTCCACCGCCGGAAGCCAGGTGGGGTCCTTTGCCTTGGCCGACTCGTCCGGCTTGATCCCTTCCTTATTGTCATCCTGAGCGAGCGCAGCGAGTCGAAGGACCTGTGGTTCGATTTCTCGTCCGTCAGCCGTATCCAGCAAGTCGCTCTCGTCTGTCTCACCCTCATCACTTACCGCCTCAGCCTGCTGTTCAGCGGCCTGCTTGCGCGTCTGCTCCATCCATTGCGCATACGTCATCTGCCGCCGCGGCGACAGCCAGCGTATCCACGCCCGGTGCGTGCCCTCGGTAAAGTACACCGGAATCTTCAGCTTGCGCGCCGTCACGGCCACGCCGCCCACGTGATCAGAATGTTCATGGGTGATGAGAATCGCGTCCAGCGTCTCCGGCTCCTCGCCCGCCAGCTTCATCCGCCGGAAAAGCTCCCGGCAGCTCAGTCCGCAATCCACCAGAATGCGCGTTCGCCCACCGGTAACAACCGTAGCATTACCCTTCGACCCCGACGCCAGCACCGTGAATCGCACCATGACTTGAGGATAGCGCGAGGGGCTGTGCATTTCAGGACACAAAAGACAACTGCCGTCAATTGGCAGGACAAACGCAACAAGTCAGTGCTTCTGCTATGCGGCAGCCTTGGGCAACTCGCACATCAATCCGATCTTGTTGGTCTCCGGATCGGCCAAAAATGCCATCCAAAGATCGTGATCGGGCATCCGCGCGACCAGATGTGGCGCCTGAAGAAAGACCACTCCCTGCTCCTGCAATGCAGTATAGGTTGCTTGAAGGTCCTGAACCTTGAAGTACAGAATCGTTCCGCCGCGCGGCTCAGGCGTTTCGGATGTCGCAATCATGATGCGGATCTTCCCGCACTGAAAGAAGCACAAAGTGCCCGCGTCGAAGAGAAACTTCATGCCCAGTTTGTTCTGATAAAAGTCCTTGGCTCGCGCCAGATCGTCAACCGTGATGGCGATCTGGCCAATTTGGTCAAGATGCACAGCCGCTGGGGTGGCGGCGACAGAATTATCCATTGAGACCTCCATTTACTTAGCTTACCTAACGACATATTTTGAGGAAAGCGCGCGAGGCTGTGCATAACGCAGAGGCTCGGCCAGACTAATCAACCTATATGAACATTTACACAGGTTAGAGGATTCAAATTCTCATTGACAGGCCAAGATCAAAGTGAAATTATTGCTCAACTCATCATTACAATCTGGAATCGGTGTGAAAGTTGATACTCGGAGGATGGTATGGGCTTTTTGGGCAGTAAAAATGGAGCCGTATGCCCGGCTTGCAGTTTGATTGGATTCCTGGTGGCGCCCTTTGAAAGTATCTGGCTCTTCAGCGCAAACACGGCCAAATTTGCAGTGGAAAAGAAGAAGAAGGTTCCGGCTGCCGCCGCAATCTCTGGCGCCTCCAGCAAAGCCACCACTCAAACAATCTCCGTCTCCAGAGCCATGGCCAATGCCACAGGGGAAGACTACGAGGCGTGGTCCCATTATCTTTCCCATCGAGACCCCAGATTGCGCAAACCCGGTATGTCCGTCAAAGAGGAGTACGAAAAGTGGATGGTGGCCCGCGTCATGAGCCGTACTGATTTTCTTAAATCCTAGGGCCTGTCTAAGACGCACTCGCCAAATCCGCCGGAATCTCAATCGTGACCAGCGTTCCGCGTCCCGGGTTGCTGACCACGCTAAAACTGGCCTCGATCCCGTAGAGTACCTCCAGCCGCTCCTGCACGTTTTTCATGCCGATGCCACCACCGCTGCGTCTGAGCGCCGAAGCGGGCCGGTTGCCCATTCCCACGCCGTCGTCTGCCACCTCGAGGCGCACGCGGTCGCCTTCCAGACGGCTGCGCAGGGTGACCGTGCCGCCGTGGATGCGCGGCTCCAGGCCGTGCTTGATGCTGTTTTCAATCAAAGGCTGAAGCAGAATGCTGGGCACTAATACTCCTAATGTCCGCGGGTCGATCTCCTTTTCCACTTTCAGCTTGCCTGCGCCGAAGCGGACCACTTCAATGTCCAGATAGTCGTCGGTGAATTTGAGTTCCTCGCTTAGCGGCACATAGCTATCGTGCTCCTTGAGCAGGGCGCGGAGAATGTTGCCCAGCTTGACGATCATCTCCCGTGCTAGTTCCGGCTTCATGCGCACCAGCGAGGCAATGGAGTTAAGCGTGTTAAAGAGAAAATGTGGGTTGATCTGGCGTTGCAGGGCGTCGAGCCGGGCCTCGAGCAGCAGCCGCTTCTGCTCTTCCAGCTTCATCTCGATGCGCAGCGTATTCCACACCTTGAGCGCAATGCCCACATTAATGGGCGCGCTGAGGCAAACCAGCGCTAGCAGCCACCACTGGCTGGCGACGAGCGCAAAGAGCCGGTGCGGAAATTCATAAGCAATCCAATCCCGGCAGGCCTCGGCGGCCGCAATGAGGACCAGCATCAGAATCTGGCGGTCCAATCCAGGCTGGAGCAGGTTGCGGCGCACCCAGCGGTAGAGGCTCAGGTCAACGAAGGGCGTGAAGGACCAGATCTCCTCCTTCTCAACAAAGCGGCCCAGAATGCCCGCCACCAGGCCCAGCGCGGCGTTGAAGGGCAAGGTCAGAAACTCGTGGTGATAAACAGCCGGTCCCGCGAGAACCGCTCCGCCCAGAATGGCCCACTCCGGCCCCAACAGCAGGCCCAGCAGGATAATCGTCTCAAAGGAGATGTCAGCGGCCAGGAAGTTGGGCACCGCAATGCGAATCCACACGCCCAGCGTGAGCGGCACCAGGAAAAACGCCAGCAGTGCTAGAGTTTGGACGGGACGGCGCTGCTCGGCAAAGAAGAGCCGCCGGAAGGTAATGACGCGCGCCAGCACGCTGGCCACGGCAGCCACAACGGCCAGCTTCACCAGCAGGGTAATCAGGATCAGATTGTCGGTCACCGCGGCGTATCCCGATGCAGCGCCTTCACCTGATAGCCGGCGCGCTTCAATTTCGCGGTAATCTCCTCGACCATCATCACGCTGCGGTGCTGGCCGCCAGTGCAGCCAAAGGCTACGGTCAGGTAGCTCTTGCCCTCTTCCACATAGTGCGGCAGCAGGTATAGCAGGAGCTCCGTGACCCGGTGAATAAACTCCTTGGTCTGCGGAAACTTGCGCACATAGGCGGCCACTGCGGGATCCAGGCCTGTCAGCTTGCGAAACTCCGGCACAAAATGAGGATTAGGAAGAAAGCGCACGTCGAAGACCATATCCGCATCCAGCGGCACGCCGTTCTTGAAGCCAAAACTAAGACAGGAGACGAGCAGGCGCTTGGTCTCCTCCTCGTGGCCAAACCGGTCCTGGATGTTGGCGCGCAGCTCGTGCACGTTGTAGTTGGAGGTGTCGATCAGCGTGTCGGCAACATTGCGGATGGGGTCCAGCAGTTGGCGCTCTTCGACGATGGAGCGCTCGACCGTCTCCTTGCGGCCCAGCGGATGAGGCCGTCGCGTCTCGGAGTAGCGGCGGACCAGCACCGCGTCTTGAGCGTCCAGAAAAACCACGCGTGTGTGCAGCAGCTTTTTCACCCCCTTGAGAATCTCCGGGAGGCGGTCCAGTGTCTGGCCCTCGCGGACATCCACCACGATGGCCGCGCTTTGAAATTCGGCTGATTTTTTCACCAGAGAGGCAAAATCAGGCAGCAGTTCCAGGGGCAGGTTGTCCACCGCGTGATAGCCCAGGTCCTCAAATGCCTTGAGAGCCGAGGCTTTACCCGAGCCGGAGATTCCGGTGACAATGACCAGCTCCTTGCCGGAGGCTTGCGTGGCATGCTTGGCTGCCTGACGCGTGGTGGTCGCTCGAGGGTTATGTTTGGAAGACGCCATGTGCAACATCCTACACTGAAGAACGGCCTCGGCGCTCCGCCTGGGGCGAAAGTTTCCAGCAGCCTTGCTCCGCAATCATCTGCGCCTGCGCGGATTCCAACGCAGGAGAGAACAGCGGCCCCTGGCCCAGTTCGCAACCCATGCGGACGAGCGCATCCAATTGCTCCGGGCTCTCGATGCCTTGCGCCACCACTTGCACGCCCAGCTTTAACCCCAATTGAATCAATGTCTCCAGGACGGCCACCGGGCGGCCTGTCTGGATTGAGGAATGGGTCAGCCGGGGGTCCAGTTTCAGCACGTCGATGGGCAGCCGCACCAGTTGGTTCAACGGAGCCAGGCCGGAGCCGAAATTGTCTACCGCCAGGCGGACGTTGCACCCCAACAACTGCTGAAAAATCGCCAGGTCAGCACCGGAATTCTCGCTCAACGCGCTCTCCCCGACTTCAAAGAGGAGCCGCGCCGGATCAGCCCCGTTGGCCGCCAGTGTCTTTTTCACGTGCGCAATCAAATCGGGATGATAAAACTGCCGCGGCGTCAGGTTGATGGCCAAGGTCAGGCCGCTACTGGGCAGAGCTTCGGTCCAGCTCCGCAATTGCTTTGTAACCGCCTCCAGCGTCTCACGGCCCAGGCTGATGGAAAGCCCTGTCTCCTCGGCCAGAGGAAGCAGGTCGCTGAGACTCGTCACCGAACCGTCTGCCCGCCGCCAACAGAGCACGGACTCGAAGCCCTCCAGTTTTCCATCCTGAAGACGGAAGATCGGCTGATACCAGACCTCAAACAGGTGCTTCTCCAGCACCTGGCGCAGCTCCCGTTCGCGCTCCTGAAGGCTGGCCACATGCACCTCCAACTTCTTGTCGAAGATCTCATAGCGCCCGCCGCCGTCCTGCTTGGCGCGATACATGGCAAAATCGGCGTCGCGGATGAGCAACTCGGGGACCGTGTGATCGGGCCCGGCTATCGCCACGCCAATCGATGCGCCGATGTGGATGGTGTTTCCGCACACCTCAAAGTCGCGCTTCATCGCATCCAGAACGCGCGTGGCCACAATTTCCATTCCGGAAACCGTTAGGATGTTCTCCACCAGGATGGCAAATTCGTCGCCGCCCAGGCGGGCTGCCGTATCCTGCGGGCGCAGCGCGCCGCGAAGCCGCTCGGCCACGGCAATCAGCAATGCATCGCCCGCTGCATGGCCCAGCGTGTCGTTAATCTCCTTGAAGCGATCCAGGTCCAGGAAGAGCACGCCACAGTTCTGGCCGAGGAGCCGCGCCCTTTGAGTGAACGCCTGGCTCAGACGGTCCAGAAACAGTGCGCGGTTGGGCAATCCCGTCAACGCGTCGTGCAGGGCATCGTGCTGCAGCCGGGCTTCAAAGCGCTTGCGCTCGCCGATGTCGCGGTAACAGATAACGTAGCCGTCCCTGCTTCCGTTTACCACCAGTGGTCCGGCTTCGATAGCCACATCCACAAGGCTGTCATCCTTGTTCTTGCGCACTGTATCGAGCGACGCGTAGCCAAAACGGTCCACGTCCCTGTTCGCCCGCCCGTATTCCTCTTGACGCGCCTGGGGAACAATAAAGTCCTTCAGATTGTTTCCTTGAATTTCCTCGGCGGTATAGCCGAAGATGCGCGTGAAGGCGGCATTCACATACATCACTCGGTTGTTGCGCACCACGGCCACGGCTTCGGGAATGCTGGCCAGCACATCCTCCACCAGCCGCTGTTCGGCGGAGACGGATTTATCGGGAAGATTCAAACGCACACCCCTTTAGGGATTGACCGCATCCGGCCAGATTTCTTCCCCTGACTGCGCAGCGTCAAACTGCCTTTGACCAGTTATGCGCAGTGAACCGCGCACAGGCTCAGAATATTTCCCTATCAGGCGGCCCAAGGGCTCTAAGGAATCTCCACCAGCTCCAATTGGCCGTCGCGACGGCGGTGGAGCACGAACAGTTCTCCGTCTGGATTGTGGAAGATTAGCAGGTCGCGATCACGGAACTCGGCATCCTTGACGGCCTCCTCCATGGTCATGGGCTTGAGGGCAAAGGCTTCGCCGCTGGTGACGATGCGCGGCTCAACGACCGCCTTGCGGGCCGGAAAGGAATGTACGGCGATGGACGCGCGGGCTTTTCTGTCGGCGCGAACGGGTTTCTCCTCAGAGACATCCGCATCGGGCCGGACGGCGCGGGTTTTAGGCCGGGCTGGCGAAGCCGCGGCTAGCTCCTTCTCCTGCTGTGGTTTCCGTTTGATGGCCATTCTCCGGTCCCGATGGCGGCGCGCCTGGCTTTCAGCGTGCGCGATGGCCTGGCGCAGCGCGGATTCCAGCGTTTCTGCCTCACCCTCGGCCACAATAGTACGCAGCCGGGCCTGAATGGTCACTTCGACAATCTGCAACCGTTTCAGCGCGCTGAAAACAATGCTGGCGCGCGCGCTTTTGCCCAGAATGAGGGCAATCCGTTCCATTCCCTCTTCGGCCAGGGTGCGCAGATCCCTGGTGATTCTCACGTGTCTGGCGGTGAACTCCACTTCCATGGTCAACCTCCGCTCCTACATTCATTCTCGCAGCAGGATGATCCGGCTGGGGAACTTCGGATTCTATAACGATCAGTGGTCAGTTGTCAGTTTTCAGTACGCGGCATCTAACTTCAACTGGGGCGGGGAATGAACGCGATTGACTACACGCCCAATCTGCGAATCATAAATCTGACATCTGAGTACTGAGAACAGGCAACTGATTCTACCCGTCGCGCTGGCGGCGTTGGTGTGTGCTGGGAATGTTCATGTCTTCGCGGTACTTGGCCACGGTGCGGCGCGTCAGTTGGATGCCCTGGGATTGAAGCGTGGCGGCAAGCTGGTCGTCGGTGAACGGATGGCGCGGGTCCTCCTCGGAGATGAGCTTGCGTACTTTGCGCTTGAGCACCAGCAGCGGCGTGTCTGCGCCCTCGGGGCCATTGGATCCCTCGGAGAAGAAGGAGCGCAACTCCAGCACTCCCTGCGGGGTGTGCGCGTACTTGTTGGCCACGGCGCGGCTGACCGTCGAGGGGTGAACGCCGATCTCCTCAGCCACTTCCTTGATCATCATCGGCCTGAGAGCTTCAATGCCCTTATCGAGAAAATCCTGCTGGCGGCGCACAATGACTTCGCAGGTACGCAGGATAGTGCTTTTGCGTTGGGCGATGTTGCGCATGAGTTGCAGCGCGGAGCGGAAGCGCTCCTTTACGTACTCCTTCACCTCTTTAGTGGTTCCTTCGGCGGTAAGCATCTGCCGGTAGCGCCGGCTGAGCCGCAGGCTGGGCAGATCCTCCTCGTTCATGGAGACTACCCATACTCCGTCGCGCTTGACGAACACCACATCCGGCTCGATAAGCCGCGACTGTTCGCGGTTGTACTGGCGGCCGGGCCGGGGATCAAGCGTGCGGATAAACTCGATTGCGGTATGCGCCTCGGCGGGGGTAATCTGGGCCGTTCGCGCCAGGTCTTTTACGTCGCGTTTCTGCAACAGGTGTAGATGACGGTCTACAATCAGCGCGGCTATATCGATGCTGCGCCGCCGCTCCTCTATTTGCGCCTCGGCTTCGGCGCGGAAGCTGCGATGGACATCCTCTTCCAATGTGTCCGCCCCGGCTGAATGCCGGGTATACAACTGGGCAAACTCATGCTGCTGGGCGGTTATCTGGATCAGCAGGCACTCGCGCAGGTTGCGGGCGCCCACGCCGGCCGGGTCAAGCTGTTGCACCACCTCGATGCTGCGGCGCAGCAGATCCAGAGCCGCTGCCTTTTCCGTATCGTCGGTGGATGGCCTGAAGGCCGTTGCCAGTTCTTCTTCGTTGCCCGCCAGGTAACCGTCCTCGTCCAGATTGCCGATGGTGAAATCTACCGCCTCGTGCAGACTGGACTCCAGGGTCAGATCTCCCAACTGCCACGCCAGGTGATCGGCCAGAGTTGTAGGCTGGGAGAGAAAGTTCTCATACGAGGGCTTTTCACTCTCTTCGTACTCCGGCTGTGTGCGGTAGCCGGGGTCCAAATAGTCCTTGAAGTACGTTCCGAAGTCGATCTCGTCAAATGAATCCTGAACCGGGGCCGCGGGCTCCTCGGTGATGCGCTCCTGAACTCCGCGCTCCAGATTGCGCTCCAGGCGTTCCTCGCGGCTCGCAACCTCATCCAGCATCGGAACCGTCTCGTCAATCTCCTCCAGGACGGGGTTTTCCACCATCTCGGCATCGATCATCTCCTTGAGTTCGATCTTGTTGAGCGCCAGAACGCTCACCATCTGCATCAGCCCAGGAGTCAGAATCTGGCGCTGCGATAACTTTACGTTTAAGTTGGTTTGCAGCATCGACATAGAATGGACCCGATTCCCGTATCGACTCAGTTTTGAACGTGCCCTTCAAACACGCCAATTTGGAGCAAGCTGTACATCTGGTAACACAAAAGTGAAAAAATTGAGCAAAATTGCTCATCTCAAGTGTAACCGAGCGAACAATGAGCCAAACGGTAAACTGTCTCACCACGAGTCATGCGTTCCGTATTGGACACCACCCAATCCAGGAATCTCTATTTGGTAGCCTTGTAAAGTATTGGGAATTTACAGGTTTACGGCAGAATAAATGCAATTAAAGTGCATCCCATCCATGCCGTGTGTATATATCTTCACCCCAGCGTGAAACCCTCCCCCAGGTAAACCCGCCGCACTTCCACATCATTGCCCAGTTCGTGTGGCGTTCCGGAGCGGAAAATCCTCCCTTCGGCGATGATATAAGCCCGGTCGGTCACGCTCAAGGTCTCGCGCACGTTGTGGTCGGTGATCAGAACGCCGATGCCGCTGGCCTTCAGATCGAAGATGATCTTTTGCAACTCCAGCACGGCGATGGGGTCAATGCCGCTGAACGGCTCGTCGAGCAGTATGAAGTTGGGTTGGATGCACAGCGAGCGCGCAATCTCCACCCGGCGCCGTTCGCCGCCGGAGAGTGCATAGCCCCGCGTCGTCCGTATGTGGCCGAGATTGAGCTGGTGAATCAGCCGCTCGGTCCGCGTCCGGCGCTCGGGTCCGTCCAGCGGCTGCGCCTCCAGCACCGCCAGAATGTTCTCCTCCACGGTCAGCTTGCGGAAGACAGATGGCTCCTGGGGCAAATAACTGATCCCAAAATTGCGCGCGCGCAGGTACATGGGCAGCGCGGTGATCTCGGTCTCGTCCACCAGCACGCGCCCGCCATCGGGCTCGACCAGTCCCACGATGATGTAAAAAATAGTGGTCTTGCCGGCTCCGTTCGGCCCCAGCAACCCCACCACCTCGCCGCGCGAGATCTTCAGGTCTACCGCGCGAACCACCTGCCGTCCCTTGTAACTCTTGCCGATTCCATCGGCGATCAGTGTATTCATCGTGTCGGTTATCCTGTCAATTCATATTACTTCTTTGGGAGGGCTGCGGTCAGGATGCCGCGCAGTTCATTCTGCTGAGCCGTGCTCAGACATGCCTTAGGGAAGAGAAAATATATGCCGGATTGGAGTAAAATTACGATGACTTTTTTGGATTCTCGCCAATGAGAGCAGACGGTCCAAGGATAGCTTGAATTCGATCCCATCGATGACTTTTCAGACACGCCTTCCGGACTAAGATGCACGAAATTCTCTCCATGATGATCCATTACTTTTCTGAAATGCCTGCGTACCATAAATGGAACATAAATTTTCAAAATAATGACCCAGCAAAATGCCAGAATATCGAACGGAAGAATGTTGAATAAGACAACAAAAAGAGATTTAACCGCATTCCTGTCCTCTGGATGCTGCCACGCATTAATGAATGCGATAATTATTAATATTCCACAAATAGCAGTAAGGACATAAAGTAAGATGGTCATGATCTTCTGGATTAATATGAGAGAGGTACATCTCAAGCGATAGGCGTCCAAAAAATCCTGCTCGCTGATTCTCGTAGTAAATTCCATATCATAATCCTTTCACAAATCCGTTCATGCGCAGCCAGTCACTTCTTTGGCGCGGTTGTCTCCGTCGTGGTCTTTTGTCCGCCGCCTTCAACACTGACGCTGTCATCGCGGCCATGGAAGATCAAAGCCTCGCCGGTCACCGTTCCGCGCGACGGGTCGGACATTTTAGGCGGCACGGCGGCGGTTCCGGTCAGAACGTACTCGCCTGTAGCGCCGGTGTAGATCAACTGCTCGCCGGTTCCGCGCCGGCCTTCACTGGTCAACACCACATGGCCGCGAGCCGTCATCTTGTCCACCTGCGCCTGGCCGCTGTCCTTGGCTTTGTTCGCCGGCAGCAGCGTCACCTCAACTTCATTCGAGGTCGAGGTTGATGTTCCGGTCTCTGTGACCACCATGCCCAGAACGCCCGAGTGCATCACTGCCTTGCGCTCGATGTCTGAGTATTTGAGGTCTCCCCCGCGCACCCGGATCACGGAAGGCTGATTGGTTTTCCCCTGCGCATTGCCCAGCTCAACCCCGCCCGCGCTGAGCAGCACGGCGCGCACCGGCTCGGAAACATCCGTGGTGCGTGCCACCAATGTCTGACGCTCGCGGTCCAGCATGATCAACGGCGCGGCCACCGAGTTGGCCTGTTGCCACAACCGCGCATGACCGCGGAAGGTGGCTTCGCCTGTCGTCCCACCGACCGCATGGCGCAACTGCACCTCGGTTGCGATGACATGCGCCGGCCCCTGCCCACCCAAAGCCACTACACTCTGGCTGCCTGCTGTTTTTCCAGGCTGGTTGTTGCTACTCATCCAACTGGCCTTCACGTTGCTGTGCGCAAAGGCATCGCCCGATTCGCGCGAAACGTCCACCTTGTCTGCCGTAAGCTGCAATGCGCCGTCTTCAACGCGCGGATTCACGGTCAAATGCAGCCACTCGCCCTGGCCTTGGTAGTCGGCGCGGCCCGCGGTTGCGTGCATCGTCACTGGTGGTGGCGCGCCCGGCTTGGCAGCCGGCGTCTGCGTCAGCACAACATAGCCCTCGACAGTGGCCGACTGAAGTTGCTCCTCTGTACCAGGCTCGTGCTTGGCGGCTAGCGTCGCAGGCGCGAAATGCGCCGTGAGCCGGTCGCCGCTGGTGGTCTGCCGGGTTCCTGTCTCGGTGGTCTCCTCAATGCTTGCGTGGCCCACCCCGTTCAGGTCGGTCAGCACCGAACCCGGCCCCAACAGCCCCGTCACTTCGTCAGCCGAGAGACGCGATGGAACAACCGCTCCCTGACCGCGCTGGCTCTCGCCGGTAACCACCACGCCGCCGGTCCCATGCACCGTGCTCAGCTCGACCTTCCCCTGCTTGGAATCGCGGAACTCCATATCGGCGATGGGCGAACGCCAGTGGCGGCTCAGTCGCAGCAGTTGGCTTGCCTGTTCGCCTTGCTCTTGACTATCCATCGTCACGCCCTGCTCCATGTGTGCGTGACGCATCTGGCCCTGGGCATTGAATTCCAACTCCGCCGTGGGAGAGCTTCCGTGCATCTGCCGCTTCCGGCCGCCCGCGTTCTCGCTCTCAGAGTCCATGACAACCCCGCCTTCCATGTGGCCGTGGCGAGGCTGGTTGTGCTCGTCAAACTCCATGTGTCCAGAGGGCGCTGCCAGATGGCCTCCGGTCGCGGTCGCCAGCGTGAACCCATTCATGGCATCCAGCCGCACCGCCGACCCATCCTCGCGGAAGAGAATCTTCGCATCGCCAGCCTTTGCTTCTCCGCCCTGGTAGTCGGCGGTGGCCTCGCGCAGGCGGCACAACTGGCTCTGGCGCTCGAATTCAGCGTGCTGAGAATGAATCTGAACCGTCTGTGTGCCGCGCTGCGTCGTCAGCTCCACCGCGTGGTCCAGAACCAGGAAGCCCTGCTGGGAATCGTAAGTGGCTCCCATCGAACT
The DNA here is from genome assembly GCA_963804295.1 of uncultured Acidobacteriaceae bacterium. GTDB lineage: Bacteria > Acidobacteriota > Terriglobia > Terriglobales > Acidobacteriaceae > Telmatobacter. The sequence goes on from CAWDQS010000075.1 coordinate 43,277, forward strand.
GCCCGACCCCTGCGCCATGGAAAAATCCACATGTTGGCTGGTCCTGGCCACTCCGCTCTTCTGGTCGAAGGTGAGGCCGCTGGTCTTCACATGAATTTCTCCGCGCGCGGCAGCTTCGGCCACCGAGGCTACCGGGGCGCCTTTCAGCTTCTCGCTCACCGCCGGCCCCGTCGCCGCCTTGGGAGCGATGGCCGGCGCTACCCCCGGCCGCATCAGCGTAATCTCCACCGGCCCGGCGGCTATGGCAATACCCGTCTTCTGGTCATACAGAAACTCATTGCCTTCGATGCGATCCACGCGGCTGCCGTCTTCGCCATACAACTCAATCTTCACGTCGTGCAAAATCGCCGTTCCTTGCTTGTACTGCACCACCTTCGATGCGTGAATCTTGAAGAGCGTGCGACCGCCATGCGCCTGCGTGTAGGTGACCCCGTTGCCCTCCTGCTGGATATTGATCCCCAACTGCTGGGGCAGGTCGCGCCGGTTGAAGGGATTCTTGATCTTGCCTACGGCCAGAAACAACACCAGCGCCGCCAGTAGCAGAACTCCTGCGCCGAGCACCAGCGTCCGCAATTTTTCAATGGTCAATCGCACCGTCAGTTCGCTCCCCCAACCAGCGTCGATAGCCTCGCAGCCAGCCGCTCTGCCAGGCTCTCGCCCAACTCGCTCCACAAAATCCGCGCCGTCGCCCCGGATGCCTTCTCGACGGCCGCGGTCAATTCCACCAGTTGGCGCACATTTTCTTCCACATGGCGCGCGGCCATGAAGTCTAATTCCAAATCTTCTTCAAGAAACGGCGCATCTGAGCCAAACTCTATGCGGATGTGCCCGTCGGCCTCATAAGTCCCTTCATCAAAGAGCGGTCCAAAGCCCACCACCCGCACCAGCCGCGGCTCCCGCGTCCAGCGGCCATAAGAGCTGTCATCCTGAGTATCTATTGCACTGTCATCCTGAGCGGAGCAGGCCGCGTTTTTTGCGGCTTGCGCAGCCGAAGGACCTGCGGTTCCGGGTGAATTCTCCAACTCCCACAAACTCCAGCCGATCTGGAACTCGTAGGCGAAATCGTCATGCAGCAGATCGAGCGCCTCTTCAACCGCCAAGCGCGGCTCCGCGCCCAGCTCCATTGTTCCGTCGCTGCCCGCTCCAACTCTGCGCCCATAGATCTGCTGAAAGACCGGCGGCTCGCTCCAGCTGACCGGCCATACCGTCGCTGAATAAACGCGCTTTTCTCCGCCATGCGCGGCAAACGCGCCCAATACCGCCGTCAGCTTGTCCGTCAGAGCGGTCAGGCGCAGATTGGGATACCACAGGCTCAGATAAAGGGTGTCGGACATCTCTACTGATTGTAGACGGGCGGGAAGAGGCGAGGATGCGGGAGAAATCACCGGATAAGCTGGGTGCCCCATCCATTCGCGTATTTCTAGCGAATGGGTGGGAAATCAATACACTCAACCAGACAGGAACGAGGCCCTAAGCCGTCACAATCTCGCTGAAGTCGGCGATGCCAGAAAACCCTCTCAATATGTTTTCAAGCAGAAACAGGTGTGCTCCGCGCACAGCCGGATCAGGATCGAGCACCATCACCTTGTCGAAGAATGCATCGACCGTGGGTCGCAGCGTGGCAATGAGAGATAACGCTTCGCCATATGCTCGCTGCTGCCGTAATTCTGCTACCTTAGGAATGAGCACTGAGGCTGCATCGTCGAACTGCTTTGCTTCTCTGTCCAGATATTGGAAGCTCTTAGGACTAATCTCAAACCCCCTTTCTTTAGCTTGGCGTACGATATTCTTCATGCGCTTGAAGGAAGCTGAGACTGCCGCGAAATCTTCGGACCCACGCGCGGCGGTAAGAGCCTCAGCACGGGCAATTGTATCTCGTACGTCTACATCTAGCGTATCAACAGCTAGTACAGCGTTGACGATATCGTAAGCAAACCCACGTACATCCTTTAAAAAGAAGCTAAGACGTTCCAATAGAAATAACTTAACTTCATTTGGTGACACACCTTCACTTTGACTTGCGAAATTGCCAGTGGAATGGACAACATAGTCAATTGTCAATTTCAGTTCGGATTCTGACAGAATTTTGATGATCGCGTTGGCCGCGCGGCGAAGTGCAAAAGGATCCTTTGATCCCGTCGGCGCGTTGCCGATGCCAAACATTGCAGTGATCGTTTGAATGCGATCCGCGAGAGCGAGCAACTGTCCCTCTACTGTTGAAGGAATCGCGTCTTCAGTCGAGGCCGGCGTGTACTGATCGTAAATCGCTTGCGCTACCGTCTCACCCAACCCTTGTGTCCGAGCGTAAAGTCCGCCGATGATGCCCTGGAGCTCCGTGAATTCCTTGACTAATTCGGTAGTCAGGTCAGTCTTAGCTAACTCGACGGCTTTCAAGAGCGCCGTTTCATCGATTGAGATGCCCAAGGCTTGTACTGACGTGGCGAGCGCTTTCGCAACGGCCAAGTTCTGCTCGGTCTTCCAGAAATAACTTCCCAATTCCTTCTGGAATGTAACTGCCTTAAGATTTGGTACACGCTCAGGTAATGTTGTTTTCTGATCGAAGTCCCAAAAGAAGCGGGCGTCCTTGAAGCGGGCTCTCAAGACACGCGCATTGCCGTGGCGGATGATGGCTTCGCCCTCCGCGTCGACCTGCGTGTTGAGCACGGCGAGGAAATGCGGAGCAAGCTTGCCGTCCTTGCCCTCAACCGCAAAATACTTCTGGTGGTCGCGCATCACCGTGACCAGAACCTCTTCGGGCAGGGCCAGGTATTCAGGCTCAAAGTCGCCGAGAACCACCGTGGGCCACTCCGTCAGATGGACGACTGTTTCAATGAGCGGCTCATCTTCACGCCAGCGCGCTCCTGCGACGGTGCGTGTTGCCGCATCGAGCGCCTTGCGAATTGACTCTCTACGCTCGGCCACATCGACGATAACTTTGGCGGCACGTAGGGATTCTTTATAACTCTTGGCCGAAGGTAAAAGCACGGGGTGCTCGCCGTGCAGAATGCGATGGCCGCGGCTGGCGTTACCCGCCTTGATGCCGGCAATCTCCAACGGAACAATGGCAGCATCGAGCAGCGCAACAACCCAGCGCACGGGCCGCACAAAGCGCTCCGGCTTGCCCGCGCGCCAATACATATTTTTAGCCCAGTATAGGCCGAGAACTTCCTTAGGCAGTTCAGCGGCGAGCAACTCGGAAGCCGCACGGCCCTGCCGCTTGACCGTTGCTCCAACGTACTCGCCCTTGGCATTGGTGACTTTTTCAAGAGCCTTAACCGCGACGCCGGCTTTCTTGGCGAAGGCCTCGGCGGCGGGTGTTGGCGCGCCGTCTTTGAAGGCCACCTTCCAAGAAGGTCCGGTCAACTGCTCCTCGGTATCGGCCTGACTCGCCACAACGCCCTCGACCAGCACAGCCAGACGGCGCGGCGTCGAATACGTAGTCAGTTTGGTGCTTGAGGCAACCAGCCGCTCGCGCGTGAGTAGGTCGTTCACGCGGCGGCCCAACTCGGCCTCGGCTCCGGCAATCATGCGGGCGGGAACCTCTTCCAGCCCAATCTCCAAAAAAAGTCAGCCATAACGATAAGTTCTTTCTGCAATCTGTGAATCGTAAAACAGCTATCAGCTGTTAGTTGGCAACTGGGACATCCTGCTGCGTGGTGAGGTTCTTCAACTCCGCAAGCGGCGTCACGTCGCTCACCTGCGTGTAACCGAGGTCGAGCATGGTCAGGTTCACCAGCGCGGCCAGCGGCGTCACGTCGCTCACCTGCGTGTCCAGAGGTAGAGCATGGTGAGGTTCTTCAACTCCGCCAGCGGCGTCACGTCGCTCACCTGCGTGTACTGAGGTTGAGCATGGTGAGGTTCTTCAACTCCGCCAGCGGCGTCACGTCGCTCACCTGCGTGTAACCGAGGTCGAGCATGGTGAGGTTCTTCAACTCCGCCAGCGGCGTCACGTCGCTCACCTGCGTGTAACTGAGGTAGAGCGTGGTGAGGTTCTTCAACTCCGCCAGCGGCGTCACGT
>CAWDQS010000076.1:0-6294 GCA_963804295.1 uncultured Acidobacteriaceae bacterium
TGAAGATCGTCGGCTTAAGCTCGGATTTGGAGGCGCGACACTTCACTTGCCGATGTTGCCGCGGGAGCGTTAAATTGAATCTATGGCTCACGCCGATTTCGTTCATCTGCATTTACATACGGAATATTCGCTGCTCGACGGCGCTTGCCGGCTCGACCGGCTCATGGAGAGGGCCCATGAACTTAAGTTTTCCAAGCTGGCGATCACGGACCACGGCGTGCTTTACGGCGCGATCTATTTTTACAAAGCCGCCCTGGACAAGGGGATTCAGCCGATCATTGGTTGCGAAGTTTATGTCGCGCCGGGCAGCCGAAAGGAAAAAAAAGCGGCCAGCGGCGGCCGCGATGCCTATCATCATCTCGGCCTGCTGGCCAAAGATGAAACCGGCTACAAAAACCTCGTCCGCCTGGTGACGTCGGCGCATCTCGAAGGCTATTATTACAAGCCGCGGATCGACAAAGAGTTGCTGGAAGCCAACAAAGAGGGCCTGATCGCCATGTCGGGCTGTTTGGCGAGCGAGATTCCCGAACTGATCGTCAATGACCAATGGGACAAGGCGCGGGAAACGATCGATTGGGACAAGCAAACTCTTGGGGCGGAGAATTTTTACCTGGAGCTGCAGAACCACGGCATTCCCGAGCAGCTCAAAGTCAACCGGCAACTGATCCCCTGGGCGAAAGAATTTGGGCTCAAGCTCATCGCCACCAACGACGTCCATTACGTGGCCAAGGAACACTCCCCACGCGCATGACTGCCTCATTTGCATTGGCACGCAGACCATGCTGAGTGATGTCAAAGCGCATGCGCTATCAGCCGGAGCAGTTTTATCTGCGCTCGGCCGAGGAAATGAAGGCGCGTTTCAGCGAAGTGCCGGAGGCGATTCAGAACACGTTGGAGGTGGCGGAAAAATGCTCTTTGGAAATCAAATTTGGCCAACTGCATTATCCGCTCTTTCATCCGCCGCCCGAACACACGCGGGAAGAGTACTTGCGCCAGTTGCTGGCCGAGGGCTTGCACAAGCGCTACAGCATCAAGGCGCGGGTCGAAGGGCGCGGGTTTCGCGGTGGACGGAATTGAGAATCCCCGGCTCTTGCCCAAACTTCGCCCCGGGGGCCCCGGTACCGAACCGCGCCCGAAGCAGAGGCCGGCCTCAAGGCGGTCATGGACCGGTTGGCGGTGGAACTGAAAGTGATCGAGAAAACCGGGTTCATCAGCTATTTCCTGATCGTCGGCGATTTTGTCCGCTACGGCCGGAGCAAAGGCATTTCCTGCGTGGCGCGCGGCTCAGCCGCCGGTTCCATCGTTACTTATCTGCTGGAAATATCGAACGTGGACCCAATTCGCTATGGCCTTCTCTTCGAGCGGTTCCTTAATCCGTAAAGTGCATCAATCCGCCGGATATCGACATCGACTTTGCCGATGATCGTGCCATTCTGCTGGACAACGCAGCCCACGCCGAGGCCGCCGAAAAAATCGAGGCCGAAGACTTCTCGCTCGACTCCCACCAGCGCATCTTCCGGCGCATGACGGAGTTGATCAATTCCCAAAAGGCCGTGGACATCATCACCCTGGCCAACAAGCTCTCTCGCCTGAAGGAGATCGAATCCATCGGCGGCGTGGCCTATCTGGCCTCGCTCACCGAGGGTTTGCCGCGCCGCCCGGTCATCGAAGAGTACATCCGCATCGTCAAGGACAAGAGCATGCTGCGCAAGCTCATGCTCATCTGCTCGAACGCCATCGCGCAGGCTGCCAACCAGGGCGAGGCGGCTCTGGATGTTCTGGGCGCCGCCGAATCGCGCCTGATGGAGGTCAGCGAAAAGGGCCTTAGCAGCGGCTTTCAGTCCCTGGACGAGATTGTTCAGCACTCCTTCGGGACCATAGACAATTTATATAAAAACAGCCGCGAAATCACCGGCCTGGCCACGGAGTTTGGCGATTTTGACAGCATGACCAGCGGCCTGCAAAAAGGCGAGCTCATCATTATCGCTGCTCGTCCTTCCATGGGGAAAACTGCCCTGGCGATCAACATCGCCGAGAATGTGGCCGTCAAAGGCAAGGCCATTGTGGCCGTTTTTAGCTTGGAAATGAGCAAGGAGTCGCTGTTGCGCCGTATGTTGGCCAGTCAGGCGGGTGTGGACCAGCGCAGGCTGCAAACCGGCTTCCTGCCAGATGAAGATAAAACCAAATTGCGTGATGCATTGAACCAACTGGTCGAGACGCGCCTGTTCATCGACGATACGGCCGCTCTATCGCTGGCAGAAATGCGCGCCAAGGCCCGGCGGCTCAAACACATCCGCGGCGGCCTCGACCTGATTGTGGTGGACTATCTGCAACTGATGACCGCCACCGTGCCTTCGTCTGGCAAGAGAAATTACGAGAATCGCACCCAGGAAGTCTCGGCCATCTCACGCGGCCTGAAAGCCTTGGCCAAGGAACTGAATGTGCCGGTCGTGGCTCTTTCCCAGCTCTCCCGTGCCGGCGTTCAGCGCAAGGACGACCACCGACCCATGCTCAGCGACCTGCGCGAATCCGGCTCCATTGAGCAGGACGCCGACGTGGTCGCCTTCATCCATCGCGAGGCCTACTACAACAAAGATAAAGAGTCTTTGACCGAGGCCGAAAAAGCCAAATCAGAGATCATCATCGAGAAACAGCGCAACGGGCCCACAGGCACGGTACATATGTATTTCAACTCGCGCTATACGCGCTTTGAGAGTCTGGATTCGAGGCACGAGGCCTGAGTTGCTCACGGCTCGTTCAGAATCAATGCAATGCGTCCCGCAATCAACTCGCTGGGCGCTTCGCCTGAATCCACTTCCAGCAGGTCCACTGGAAACGCAATGTTGTGTGGCCTGAGCACCAGCCGGTTGGCCACAAAGTCCACATAGCGCAGCATCAGATGGGAGCCGTAGCGCACGGCGTACAGATTGGGCCGGTTGGGCCGGTAGGGCATCAGTGAGGTGTAGTGCCGGTCGATCAGCGTGAGGGCCTCGGGCAGCACCAGCGGCTCCATCGGCAGGGCATCGGCGGCCGGAATCCGCACCGCCACAAAACGCTGCCAGGCGCGGCGCGGGTTTGAAACACGCGCCCGGATCGACTGCAAGAGGCCGGCGGGCAGGTGCAGCATGGACTGCGTCGTCGAGGGCCGGATGTACGGCTCAAACAGGGCCGCCGCGTGGCTGACAACCGGGACCGAACTGCTCTCCCCGTCCGCCGGCAAGGCTTCCTGATGGTAGGTCGCTGGCAGCAAATCTCCAGCCGTCATGTGCTGGGCCGCCAGAATCCGGTCCATCGCCTCCAGCGAGAGCTGCCGCCTATTATGCAGAAAATTCGACAGATGCGATTGCCCGAACCCGGTCTGGCGCGCCAGTAGCGAGACACTCACCGTCCCCCGCTGTATCCGGCGTAGCAGTTCCAGGCGGAGCCGCTCGTGCATTTGGGTAAAATTCATCTGTGGAAAATCCGCCACCAGCAATAGAGGGGGACATCCTTCATTTTCTGCTGGAAAACATGAAGGACTGATTGGCCTTCATTTTCGGCGCTTTATGCAGGATTGAAAAGTGTGAAAGCGTAAATCTACTGGAGTAGATTGACGCAAAAGAACAATTTCTCTAGATTTGCTTTACTTAATCCGGTGGTGGCTGTGGGAATCTTGCGAGAAACGTTTCATTGCCGTAATGCTGAAACGGGCGATATTTTGCCCCCTTCAGCGGTTCATGAACAATTGCCGGGCAGTGATCATCAATTCCGGCTTTCTCTTCCATACCCTGAAGCGCCAGCAGAGGCGTCAAGGGAGGGCCAACCACCGAAATTCCAGAATCTGCGCGCCGTGAGCATGACAAACAACGAGAGAATTCCGGAGGCTATCCCCCATCAGGGCACCAGAACCCTGAGGAGCCGTACCCGGTTCTTTCTGACCCGCGGATACAAGACTTTAAAGCAAGTCCGCCGGGAGAAAACGAGAACATGGAGATTTCGTCATGGATTTGCGCGTGCAATTGAAAATTTGCGAGGGGTGCGGCTGTCTTTGGTACCGCGCCCAGACCCAAGGGAGTGTTTATTGCAAGGAATGTGAAGTCAAACTACAAGACTTTCCAACGCCTGAAAGCCGTAAACGCCGCGGACGACCTGGGCGTAAAACGCTGGTCAGTGTCTGGGCCGTGGCGGAAGCAACCGGAGGTGCAAAATGAGCGCCGCCCTTCAGTTGCCGATGATTTGGGAAGGTTGTAGTCCACAGAGGGCAGGGTACGAAGAGCGAAGGAAGTGGAATCAAAGACCAGCTGCGGCGCCAGCCGCCAAGCCGGCCGCAAAAACGCCAGACGCCGGGCCGCTGGTCAGCCTGGGCTTCTACCGCAAGCATACCGAGAGCATGTTGCGTCGTTACCTCTACGCATCCATGCAAGTAGGCAGGGCGCCAAACATACTGGGAGATCCGATTGCCAGGGGCTGGTGCTCCAGCCGCCCAGTACGCACCTTCGAGGACGCGGTCATCTTCGTTCTCGATGTGGAAAAATGCCTCAACCAGCTCGGTTCTCTCGACCGCATGATGCTCAGCCGCATCGTGCTCCAGGAATATACACAAACAGAAGCAGCCTCCCTGTTGGGGATGGGTGTTCGCACCATCTCCTACAAGTTTCCCCAGGCACTGGACCGGTTGACGGAAAAACTACTGGAATCCGGGCTGCTGGTGTTGCCGATCTGAGGCGCGGAAAAACAATCAGTGAAGGGGAGATGTGTTTGAATCATCCCCTTCGCTGATTGCGCATGGAGGAATCGTTTGCGACCCTCCAGCCCCGTCCCAAAACCGAACCCGCTGAATAATGGGAAATTTCACATCACAAACTGAGAGCCCCTTGCGTTTTCAGGTTGAGAGTCTGCCGCATTTTGCCTAGCGTCCAGATGAGGGCAATTTCCAACCCCCATGACCATGTATGTAAACGAGTCGAGTTTTCCCAAAGAGCTGACCGGCCATCTGAGCGAGGTGGCGCACGGTTGCCAGCGTATGTTGGAGGAGAACCCCTGCCATCCGCAGGCGCTGATAGGCATCACCCTAGTGGCGCTGGCCAGCGGCCAATCCGAGGCCGCGGTCAAGATGGCCCGCGCTGCAGTGGCTGCCGCGCCGCGGATGATCACTTCCTGGGTTGCGCTCGGCCAGGCGCTCAAAGCCGATGGCCGGAACGATGAAGCCGAGCGTGCCTATATCCACGCCACCAACTTGGACGGAATGAACGCACTGGCTCGCATGGGCCTGGGCGAACTGATGCTGGCTACAGGCCGCTCACAGGACGCAATCCGGGAGTTTGTTCTCGCCATTCAGAGCCAGCCGGGGCTGGCCGCGGCACACATGGGCCTGGGCAACGCGCTGGCCAGCCTGGGCCGCAACCATGAAGCACTGAAGTACTATGAGCAGGCGCAGGCGATTTGCCCGCGGCTGCCCGAGGCCGAGTTTGCCGTCGGCTTTGTCCTGACGCGCTTGGGAAAACCCGGGGAGGCAGAAGCCCGCTATCGCCGCGCACTCACCCTGCGTCCGGACTTTGCCGCTGCCTGGGTCAACCTGGGCAGCCTGCTGCGCGAACAGGGGCGCGAGGTCTACGCCGAGGCCGCTCTGCTCAGGGCCGTAGAACTGCGCCCCGGCCTGATCTCCGGTTGGGTCAACCTGGCAATTCTGGAACGGGAGCGCCGCCGGCCTGACGAGGCCGAAGCCTATCTCCGCAAAGCCTTTGCCCTCAATCCGGAACAGATAGAAACCCTGGTGGCCTGGTGCCAGTTTCGCTCCGCGGAGCGCGACCTGGCAGGCGCATGGCAATGGCTGCGCTGGGCTCTGGCCCGCGAGCCGGAGAACTCAGAAGCCGTCAACATGCACGGTATCCTGCTCCACCAGGAAGGCCGCTTCGAGGAGGCGATTGCAGTTTTCGAGCAGGCCGAGTCTCTCGGCAGCCTCGCCGCCTCCTCCAATCGCGGAAACTCCCTTTTGGATTTGGGATCCATGGACGAAGCCTTGCGGGCGCAGGAACTGGCTGTCGAGCGCGATCCCGTCAGCGCAGGAGCGCTTTACAATCTTTCCCTGACTCGATTACGGCTGGGGGAGTGGCGGCAAGGATGGCCGAGCTACGAGGCCCGTTGGCGCTTCCGCGAGGTTCATCGCAGACCCAGGGCCTTTACCCAACCCCGCTGGCAGGGCGAGGCCCTCGAAGGACGCAGCATTCTTCTCCACGCCGAACAGGGGCTGGGCGATACTATCCAGTTCTGCCGCTATGTCTCCATGAGCAATACGTAACTGGCGGTCAGCGGCAT
>CAWDQS010000077.1:0-20944 GCA_963804295.1 uncultured Acidobacteriaceae bacterium
CATGGCTACGGCAAAAGTCACTATTACGGCAGCCGGCGGCCCATTGACAATAACCACCACGTCTTGCCCAGGCGGAACTCAGCTCGCGGTGTATGCAGGCTGCACCATCGTTGCCAGCGGCGGCACTCCACCCTACACGTATTCGCTCAGCACCGATGTTACCGACTATCCTCCGTTGCCGGAGGGGATGTCTCTGAATGCAGCGACAGGAGTTATCAGCAGCTCGCTAATCGGCGGTCAAGGCACGTATGTGCCCGAATTTGTGGTTGCGGACTCGACAGGCGCGAAGGCGACTCAGCAGATCAGCTTCGCCATCAATGGCAGCAATGCATTTCTCGCCACCATCTTTCCGTCCAACTCCATCTTTCACCATCGCGTGGACGCCGCCACCACCGGCCTGCCCGTGGATGCTTCGCCCGCGGCGCCTATGTACAACGGCTACTTGTCGGAGTCGGTCAGGCCGTTTTTTGGGGGCGATGCGTATGCTAACTTCCCGAATGGAATACCGGCCATCGAAGTTCCATACAACCAACCGGATGTAGCGGTCTCGACCAACGTAAATGGATATCAATCCTATTTTATCTCCGCTCCGATTCCAGCCTATGCTCCGATCGAAGGCACCGCCAATGCGGCTAGTTCGGGTGGAGATATGCACGTTCTGGTCTACCTGGAGGCTGGCGGCGGAAACAAACCTGCCCTCTACGAGATGTGGCAAGGAATTTACGAGGGCGGTCCCTGGACCGATTCCTCCAATGCGCTTTGGCCTGACGTAACCTCGAATAACCTGACGACGCAAGGGTATGGAACATCCGATGCTGCGGGACTCCCGGTTGGGCCGCTGCTGGTCAATGCCGACGAAGTCATCGGGTCCGGCACGCCCAGCACGCCCAACGGCGCGGTTCTGCATCCCATCCGGTTTACGCTCAACCATATGTTGAATTACTGGGTCTGGCCCGCCACACAGACTGCCGGAACAGGGTATTGCACGACTACGGGAGGGGCTGACATTTTAACGGAATCGGAGATCGCGCAATCTTCAACCACGGCAACCACAAGCATTCCTTATCCCGTAACGTGCAGCATGTCGGGAGCCGCAGGAGAAATTTACCGGCTGAAGGCTGCCGTACCGACTCCCGCTTGCGCCGCCACCAGTCCGCAGGCGGCTATTATCATCACCGGATTCCGAAACTATGGAATTATCCTGGCAGACAATGGCGATACCGGCGGGTTAATCGGCACGCCCGACGCCCGCTGGAATGACAACGATTTATCATGCCTGAGCAGCCTCATTTTGTCGGACTTCGAGCCGGTGAACGTATCGAGCCTCATGGTCAGCAATGACAGCGGAGCCACCAGCAGATAGTTATGATTCCCGGAGGCAGGTGGCCCGGCTATCAGTCCCGAAAAATCACCATGAGTTATGAGTAGCTGTGCCCCGTTCATCGCGGTCTTATCGCGATGAGCGGGCGGCGTGGCCCGCATCTGCCCAAAAAATCCGATTGGCCCACATCTCGATTTTGAGATGTGGGAGACCACGAACCTTGGTCCGCCGCTTTGCATCAGGGCACGACTGCCGCAAAGCCAGCCGAAGAAAGCCGGGCTTCAGCCCATGCGGGACACGTTATCGCAGCCCGTTTGCCCAATTCAAGACAAGGGGAGCGGCATCATCAAACAGATCATTATGGCCATGTTCGGGAAGTGAATAGAACAGCCGTGGTTCATTGGCCAGGTCATACAGCTTCTTCCCTTGCGAGGGAGGAATGACCTGGTCATTCACACCATTGATAATCAAAACAGGCGCATGAACCCTTGCAATCTTCTGGTCACTCTCAAAACGGTCCAGGACGATCCATTGAGCCGGGAAGATTGGATATTCAACCTGCGCCATTTTGGCAATCGATAGATACGGCGCCAGCAGCATGACCCCGCCAACATGAATTTCTTCAGCCATCTGAACGGCGACTCCCGTACCTAATGAATGCCCGAAGAGAAGAATGTTCTCGCTTTTAACTCCACGAGCCATCAGAGCATAAAGACAGGCCCGTCCATCGGCATAAAGGCCTGCTTCCGTCGGCTTGCCGGGCAATCCGCTGTAGCCGCGATACTCCGCTACCAGAAATCCGTAGCCTGCCTCAATGTACGGATCGGCGACAGGCGACGCGGTATTCAAACTATCCCCATTACCGTGAAAGAAGACGATGGTGAAGGGTTTGCTCGTGGCGGGCGCGTACCAGGCTTTCAAATCAAGCCCATCGGCTGTCTTGACGGAAATCTCCTCAAAGGCACTGTGTGTGCGCGCTTGGTTCGGGAGTGTATAGAAATGTGTGGGAAAGTACAAAATACTTCTTTGAAAAACAAATAAACCGCTCAAGGCCAGTAAATATAAGCCAACAAGAACGTACAGTATCCTTCGTATTTTCATAACCGCTCACATCGCGTAAGCTGATTCTATACCATGTCCGATTTCCCCTCCAATGCGGACCCGTACGTCGCGCTCGCTCAAGCGCAAGAGCGCTTCATCTCCTTCAGCCATGTCAGCATCTCCTTTGACGGCCGCTCTGTTCTGGAGGACATCAGCTTCTATGTCGATCGTGGACAAACCCTTTGCATTCTTGGCCGCAGCGGCGTGGGCAAATCAGTTGCGCTGCGAATGTTGATGGGCTTTCTGAAGCCGGATTCGGGTTCCATCCGCGTCGAAGGCCAGGAGATCACCACCCTCGATCAAGAGGGCATGCGCGCCATCCGCAAACGCGTCACCATGGTCTTCCAGAACGGCGCCCTCTTCGATTCACTCAGCGTGCGCGAAAACGTGGCCTTTCCCATGCGCGAGCGCGGCGGCCTCAGCGAGGACGAGATCCTGCAATCGGTGGACCGGCTCATCGGTCTGGTGGGCGCAGAAGACGTTGTCGATGCCTTGCCCGCCAGCCTCTCCACTGGACGCAAGCGCGCCGTGGCTATCGCCCGCGCTCTCGCCGCCAAGCCCGATGTGGTGCTCTACGACGAGCCCACCACCATGGTTGATCCCCTCATCGCCCGCCGTCTCGGCGACCTCATACAGCGGCTCAAGCGCCAGCTTCGCTTCACCAGCATCGTGGTCACACACGACACGCGCTTTGCCGAACGGCTCGCCGACCTGGTCCTCTTCCTCCATCAGGGCAGGGCGTTGTATTTCGGCCCTCTCCATGGCTTCATGGCATCTTCCGACCCGGATATTAAGCAATTTCTGGCACTGGATGCCTACACGTTGCCTTCGGACACACCGTAACCACGGCGCGGGGATTACTGAGGGCTGGCTGCTCTCTTCGATTAAACTTAGAGTGTGAAGATCGCGCTTGCCCAGATCAATCCCACCGTCGGGGATTTCACCGGAAATCTTGAGAAGATTGTCGCGGCCAGTCACCGCGCGGCCTCTCAAGGTGCGCGGCTCACCGTCTTTTCCGAGCTGGTCCTCTGCGGTTACCCGCCTGCCGACTTCCTGGAAAAGCCCAGTTTCCTGGCCCGTTGCCGCACGTCCGTCAATGAGCTCGCCCAGGCTACCCGCGATTTGCCTACCGCAGTGCTGGCTGGCGTAGCCCTTGAGGCTGGAGCTGAGAACGGAAAAGTTGCCGTCAACGCCGCCGTTCTGCTGGATGGCGGCCGCATTCTTCTCGAACAGCATAAGCGCCTCTTGCCCTTCTACGACGTCTTTGACGAGCAGCGCTACTTTGCCCCGTCGCAGCCTCAGAAAGTAGTCGAGCTGAATGGACTGCGGCTGGCCATTACCATCTGCGAGGATGCATGGAACGACAAGAACTTCTGGCCCCGCCGCCTCTACTCAGTCGATCCGGTTGAGGAACTGATGCGCCAGCAGCCCGGCCTCCACATCAACCTCTCCTCCTCGCCCTTCTGGCACGGCAAGCGCGCCATGCGCCGCCAGATGCTCTCTGCCATCGCCCTCCGCGACGGCATTCCCCTGCTACTTACCAATCAGGTGGGTGGCAACGACAGCCTGATCTTCGACGGCACTTCGCTGGCCCTCAATGCGCGTGGTGAGCTGATTGCCCAGGCTGCATCGTTTGAAGAGGATCTGGTTCTGGTCGATCCCTTCAATGCGCCGCCCATACCCGTTCCCGACGAGGACGGCACCGAGGCAGCCTATCGCGCCCTGGTGCTGGGAACGCGCGATTACGTGCGCAAGTGTGGCTTCAAGAAAGTCTTGGTGGGCCTCAGCGGCGGCATCGACTCCGCGCTGGTGGCGGCCATCGCCACTGACGCCCTGGGCGCTGAAAACGTAATCGCCATCGGCATGCCCAGCCCCTACTCCTCGGCCGGCTCCATCGACGACAGCCGCCGCCTGGCAGCCAATCTGGGCATTCGCTACGAGGTAATCGGTATCAGCGGACTCTTTCAGGAGTTCACCCACGCCCTGGTGCCGCTTTTTGCGGGAACCAAACCGGACACCACTGAGGAAAACATTCAGTCCCGGATTCGTGGAGACCTGCTCATGGCCCTCTCCAACAAGTTTTCCGCCCTGGTGCTTACCACCGGCAACAAGTCGGAGATGGCCGTGGGTTACTGCACACTCTATGGCGACATGGTAGGCGCGCTGGCGGTGATCGGAGACATGGTCAAGACCCGCGTATACCAGGTCTGCCACTGGCTCAACCGAAACGGCGAGGTGATTCCTGCGGCAATTCTCGAAAAACCGCCTTCCGCCGAGCTGCGTCCAGACCAGAAGGACACCGATTCATTGCCGCCCTACGAGGTTCTCGATCCGATTCTCGAAGCCTACGTAGAGCGTTATGAGACCCCCGAGCAGATCGCCAAGGCAAACGGATTTCCCCTGGAGCTCGTCCAACAGGTGGTGCGCCTTGTGGAGCGCAGCGAGTACAAACGCCAACAGGCCGCCCCCGTCCTGAAGCTGACCACCAAGTCCTTCGGCATGGGCCGCAGATTTCCCATCGCCGTTAAAGTTCAGGTATAAAGCTGAGGTTTGCATCTCACCAATCGGTACGAATTGCTTTGAGAGGGCACGACTTTACTGCTTGCGTAAAATACAAAGGTTGAAGCAAGAAGTATCAGGGCACGACGTTACTGCTTGCGGAAAAATGCAAACGGAGTAGCAAGAAGTGTCAGGGCGCGACTGGTAGGTCAGGGTTTTAACCCTGACTGCCGCATACTCCACAAAACAAATGCCGGGCGTTAGCCCCTGTGGGAATCTCGTCTAACAGAATGTCTGTTTTTCGTGGCTCAATCTTCACGAACGTACATCGGACGCACTACACTAGTACGTGGTAGCTTTTCCACAGCTTAAAGGAGAATCAGCTTGATCCGTCTCTCGATTCGTTTTGCCGGTGCACTGGCGCTGGTCGCTTTGTTACTGCCCGTTACCCAGGCCTCTGCCCAGCAGGATGTGCCCGCCGCGCCCGCAGCGCAGGCTCCCTCCGCTCCGGCCCCCGTCGCGGCGCCCGTCTTTCCTAAACCCGATCCCGCCAATTTCACTGCCACGACGCCTGACAAAGATACCATCAACGCTTTTTTACAGGCCAGTTGGGGCTACGATGATACTCGCGTCTGGGAGATATGGGCTATCCAGAAGACCGAAGTCGATGGCATCAGCAGGGTGGTCATACTGGTAGGCGATAAGAGCGGCAAGCAGAAGATCGTCCCCGCCCAGTTCTACGCACTTCCCGACGGAAAGCACATCTTTGCCGGCGAAGAAATCATGCCTTTCGGCGCAAAGCCCTTCGCGGAATCGCGCGCCATTGCGCAGCAGCGCGCCGACGGTCCCTACCGGGGTTCCGCCGCCAAGGATCTGGAGATTGTCGAGTTTGCAGACTTCCAATGCCCTCATTGCAAGGAAGCGCAAGCCAACATGGACAAGCTGGCGGCGGATTTTCCCAAGGCCCGATTTGTCTTCCAGAGCTTTCCGCTGTCCATGCATCCTGCGGCTGCCGGCGCGGCTGCCTACGGATTCTGCGTAACCAAGCAGGGTGGCAGCAACGCCTTCTTCACCTTCGCCGCGGCTGTCTTTGATGGCCAGGACGGCCTGGCAAGCGCCGACGGCGCCACTCTGACCCTGAATAGCGCCGTGACCAAGGCTGGCCTGGACCCGGTGGCGATTGCCGCCTGCGCCAAGACCCCGGCGACCATTGCCGCGGTCGAGACTATGGTAAAGCTGGCCCAGGACCTGAAGATTACTCAGACCCCCTTGCTGCTGATCAACGGCCGCCAGGTGCCCGCAACCGCTCCATACGACACCATCAAGCAGATCATTCTCTACCAGGCCAAGCTGGACGGTGTCGCGGCCCAGTAAGAACAGCAAGACAATCAACACACAAGGGCAGACAGGCAGTTCAACCCTGTCTGCCCTTGCCGCATTGGTTGGAGTTCTGCGGGTGCTCCACCCTCGCCGCGCATTTGTTTTTGCGACCAGGATCCTGAGTCAAATATTCGCAGCGCAAAAATTGCTGTCATCCTGAGCTAACCGGGGTCCCCGGCGACAGGTCTTCGTCGCTGGGGTGGAGGTTGGGGGTGGTGAGTCAAAGGATCTGCGGTTGTTCTTCAATCAACTTCTGACTTAACACACTGGTCAACTATTCCCTATTCCCTGTTTTGCAGATAATTTCCCCAATTCGTGCACAATGATTCTTGGAAGTCTTCCTTCAAACCATCGTCCCAGCACGTCCTCTTCGCACCATCTTCCATCCGGAAGCTGCCTGAAGAGGCCGAAACGTCCCATAACTCCTTTGCTAGGAATATTTTGTAGGGAACTTCATTGTTTTCAATATTTTGCAGCGCAACCCTGCCTGTAACCTCAAGAAAACAAGGATTTTGCATCCAAAATAGGGGTGGGGGTACTCCATGTTCCAGCCTTGCCGGACCATCATGACCAGGAGTCAACGATGTAAATCTCCGTCTTTCGGTGGGTCGGCATATTGTTATTTCTATTCCCGCGTGCAGGCCATGGCCGGGTGTCCTGTCCTCGCTGCGTAACCTCGCTACTGCGCCGGCCCCCGCTCCACATGCAGCAACGGCGAGTGGCCGGCGGCCTGCGTGCCGCGAATCACGTGGGGCGTCATGATAATCAGTAGCGTCGAGGAATTCTTCTGGGTGTCTTTGCCGGTCAGATTATTCAGGCCGGGAATCTCGCTGATTCCGGGTACGCCGCTGACGGCGCGCATCTCTGACTTGTCCATCTCGCTCACCACTTCCACGGCCTCGCCCTTTTTCAGTGTCACCACACCCGACCAGGAGCGATTGTTGAGCACCGGATTGCCGTTGATGGAGCTTCCAGCCAGGGCGTCGATCTTCAGGTCGATGGTGAGCGCAACTTCATCGTTGCGCAGCACCTTGGGAGTCGCCTGCAGGGTCAGGCCCAGATCCTGGTATTGCACTTGCGGAATATTCGGTACGCTGCCGGCGTAGGAAGCATACAGCGAAGAGAGGCTGCCGGATGCACCCGCGCCCGTCAGTCCCGGTATATTCGGGACGCTGGCTCCCAAACTGGAGAACGAAGAAGTCTGTATGGGATACTTCGTGCCTGACTTGATGGTGGCTTTCTCTCCGTCGCTCAGACGTAACTGCATCTCGTCCAGTTCGCGCGAGTCCGACGAATTCAGGCTCAGGTTGAGTGTGGTCGCGCCCGGAGCCAGCGCCGATGCTGTCAGCCCGCCGCCAAACAGGGCCACACCGTTGGAAAACAGGGAACTCGATATCTGTCCGGATGCCAGCAGAATGCCCAGAATCGCCAGCGTGTCGCCGGGGGCGGCCAAACCCGAGCTGACAATCTGCTGCACCAGGCTCTGGTTGGCGTTCAGAATGGATTGTTCCTGGGCATACACGTTGAAGGCGGTAATGCTCTGCGGCGGCTGCACACCTGTGTTGCGCGCGCTGGTGTGCGCTAGCTGGATCAAGTGCACCTCCAGCATCACCTGGTTCCGACCGTCCAGCAGATCGCGCATGGTGGCGTTAAACGCATTGATCCCGCTATGGGAGGCGCGAATGGTGATCGTCCCGGAGGTGGGTTCCGACACCGCCTGCTGAATGCCGAATACGTTTTTGGCCAGGTTGACCACGTCGGTCAACTCCGTCGCGCTTAACGCCGGAAGGTAAACCGTCTCGAATTCCAGGGGCGTAAGCTGTTGGCGGTTCTCCCGTGTGTCGCGGGCTGCCAGCACATGATGCGCATCCAGCGGAATGTAGAACGATGCCGTCACCAGACCAACCACGCGCGCCGCCGTCTCAAAATCCACGTCATCCACGTCAAGCCGGATTCGCGTGGTGAGGACGGTGTTGTCCACTGTGGCGTCAATTCCATAGGCCTTGAAGACCTGCAGGATGATCTGGCGCGCGTCGGAGCGCAGGTGAAAGCTGTGCACGCCAGCCGTGGGCGCCAGTTCCACTGCGGCGCCAACCGAACTCGCGGCTTGCTCATAGGTGGTCCTGGATTGCCCCATCAGGGCATCGTCCCCCAACTCGTACAAGTGTTGGATGACCTGAATATTATTTGGCTCCAGTTCGAGTGCATGAGCTAGGGTGGCGCGCGCCCGCGCCTCATCGCCGCGCAGCCGGTCCTTGGCCGCGGCCTGAATCAGCGCTGTCACAGCATGGTTGCGCGCCACCTCGGCCGCCAGCCGGTAGTCGATGATTTCGGGGTCCAGCGCGGACGCCTGCTCATAGCCGCGCATGGCCTCTTCAAAATGCTCGTCAACGAAGAGCTTGCTCGACGCAAGGTAAAGTTTTGCCGCCTTCCGCCGTTCGGAGTTGCGCACCATACTAGCCGGCTGTGTGACTGGAGTCTGGTTTGCAGCGGAAGCTGGCCTGGGGGTGGCGCTTTGTTCAGGTTGGATTGCGCTTTGTGCGGAAGGATTTGATGCCTGTCCAGCGGCTATGCCGTAATACACCGCCAGAACCAGCACGGACGCCCAGATCTTCGCCCGCCACATGAATGATGTATGGAGTTTGTCTGTGCGCGTTGCGTTGGCTTGCGGGGAAGTTTGCATGTCCTTGAGCTGCGCCGTCAGCCCCGCCCGTAGACCTGGCGGGTTGCGCTATAAACAGGACGTTCGCTGCGCGGCGGACGCTTGAGGCAAGCGCGAACTTCGCCCAGGCTCAGTTCCAGCTCGGCCATCGTCCGGCTCAGGGTATTGCGGTGCATACCCAACTCTTTGGCTGCCTTGCATTGGTTTCCCCGGTGAGCTACCAGCACTTCGCGCAGATATTGCTTCTTGAACTCGCGTACGGCGTCCTCGTAGCGAATACCGCTGGAATGCATTTGCGTTACCAGGTCGTCCAGAACTCGTTTCACGCCCACCTCTGCTTGCTCTATTAGATTGCCATATTCCACTAGGTTGTGCATTGCAGAATATCATAATCCGCCGCTGCCGGGGTGCAGCCACAGCGGCGTCTCTTGTTCCAGCGCCATGAGCGCCAGACGAATGCGCTCGGCCAGATCAGCAGGGCTCAAATCCGTACTTAAATGACAGGCCCCGAAAAAGTACCGCGGAAGTTGAGCTTTCTTCAGCCATTGGGCTTTCGGGAAAAAGGCCAGCGTTGCCAGAATCACCACTGTCACCAGCATTACTCCCTGAAAAAATCCGAACACTGCCCCTGCCAGCCTGTCCAGACAACCCAATCCCAAGTGGTGGAAGACCTTGTATAGAATTTTTCCGGTAACTCCGGCCAATCCCATCACAATCAGCGCAATCAGCAGAAACCCGATCACATTGGCCACCGCCTCAATGTGCACCATGGGCAACAACGCCGCCGCGATAAGGCCATAGTTCCATGACGCCAGCGCCAGGCCCAGCACCAGGCCGCCGAGCGAGAAGACTGACCGCAGAAACCCCTGAGTCAGACCTCCAAATATGGACAGCACCAACACCACCAAGATAGACAAATCCACTAGAGTCATCTTCCGCTCCTTATATTTGATCTGGAATTCCGTTAGGCCCTGTAACAGGCCCCGACTGCGCACACAGTATCTGAGCCGCACACCTTGGCCCGTCCCGGCAGCAGGATTGAGCCCAATTTTTGCTCATGAAGTACTGCCAAGGGATGAATTACCTGAAAAAATACTGAGTCTACGATTTTCAAAGCAGCAGAGCGCGTTGTCAATCTCTCTTCCAAATTTGTTGAATAGAAAGGTGATATGAGTTTGGAGTGTGAGGAATTGCCGCGCAAGCGTTCAAAAATAACCAGTAAATTATTTCTCCGCCTTGACCAAATCTGCTCAGCCTTTTGATGTTTTATCATATTGTTACGCACCTGTGTGATGGCCATCACGGAACATCCCCGCTGTATGGGAGACACTCCAGTTGTCAACATGGTTCGGAGGCGAGTTCGAAGGCCTCTTTGAGCCGGGCGACACGGAGAAGCCGTGGAAAGGGGAAGCCGCAGCTTGCTTCGTTTGTGCAGGGATCACCAGTAGTCGCGTGCTACCGACCTCCAGTGCCGGCTACTGGTCCCCGTCTATCTTGTGACATACAAGCGCCTCCTAGGTGACGCCATCCTTTGGAGGCGTTTTTTTGCCTGTTTTTTCTCTCTTCCAATTGCATTTCACCATCACAAAGCCCATCCTGAGCAGCCCAACTCCGCAGCCTGCCGTCAGTGGGCGGCCTTCACCACTCCCGCCGCACGCCAAATACGTCAAGCTGAGGGTCATTGCTGAGCAGCGGCATATCTTCATGAATCGCCTGTGCAGCCAGCATCCGGTCGAAGGGGTCTTTGTGGTCTCCGGAGAACTGGCCGGCTCTTACGGCGTGTTCTACGGAAATCGGAAGCAGGCGATAACCCACGGTTGTGATTTGCTGAACAAAATTTTCCGCTAAGACTCGTGCAAAGTTCAGCTTGCCCAGGCGGTATTTGGTCGTGATCTCCCACGCGGAAGCTGCGGAGACGATCATTTCGCAGTCTGGCTTGGTGAGAATCCGCAAGGCATGAGGTGAGAGTAAATCCCGTCTGAAGGCCGCCCACAACAGAGTGTGCGAATCCAGTAGGTATTTCATTCACCTTCTCCGTTCCAGAGGCGAAGTTCGTCCTCCGGGAGCGGATCAAAGAACTCTGGCCCAACATCGCCAAGCCCCTCCAAAAACCCAACCCGACGGCTTGCTGGCACCGGATTGATGGCGACCAAGCGTGCGACAGGCTTGCGCTCCCGGCCAGAGGTAATCTGCACCTCTTCCCCAAGCTGCGCGCGACGCAGCAACTCAGAGAGGTTGGTCTTGGCTTCGAAGATCGTGGCGCTGTGCATATTTCTTACCTGCTAAGATAGTTTAGCTAATATAAAGTGGCAAGTCAAGAACGAAATCGTGATGCATGCACAACAGCGGTACAATCAGGTCAATGGAGACTCGCATGGCAACCACACAAAACACGCTGGTCGTCGATCTTGGTTCGCTGCGGCAGAGAGTCGAGGATCTCGTCCAATCCGGCTCCTACGCAAGCGCCGATGAAGTGATTCGCGCCGGCCTGCTCGCATTGGAGCGCGAGGAAGCGGGCAACCATGAATGGCTGACCAAACTCGCGGAAGAATCCATGGCCGATCCCCGGCCCAGCGTCCCGGCAGTTCAGGTTTTTCGGGAATTGCGGGCCATTTATCGTGATGCCACTAGGAGACAAGGCGTTGAAGAGGTATGAGTTACTTTTTCTGTTTACGATTGGACTGAGTGCACTGATTTCTCCTGCGCAACAAGTCATAGAACCGCTTCCAGAAGTAACCAGCGCTGCTGTCCCGTCCTATCCGCCTATAGCGCGTGCCGCGCGTGTCTCGGGAGTTGTTCATTTGCATCTCGCGACTGATGGTAAGCGAGTCTCCGCCATCTCGGATCAAACCGGTCCAGCAATGCTGATACCTTCTGCCGAAGCATATGTCCGTACATGGACCTTTGCGGAACACACTCCTATTACTTTCGACGTGACTTTCCGGTATAAAGTTCAGGAAAAGTCAGAATGCGAGACAGGCATTAAGCTTATTCCCGCAAGTTTACACCTTCCTACTGAAGTTGAAATTATTACGGCACCATACTGCGATTCAGTTCGATTCTTCAGAAACAAGAAAATCCTCGCCGGGCAGCACGCGTATGCGGTGGAGCTGCATATTATCTACAATGGCCGCGAAGTGGAGAATCCTTCAGAAATTGTGTTCACGAACAGAATCCAAAAGAACACATTCCAGTCTGTCCCACTGCCTGTGAAGGATGGGATTTTACTTGTGCCGGAAGCTATGGCAAGTGGATCAGAGATTGAGATTCAAGCACGGATTGGACAGAATCAGATTGATATTCCTGGGATTTCGCCGTCTGCTTTGGATGAATCCTGGAGAGTTATATTCGCAGATCAGAGGAAATTAGGCGAATACGGTACGTTTGACGTGCCGAAAGGATGGAATATTCGCTCATCTTGCCGCATAGAGTTTGAACCGTTGGATGGCGATGGAATGGGTATGGTTGTCTCGAATTGCCGCAAACCGGTAAGCAAGTAAGCCTATGGGTGCCTTGTTTTCCGCTTAGTCATAAAAATCTCCCCAGAAATAACCGGCCCTGCAAGGTACTGCTTTGCAGGGCCGGATTGTTTTAGTGCGGCAAATTTACTACCGGTTCTTCGCCACTTCCTCCACAGTAACCGGATCAAGAAATGGCATCTGCGCGCGCAGCTTTTTCCCGACAATCTCCACCGGATGTTTGGCCTCGGCCTCGCGGAAGGCCAGAAACTCCTTGCGCCCTGAATTCTGGTCGGCCAGGAATCTCTTCGCAAAGCTGCCGTCTTGAATCTCCGCCAGAATCTGTTTCATCGCCTTGCGGCTTTCGGCGTTGATGACGCGCGGGCCGCTCACGTAGTCGCCCCACTCGGCGGTGTCGCTGATGGAGTAGCGCATATACGCCAGGCCTCCGCGATAGATAAGATCGACGATCAGCTTGAGCTCGTGTAGGCACTCGAAGTAGGCGCTCTCCGGCTGATAGCCGGCCTCGACCAGCGTCTCAAAACCGGCTTTGATCAGCGCGCTCACGCCGCCGCACAGCACCGACTGCTCGCCGAAGAGATCGGTCTCGGTCTCCTCCTTGTAGGTCGTCTCCAGCACTCCGGCGCGCGTTCCGCCGATTCCCTTAAGATAGCTGAGTGTGAGGGCATGGGCCTTGCCGGTTGCGTCCTGGTGCACTGCGATGAGGCAGGGTACGCCGCCGCCTTCCATGAAGACCTCGCGCACACGATGGCCGGGAGCCTTGGGCGCGGCCATGCCCACGTCGATTCCCGCCGCCGGCACAATGGTCTTGAAGTGAATGTTGAAGCCGTGCGCGAACAGCAGCAGCTTGCCCGCCGTCAGGTTCGGCCCGATCTCTTCTGCATAGAGCTTGGCCGCGGTTTGATCGGGAACCAGCACCATCACCACGTCGGCCCACTTGGTGACCGCGGCAACGGTGTCCACTTCCAGCCCAGCCTTCTGCGCCTTGGCGATGGACTTGGAGCCGGGTGCCAGGCCCACCTTGACCTGTACCCCAGAGTCCTTGAGGTTGAGAGCGTGGGCATGACCCTGGGAACCGTAGCCGATGATGGCTACCTTCTTGGCTTGAATCAGGGATAGGTCGGCATCTTGATCGTAGTAAGTCTTCGCCATGTTTATTGCTTCCTTTTCTTGAGTGGTGAAATGTTGATCTGAAAAAAGCCGCGTCTTTGCCTTCAGCCTATTCCGGCTCAGCCGCTCCGTCCTCTACAGGCTCTTCCGCATGCTCGCCCGCTCCGGAGCCCATGGCCTTGAGAACGCTGCTGGTGTGATGGCCGCGGCGCATGGTCATTTTGCCGCTGCGGCAAATTTCAAGAATGTTGTTCTCGCCTTCTTCAAGTACCTGAATAAGTCCTTCGATCTTGCTTTCCACGCCGGTCAACTGGATGGTCAGCGACTCCGTGGCCACATCGACGATATCCGCGCGAAAAACCTCGGCCAGCTCGAAGATATTCGAACGGTTGCGGTGCGTGGCGGCCACCTTGATGAGCGCTAGTTCTCGGGTCACCGACGGCGCCTGAGCAATGTCGTCCACATCAACCACATTCTCCAGTTTATACAAGCTGGCGCGGATGCGATGGCCGGCCTCGGCCGAGGCCTCGCAGACCAGTGTCAGCCGCGACAGCCCCGCGCGCTCGCTGCGTCCCACGGTGAGCGAGTGGATGTTGATGTTCAGGCGGCGGAAGAGCGAGGCCACGCGCGTCAGCACGCCCGGACGGTCTTCCACGTAAGCAACAAATGTGTGCATCATAAATGCCTCTCTGCCCCCTAGTTCTTACCCGGTCTGCGAATCATTTCATGCAGTGAAGATCCGGCGGGAATCATCGGATAAACCGAGTCCTCCTTCTCGACTTTGAAGTTAAGCAGGAATGTTCCTTCTGCGGAGCGCGCTGTGTTCACAGCTTCCGCCAATTCGGCGCGCGTGCGAACCGTGAGGCCTTGGATGCCGTGGGCGTCCGCCAGTTTGACAAAGTCGGGGCTGACCATCGGCGTGGCTTCGTAGTTCTTCTCGTAGAAAAACTCCTGCCATTGGCGCACCATGCCCAGGTAGCCGTTGTTGATGATGGCGATGTTGATCTTGATGCCTTCCTGCACAATGGTCGACAGCTCCGACGCCGTCATCTGGAAGCCGCCGTCGCCGGCGATCACCCAGACTTCCTTATCAGGACAGGCAAACTTGGCGCCGATGGCCGCAGGCAGCGCGAACCCCATCGTTCCCAGCCCGCCGGAGGTGATCAAAGAGCGCGGCCATTCGTGGTGGTAGTACTGCGCCTCCCACATCTGGTGCTGACCCACGTCGGTCACCACGATGGCGTTGCCGCCGGTGATGCGCCAGATATCGTTGATGACGTGCGCCGCGTAGAGGTGGCCGGAGTCGGGCAGGTTCTTGATGTCGCGCACCGCTACTTCGCCCTTGCTGGCCTCAATGGTCTTGAGCCATGCCGAACCG
This sequence comes from uncultured Acidobacteriaceae bacterium, assembly GCA_963804295.1. Lineage (GTDB taxonomy): Bacteria > Acidobacteriota > Terriglobia > Terriglobales > Acidobacteriaceae > Telmatobacter. Next base: position 14,931 of record CAWDQS010000077.1, read on the forward strand.
TCTCGTCCGCTAATGCGGGGAAGCAACTGCTCCAGCACCTCGCGCAGATCGCCTACCAGCGCCACATCGACCTTCACATTCTTGTTCACCTCGGCCGGATCAACTTCGATGTGAATCTTCTTGGCCTTGGTGGCGTATGTCGAAAGGGTTCCGGTGACGCGATCATCGAACCTCATCCCGCAGGCAATCAGCAGATCGGCCTCCTGAATGGCGTGATTCACCCACGACTCGCCGTGCATGCCCATCATGCCCAGGTTGAGCGAGTGCGAGGCAGGGAAGCCGCCCAGACCCAGCAGCGTGAGCGCCACGGGAATCTGCGCGCGCTCTGCCAGTGCGTATAATTGCTGCTCCGCGCCGGATTCGATCACTCCGTGACCGGCCAGAATCACTGGGCGCTTGGCGTTGCGAATCAGTTCGGCGGCCTGCGCCAGCCCTTGCTCCTCCACATTCAGCATGGGATGTGGACGATGAGGACGCGGCTCAGCGGCGGCAAAGTCAAAGTCGGCAGTGGCCTGCTGCGCGTCCTTGGTAATATCCACCAGCACCGGGCCAGGGCGTCCGGCCTTCGCAATCTGAAACGCATAGCGGATCGCCGGCGCAATATCCTCAGCTCGATTGATGAGGAAGTTATGCTTGGTCACCGGCAGAGTAATGCCGGTAATGTCCACTTCCTGAAACGCATCGGTGCCCAGAATCTTGCTCGACACATTGCCGGTGATGCAGACAATGGGAATCGAATCCAGCATGGCGGTGGCAATGCCAGTCACTAAATTTGTCGCGCCCGGACCGCTGGTGGCAATCGCCACGCCCACCTTGCCCGAGGCGCGCGCGTAGCCATCGGCCATGTGCGACGCGCCCTGCTCGTGGCGCACCAAAGTGTGATGAATGGGGAACTTGCGCAGCGCGTCGTAGACCGGCAGAATCGCTCCGCCGGGATAGCCGAAGACCTGCGTCACGCCCTCGCCCTCCAGCGTGGCCCATACAATCTCCGCGCCGGTCAGGCGCGTGGTCGGATTATTCGTTGCTTGCGTCTTGGCTTTGGTTCCCATGTAAACCTCCTGTTGAGCTTCGAGCCTGTTTTTCTGCTATGCAAATTCTGATCAAGCCTGAGTTTTGAAAGGGTACGACTTTAGTCGTGCCGAAAATGCAAAAAAATGAATGCGGGCTTTTAGCCACTGAGGGAATGCTGACTCGCAAAATGGATTGAATCAGAGCTTCCCTGGTGATTTATTCCTTCTCAGTGGAAACTGACCACTGTCCACTGATTACTGCTCTTACGTCGTTGCTCCCTCAGACGCGCTCGTCACGCGGTCCACATACTTGCGGAAGACGCCTCTGGGCCAGCGCAACGCGGGCGGCTTGAAACCTATCAACCGCTTCGCCATCTCCTCAGCGCTGATTTCAACGTCGAGTTTCCGGTTGGGAATGTCAAAGTGAATGATGTCGCCCTCGCGCACCGCGGCGATTGGTCCGCCATTAAACGCTTCTGGCGCTACGTGTCCTGCGGTGAAACCTCTCGTAGCTCCGCTGAAGCGTCCATCAGTCAACAGCGCCACCGTTGCGCTCAGCTCGGCGTTGGAGCTGATGGCCGCCGTCACTTGCAGCATCTCTCTCATGCCCGGCCCGCCCTTGGGGCCTTCATAACGAATCACCAGCACATCGCCCGGCTTGATCTGACCAGCCTGTACTGCTGCAAACGCATCATCCTCGCGGTCAAAGACGCGCGCCGGTCCGCGATGCTCCACGCGGTCAGCGGCGGCAATCTTCATTACGCAGCCTTCGGGAGCAAGATTGCCCTTGAGTATTACCAAACCGCCATTGGGCTTGATGGGCTTCTCGAATGTACCGATTACCTGCTGTCCCGCAGTCTCTACGGCCAGCGCAGCCTCTTCGGACAGCGTCTTGCCGCTGATGGATAGCGCTGAACCGTCAGCGTATCCCGCGTCGATCAGCCGCTTGGCCAGCAGCCGCGATCCGCCCGCAGCCTGATAATCAGATGCGACAAACTTTCCTGCCGGAGTCAAGCTGCAGATGTACGGCGTGCGCTTGCTGATGATGTCGAAGTCGTCAATGGTGAGCGGAATGTTCATCTCCCGCGCAATAGCCAGCAGGTGCAGCACCGCATTCGTCGATCCGCCGCTCGCCGCCACGCTGGCGATTGCGTTCTCCAGCGATTTGCGGGTGATAATCTGCGAAGGCCGCAGATTGGCGCGTACCGCATCCATCAATATATGTCCCGCCTCGCGCGTGGCGGCGTGTTTGTCTGCCGCCGTGGCCGGAACACCCGAAAGCTTGATCGGCGAGATGCCCAGAATCTCTCCGCTCATCGCCATAGTGTTGGCGGTGAACTGCCCGCCGCATGCGCCCGCGCCGGGACAGGCGTGAGCCTCCAGTGCCTCCAAGCCCGCGTCATCGATGCGCCCCGCGGCGTGCGAGCCGATGCCCTCAAAGACATCCTGAATGGTAATGTCCTTGCCGTTCAACTTGCCCGGCGCAATCGACCCGCCATAGAGCATCATTCCCGGAATATCCAGCCGGCACAGCGCCATGATGATGCCCGGCATATTCTTGTCGCAGCCGCCGATGCCCACCAGTCCGTCAAAAAGATTTCCGCGCGCCATCAACTCAATCGAATCGGCAATCACTTCGCGCGAGACCAGCGAAGCCTTCATGCCTTGAGTGCCCATGGTGATGCCGTCGGAGATCGTGATGGTGTTGAACTCCATCGGCGTGCCGCCCGCCTCGCGTATGCCTTCCTTCAACGCCTCGGCAATCTCGCGCAGGTGCATGTTGCAGGTGCCGATCTCCGTCCATGTATTTGCAATCCCAATAATGGGCTTGTGCAGATCGTCCTTGCTGAAGCCGCTGCCGCGCAGATAAGAACGGGAGGCCGCGCGGTCTGGGCCTTCGGTCAACGGGATGCTTTGTCGCTTGCCTTCAATGGTCATTGTCTTTCCTTAGTAGCGTTGTTAGTGCGGTCAGCGTAGTTAACGGAGTTAGTAATACCTGTGAATGATCGTCCTAACTCCGCTTTCATTTTGCCTTCAGCCAGTTGGCTTGGTTGTGCTTGGTTTCAAATGCATTCAGCGCCGCCTGATGGCGCAGCGTCAGGCCGATGTCGTCCAGGCCCTCAATCAAACAGAACTTGCGGAACGGGTCTACCTCAAAACTCGCCTTGAATCCCTTGCCGTCACTCACCGTCTGTTCTTCCAGCGAAACAGTGAGTTGATAGCTAGGAATGTTTTTCGCGTTGTTCATTAGCTCGGCCACTTGCTCTTCGCTGAGCCGCGCCAGAACGATGCCGTTCTTGCCCGCGTTGGAAAAGAAGATGTCCGCAAACGACGGCGCGATCACCACGCGAAATCCGTAGTTCTCCAGCGCCCAGGCGGCATGCTCGCGGCTTGATCCGCAGGCAAAGTTCTTGCCCGTAATCAAAATCTGCGCACCCTTGTAGCGCGGATCGTTCAGCACGAAATTCGGGTCCGGCTCGCCTGCCGCCGTGCGCCGCCAGTCAAAGAATAAAAAATCTCCATAGCCGGTGCGCTCGATCCGCTTCAAAAACTGCTTGGGAATAATCTGGTCGGTATCCACGTTGGTACGATCGAGCGGCATGGCCAGCGATGTCAGTGTGCGAAATGGTTGCATTGAAATGCCTTTCCAGGGTTCGTATTCTTAAACCAAAACGAGATCTGGCGAGGGGAACAGATGTTGAAACCAAAACGCATGTTGCGACGGACCATGCGTTTGATAGTGTTCCAGCCTTTGGAGGCCCTCAGCCACTGTGGGACGCTGGCCGGCAGACACCCACCACAAACAATACGGAGATGCCTTCGGCGGCTCAAACCACTCCGACCGCTTGCGATAAAACTCCACATGTCTTGACCGGTAGACAAAGTTCCTGAGCGCCTCCGGAGAGGCCCAAACGCTCATATTGACGATAACCAGGGGATCGTCGGAGTGCGTGGTCGTATAGCCTGCCTCCGACTGCAGCCTCCAAATAAAGCCCTCGCTCCGCTCCGCGAGTTCGTTAATCGGCGCAAGCCCGGCCACAAATTCCGCAATCTGAGGATCGTCGAGCGGTGCAATCAATTTAGCGATGTTGATCTGGGCAAGTTCAAACATGAATCGCCTCCTCGCGCACTTCCCAATTGCGAATGTCAACGAAGTGCCCGGCTATCGCGGCTGCCGCGGCCATCTCCGGCGAAACCAGGTGCGTGCGTCCGCCGCGACCCTGGCGCCCTTCAAAGTTGCGATTGCTGGTTGATGCGCAGCGCTCGCCCGGTGCAAGAATGTCGGGGTTCATCGCCAGGCACATCGAGCAGCCCGGCTCGCGCCATTCAAAACCTGCCTCAAGGAAGATGCGATCCAGCCCCTCGGCTTCAGCCTGCGCTTTCACCGCCTGCGAGCCGGGAACCACCATTGCGCTTACCTTCGTGCTCACCTTGTAGCCTTTGGCAATGTGGGCAGCCGCGCGCAAATCCTCCAGCCGCCCGTTAGTACAGGAACCAATAAACACGCGGTCAATCTCAACCTCTTGCAACGGCGTGCCCGCTTTAAGATTCATGTATTCCAGCGCGCGCTCCAGGCCTTTGCGCCCCTGTTCCGTCGGCGCGGTGGTGGGATCGGGCACCGTCGCCGTGATCGGCGCCACCATCCCCGGACTCGTGCCCCAACTGACATAAGGCACAAGCTTCGCGGCGTCGATCACCAGTTCGCGATCAAACCTCGCGCCCTCATCGCTGACTATCTTGCTCCACTCGGCGACAGCCTCGTCCCATGCCGCGCCATTCGGAGAGAAGCGGCGGCCTTTGAGGTATGCCAAAGTTACATTGTCAGGAGCAATCATGCCCGCCCGCGCGCCGGCTTCGATGCTCATGTTGCAGACCGTCATGCGCCCTTCCATCGAGAGTGCGCGAATCGCCGAGCCGGCGTACTCGATCACAAACCCCGTCGCGCCGTCGGTGCCGATCTGCCCGATGATGGCCAGAATCATATCCTTGGCCGTAACGCCGCGCGGCAACTCGCCTTCGACCGCGATGCGAAAGGTCTTCGGCTTGGACTGCGGCAGCGTCTGCGTGGCCAGCACATGCTCCACCTCGCTGGTGCCCATGCCAAATGCCAATGCTCCGAAGGCTCCGTGCGTTGCGGTGTGCGAGTCCCCGCAGACAATCGTCATGCCCGGCTTGGTCAGCCCCAGTTCCGGCCCGATGATGTGAACCACGCCCTGATCGGGCGAATCCACTCCATAAAGTTCAATGCCAAACTCAGCGCAGTTCTTGTTCAGCGTGGCGATCTGTTTCGCCGCGATCTGATCGACGATCTTCAGCCGGCCTTCTTTTGTCGTGGGCACGTTGTGGTCCACCGTCGCAATGCAACGGTCAGGACGGCGCACCTTGCGCCCCGCCAGCCGCAGCCCCTCAAATGCCTGCGGCGAAGTCACCTCGTGCAGCAACTGCAGGTCGATGTACAGCACCGTTGGTTCGCCTTCGGGCTCAACAACAACGTGCTTCTCCCAGACCTTTTCGAATAATGTCATCGGTTTTGAACTCATTATTTCAGCAACTCCTTTAACGTCTCCCGCACCTTCGCGCCCATTTCCTTGGTCGATAGCACTTTGAAGTCCTGCGCATTGCCGCGCGCCAGGTCCGGTGTGCGGAAGCCCTGTTCCAGCACCTTGCGCACCGCGGTTTCAATCGCCACGGCTCCCGCTTCCAGCCCGCCGGAGTGGCGCAGAATCAGCGCTCCGGTCAGAATCGCGCCCAGAGGATTCGCTAAGCCCTTGCCGGCAATGTCCGGCGCGGAGCCGTGAATCGGTTCATACAAATTAACCTTGCCGCCAATTGTCGCCGAGGGTAGCATGCCCAGTGAGCCGGTAATCACTCCCGATTCGTCGCTGAGAATGTCGCCAAACAAATTCTCCGTCAGAACCACGTCAAAGTCGCGTGGACGATTCATCAGATGCATGGCCATCGCGTCGACATACTGATGTTCCAGGATCACATCGGGAAACTCCG
>CAWDQS010000078.1:0-10450 GCA_963804295.1 uncultured Acidobacteriaceae bacterium
TGGCATCTCCTGGCCGGTAGTCTTTCGCGTGGCGGCCCACCAGATCAGCGCCGCACCGGCAACAACCGACCCAGTACTTGCCAGTTGTGCGCTGGACAAATTCCACAGAACCTTGGGGTTGCGACGAATAAACTCCACCAGAAAGCGAGCTATTCCGGTCAGCACCAAGTACTCTCCCACAATCCAGCCTGTGGGCTTATGTTTGCCGCCGCGCACCCACAACAGCCAGCCGATGAGCAGAGCGCCAGCCAACTCATAGAGCGGGGTGGGGTGGACGCGAACACCGAGCGGAGTGGGGTCGAGTCCGTGTGGGAAGCTCATGCCCCATGGGAGTGTGGTAGGAATGCCGTAGTCTCCGTCGCCGGAGAGAAGGCAGCCGATACGTCCAATGCCGTAACCGATAGCGGCGGCCGGTGCGGCCAGATCCAAGGTTCGCAGGCTGCCGATGCGCGCCCGCCATCCCTGAAACACGAGCGCCGCAATGCCAAACGTCAGCCCGCCAAACCACGCAAAGCCCGCCGAATCCCACAGCACACCCCAGCCCAGTTCGCGAAACTCCTGCGGAGTATCTAACACATGCCACAACTTGGCGCCAACAATTCCGGCCACCACGGCTACCGCCACCATGCCTACCGCGTCCGCATCAATGTGCGCCCGCTTGAACGCCCGGTCCATGACGATGGCGCCAGATACTGCTGCCAGCCAAAGCATCAGCCCGAAGGTGGGAACATGCAGGCCAAGAATGTGCAAATATGGAATCATCGCTCCTCGCAAACATTAAAATGTGGTATGCCAAAGGGGACTTGCCCATAGTCCGGTACATTATTCTCAAAGGCTGCCCGATCCGGCGCGTCTGTCACATGATGAAGTTGAACAGATAGCCGACGATGACAATTCCAACCGCCACCACACCTACGAAGACCGCAATCAACTGCGGACGAAGCACCTTGCGCAGGATGATGGTCTCAGGAAATGACAGACCGATAACCGACATCATGAACGCCAGCACAGTGCCAAGCGCCGCGCCTTTTTGCAGTAGCGCCTGCACAATAGGAATGATTCCGGCAGCATTCGAGTACATGGGAACGCCGATCAGCACAGCCAGCGGAACCGACCACCATGCGCCCTTGCCCATAATGTGCACCATGAAGTTCTGCGGCACGTAGCCGTGAATGCCCGCGCCGACAGCGATTCCGGCGATCACGTAAGGCCACACCTTGCCCACAATGTCGCGCACCGCTTCACGCCCCTGGTAGAGTCGCTCAGTCCACGTAAGCTGTTGCTCATCTTCCGCGCTGTCGCCCATCTGCGCCTCATAGACCCACGGCTCAACGTAGCGCTCCATCTTCAGCCGGCCGATAGTCCACCCCGCGAACATAGCAATCGCGAGCCCCGTTCCCGCATAGATGGCTGCAACCTGCCAGCCAAAGAGCCCGAAGAGCAGCACCAAAGCGACCTCGTTGATCATCGGAGCCGCAATGAGAAAAGAGAACGTCACGCCCAGGGGTACGCCCGTCGTTACAAAGCCGATAAACAAGGGCACGGCAGAGCAGGAGCAAAAAGGTGTTACCACGCCCAGCAGCGAGGCCAGTACGTTGCCCACCGATTCGCGCTTGCCTGCCAGAATCGCCCGCGTGTGTTGCGGTGTGAAGTAGGATCGCACGATACCAACGCCGAACACAACCAGCACCAGCAGCATCAGCACCTTCGGCGTTTCGAAGACCATGAACTGAACGGTCGAGCCCAGGCGCGTAATTGGAGAGAGGTGCAAGACAGAGTAGGTAAACCAGTCCGCGAAGCCGGCAAGCCGGCTATAAAGCTCCCACCACGCAATCAGTCCCAGGCCAATCAGGATTGTGCTGCGAAGCAGCGCTCTCCCCTGCGCTGACGGGCCTTTTTGCTGCTTGACTTCATCTAGCTGATTTTCCAGGGTAGCCATCACTCACTCCTAACAAAGGCACGTTCTTCCGCACTGAAATTGATGATTAACGCTATTGATTGACCGCAGTTTGCGGTATGGTGCGTGGCGCGTCGCGATTGATCGTGTCGCTACGCGGCGCAAGCGGGTTTTGACTATGGTCCGGAAAATGGTAATCCGTGAGTCGCTCGACGATCACGGCCTGATCCGGTGGCGCATTCAGCAGCTTCCGGCTGTATTCGTTGGCGCCGCGCTCAAAGCGGTCGATCTCCGCGGGCTGCAACAGTCTCGCCGCGCGCACGGAGGGAGCGGATGGATTGTTCCAGCGCCGCAAGTTGCGCGGGATACAAACCCGGTCGCAGTGAAACCCGCACTGCTTCCCCTGTCGAGATGCGTTGCACGATGAAGCCAACGCCGACCGAATTGTCCAACATAAGGGTTCCCTGATTGATGCGCGCACCCGTCATCCAAGCTCCGGCATCTGCACAGCAGGGACAGTTTCTCGAACCGCCCGCACATCAGTCCGATCCACAACACCGTCGGGAAATAGCTCCGGCAATGCAGCGCTCAACTGCACCCAAGACGTCACAAGGCCATCGCAAAGGTGGCCATGCATCCGCGCCATATCTTTCAGCGTGATCTGTTTGGGATGGAGATTGCGTCTGCCGAGCGCACTGTCGGTATCCACTACCCAAAGCGGCTGAAGATAGCGTGCCTGAGCGGCCCACTCGGGATAGAAGTCTTCTTCCCCAGCCTGCTTCTGTGCAAGAGATGCCTGTGCAGCCCCAGCGCAGCGACAAGGAAAAGAACAGCAAGGATTGCGGCAAAGCGCCGGGGGGACCGCAGGCATTTCGACTTCCGGATCGGAAAGGTTTCGCTGCCGCGGTTCACCGTTTCCCTTCGCTCGCTCATCGCGCTCTCTCTTTCAAAACCTGCGTCGCACATGTGAAAAAGTTGCAGACACAAGGAATCAGCAGCCGGTAATACACGGTGGTTCCCTCGCGCCTGTCTTCGACGATGCCGTGGGCGCGAAGCAGCGCCAGATGCTTCGACACTGTCGACAGATCTCCGCCGACCAGGTCTCTCAAATCGCCGACCGAGCACTCCCCGCGGCTCAGCCGATCTACAATCATCAGCCGGGAATCGTGTGCCAGCGCTTTCAGCATCTTTGCCTGCTTCGTGAACGTGTTGCGATTTGTCATGATTTAACCATATTGCATACTTGGCCAAGTTGTCAAGTATGGATCAAAGTATGATGCAACGGCAATCGCCAGAGAGTTGGTGCTGGTCTGTAGTCTGACCAGTAGCAGCTCGACAGTGTGCCAGGTTTTTGGTATCGGGCACTTCGTCAGATCAGTAGTTGAAAAGAGCAAAGTGGTCAATGCACATCGCGACACGCACACCTGACTTTGCTCAAATTGTGGAAAGCGCTAGGCGCAAGCTTTTGATACCAAATTCGCTACGGAAGTTATGGCGCCATCCACTATTACCGTCTCTCCAATACCCACGGTGTTGGAGAGACTTCTCAGGAACGTTCCACGGAACCTGACCGCCTGGACGCTTGCAATGCCAACCGCAAGACAATTACCCAACCTACGACCGTCCATCCTACAAGGATATTCAAATACATAATAGCGAGCTGCCTGGGATGCCGATACCGAGAGGCTACAATCGTCGGGAGAAAGTACAGAAGTGCCGCAATTACTCGAACAAGGTACCATAGGCTCGATGAGATGAAATCGTGCACCTATACCATCTCCTTTCAGACATGGCCTTCTCCCACACAGATGCAATGATGATTTGAAATAGCGCAGGCGCTCTTGATCCGGAGGGCGAGGTCAACCCGCCCTAATCCGCAGGGGGCCCGTTACACGGCCATGTCCTTAGGAACTCCCGGCAGCGGGATAAAGTATCGCCTCTGTATCCAGAAGGCAACGTTAACCAGCCCAATAAGCGCTGGAACTTCAATAAGCGGCCCGACGACACCGACGAACGCTTCGCCGGAGCTCAGGCCGAAGACGGCCACTGACACAGCGATCGCCAGCTCGAAGTTGTTGCCCGCCGCGGTGAAGGAAAGGGTGGCGGATTGCGCGTAGTCCGCGCCGAGCCGCTTGCCCATCCAGAAGCTGACCAGAAACATGATGAGGAAGTACACAACCAGTGGAATCGCAATGCGAATTACATCAAGCGGCAGGCGCACGATCAAGTCGCCCTTGAGGGAGAACATCACCAAGATCGTAAAGAGCAGGGCAACCAGCGCGAGCGGACTGATGCGTGGGATAAACCGCGTCCGGTACCACTCTTCGCCCTTGATGCGGATGAGAACGTAGCGCGTAATAAATCCGGAGACAAAAGGAATGCCGAGATAGATGCCGACACTCTTGGCTATTTGTACGATGCTTACATCCACGACACTGCCCTGAAGGCCAAACCACCTGGGCAGCACGGTAATGAAGACCCATGCGTAGAGACTGTAGAAGAGCACCTGAAAGACACTGTTGATGGCGACGAGTCCGGCAGCGTAGTCCGTGTCGCCGTTCGCCAGCTCATTCCATACAAGGACCATTGCGATACAGCGAGCGATACCGATCAGGATGAGCCCGCGCATGTAGGCCGGTTCGCCACGAAGGAACACAATGGCGAGGACGAACATGAGCGCCGGTCCAATGAGCCAGTTCTGGACCAGGGAAAGTCCGAGAACCCGCTTGTTGCGGAAGACATCGCCCAGCTTCTCGTATCGGACTTTTGCCAGCGGTGGGAACATCATGATGATCAGCCCGATGGCAATTGGGATATTCGTTGTTCCGCTCTGAAAGCGCTCGACGAACCCTGCTGAGCCTGGGATGAAGTGGCCGATGGATACTCCAATGGCCATTGCGAGGAATATCCAGAGGGTGAGGAAGCGGTCAAGGAATGAGAGATTCTTCCGCTGCAGTGGCGCGCAATTTTGGACCTGCGTATACGATTTACTGGACATGGTTACTTAGCCTCAACTGAGATTGGACAATCGACTGAAATGGGTAAGGGCGCACCTTGAAGAGTGGCGAACGTGGCAGGACTATAGCAGGCCTTGGCAAGACGCGCGCGGTCGGCCAACATTGCTCGTTCATTTTTCAACCACGTCAGCGTCTGGCGTAATACCTGCGCAGCGCCGATATTTGGCGGCATGACGATGCGATAGTGCATCCATTTGCCTTCGCGCCTAGATGCAACTATTCCGGCGCGACGGAGATAAGCCAGATGCCTGGATATTTTGGGCTGTCCTTGTTGCAGAATCTCCACGAAGTAGCAGACGCAAATCTCCTGGTCTCCCATCAGGTTGAGCAAGCGGAGACGAGTGTCGTCACCCAAAGCCTGGAAGAAGAGTTCCGTATTGAAAGGATTCGATTTTGCAGCCATGAATTACTTATACGCCTTGACGAATATGTTGGCAAGGGTTACAGTTGTTTTGGCGAATATGTTTTCAGGAGCGAAACATGACGGAACAGATTCTGGAGTCAGTCAGGTCGAAGTACGGAGCGGTTGCAGAGAGTTCATTATCAAACGACCATGCAGGCGTCAAAGCAGTGGCGGAAGCTTTCGGCTATACGGCTGAGGAACTTGCCTCGATTCCGGCGGAAGCCAACATGGGTTTGTCTTGTGGCAATCCTACGGCAACGGCGCACATCAGACCCGGTGAGGTCGTGGTCGATCTCGGCTCCGGCGGTGGTCTCGACGTTTTTCTCGCGTCGAAGATGGTCGGTCCAAAAGGCCGCGCCATTGGCGTCGATATGACGCCGGCCATGATCGAGCGGGCGCGCACGAACGCGAAGACTGGTGGCTACACCAACGTTGAATTCTTCCTCTCCACGATTGAAAAGATTCCGTTGCCGGATGCCTCGGTCGATTGCGTCATCTCGAACTGCGTTTTCAATCTGGCACCCGATAAGCCCGCAGTGTTCCGTGAGATTGCCCGTGTTCTGAAGCCGGGTGGCAGAGTGGCAGTGAGTGACATTGCTTTGAAGCAGGAACTTCCCGAAGTCGTTGCGAAGAGTATCGCCGCATACGTTGGCTGCATTGCCGGAGCCATCCAGATCGACGACTATCGGGCCGGACTGCTTGCTGCCGGCTTCGAACATGTCGAGATCCTAGACAGTGGCGCTGATCTGAATGCATACGCCAAGGTGGAGAATCAGGCCGGTTGCTGTTCGCCAACGATGGACTCCTCAAATCCCTTTCAGGTCATTGAGGTGCCTTGCTGCTCTCCTGCGCCTGTCGCATCGACTTCCCTGCATGAGGAACTGAAGCCTCTTCTCTCGCAATACGATATCAATGCGGCTGCGGCCAGCGTGAAAGTCTACGCCATCAAGCCAAAGACAAACTCCTAACCCTTCCTCGGAATACCAAAGGACACTGCAATGGCCCACTATAATGTGTTGTTTCTTTGTACGGGAAACTCCGCCCGCTCGATCCTGGCTGAGGCAATTATGAACCGCAAAGGCGCTGCGAATTTCACTGCCTACAGCGCTGGAAGCCATCCTACTGGAGCCGTGCGTCCTGAGGCCATTCACCAGCTCGAAAAGGCAGGTCTGAGTACCGCGAACCTCCGCAGCAAGTCTTGGGATGAGTTCTCGGTGCCTGATGCACCTCCGCTCCACTTTGTATTTACAGTCTGCGACAAGGCCGCAAGCGAGGTCTGTCCTTTATGGCCTAGCCAACCAATGACGGCCCACTGGGGAGTCCCCGATCCGGCAGCAGTGCATGGCACGCCCGCGGAAATCGAGCGCGCTTTTGCTCAGGCGTTAGCTGTGCTCGACCGACGCATCAGCCTTTTCCTCTGCCTGCCTTTGGCATCGCTTGAGACCTTCTCCTTGCAACGGGAAATCGACAATATCGGAAAGCAATAGGCAACTACAGAAAGAAATCAACAAGGAAGGGATCACATGGTTAAGGTCATTTTTGCCTGTATTCATAACGCTGGCCGTTCACAGATGGCGGCTGCATTTTTCAATCAACTCGTCGACCCAGCTAAGGCGGTGGCCGTATCGGCTGGAACAGATCCCGGCTTGCGTGTTCACCCAGAAGTTCTTACTGCAATGCAAGAGGTTGGAATTGACCTCAGCAACGCCAAGCCTCAGAAATTGACTGAAGAACTGGCACGAGACGCGCAACTCCTCATCACCATGGGCTGTGGCGACAAGTGCCCCTACGTTCCGGGTCTACGCCGCGACGACTGGCCACTTCGTGATCCCAAGGGTCAACCCATGGACGAAGTTCGCACCATAAGAGATGAGGTCAGGGACAGAGTTCAATTGCTGCTCGACCGCGAAGGTCTCGGCACCCCCAAATAACCAATCCAGAAACTAACCGAGCCCCGCCCTCAGTTTTCCGATTTAACTGGCCCGAACTCTACCCTCTCTTTGGATTGCCTCAACGGCTCGCATTAGCTGGTTGTCGGTTCCAGCTCTCCTTTGGTGCCATTCATACTCAACCAGTTCGTCCGATAGGATAGGCGTGCCTTCAAGTACCGAGCCGTTCCATGTGTAGTAGGCCCCGGTGGGCAGCGCCAGTCGGAATCCACCACCAACCTTGACGGAAGTGGCGGAGAGGAGTTTCCCGGCAGTCTTCTCGCCGACGACTCTGGCAAGGTTATTCTCTCGCGCAAACGCAACAATCATTTCAGCAGCGCTTGCGGTATGGCGGTTCACGAGGAGAGTCACACTCCCGTGGAACTCCTTGCGGCCTAGCCCCTCCGTCTCAAGCACGATGGGCGTTTTGGCCAGCATCGCCGGCGCGAACTTCAATGCGAGCAACCAGAGCGCATTCTTGGAGGCGGGGATGGCGTGAAATCGCCGGAATCGCAGCTTCTCTGAATCGAGATCGGGCGTGACGCGCTTTCTGTCGAGGGCAAACCCTACTGGAATCCTTCCGGGCGTGAGCAGGCTCATAACGCGAAGGGCACCGATCCCTCCTCCGGTGTTGCCGCGAAGGTCGATGATGAGGCTGTCGACCTTTCCCAACCCCTCGACCGCACGCGAGATTTCGTTGGCCACCTCGACGCCTACCAGACCAGGGAACATGGCGAGCTTCAGGTAGCCCAACCCGTCTTCGAGATGGCGAGCCTCAACCAGCGTCGGCTCGACAAAATGAAGCTTTTTCCCCTTGGGCCGCGCCACATTGACCGCAACGGTGCGACGATGGTCGTCGCTGCCGACAATCTCCAGACTGGTTTGCTTGCCCATCGCGAAGACTGGATGCACTGGCGGAGCAATCTCCAGCCCATCTACGTTGAGAAGAATGTCCCCTGGCTTGATTCCGGCATTTGATGCTGCGCCGCCTGAGTGAACATCCTGAAATATCCAACGCTTGCCGAAAGGCGTTTCGTCGGCAAGGTACGTTGCGCTCAGCGCGGCCCGGCTGGAAGCTCTGCGTGCGCTGCCATGAAAAAAGCCAAGATGCGAAGTATGCAACTCAGCCAGCAAATCAGTCATGGCCTGTTCAAAGCCGTCTGGTGTGCTGGCCGCTTCAATCAAAGGCCGGTGGTGATCGACAGCGGTGCGCCAATCGCCATCCAGCTTTTCAGGTTTATAGAAGGCGGATTCAACAACGAAGCGCAACGGGTTGGTTAGAGTGTAACTGTTTCCAGAAGACCTGATGCGGAGTTTTGTAGCCCAGACATTTTCTGGGCCGGTGGTTGAGCCGGTGCTGGGCCAGTGCGATCTCTTCGTCCGTGACATCTTCGAGCTTGCGGTGTTTGGGAAAGAACTGGCGCAGTAGGCCATTGAGATTTTCGTTGGCGCCGCGCTCCCAGGCGGCATAAGGATGCGCAAAGTAGTAGCTCAGCTTCAGTTCCGCCGCGACCCGCTCATGCTGGGCAAACTCCTTGCCATTATCGGTGGTCAGTGTGTGCGCTCTGTGCGCGAAGGGCTTCAGTTGCTCGATGATCGCCTGGCTCACGCCCGCCGCCTGTTTGCTCGGGACGCGCCTGACCAGCGCATAACGGCTCTTGCGTTCGTTGAGAGTGACGAGCGCCTGTGAGTGCCGCGCGCCGATGACCAGATCGGCCTCCCAATCGCCGTAGCGCCGTCTGCCGTCGACGATGGCCGGACGCTGATCGATCGAGACCTGATTGGGGATGGTGCCGCGCCGCTCGCGCACCCCGCGCCGTTTGCGCCGTTGCTTGTGGATGCGCAATGCCAGATGCAGAGTGCCGCCGACGCTCTTGTCCTCGTAGATGCGCCGATAGATGCTCTCGTGCGAGATGCGCGGCAGATGCTCAACGCGCTGATGACCGGCAATCTGTTGCGGACTCCATGTTTCGGCCAGCTTTTCACATGCGAATTGCCATGCGGCGGCGGGCACGCGGCGCGCGTTGGCGGCGCTTTTCTGGCTGCGCGCCGCGGCCAGAAGGCCCGCCACCTGCGGCTGATAAGCGTCAAAGACCCGGTTGCGGTTCAGCTCGCGGCTGATGCAGGAAGCATGCCGGCCCAACTTGGCGGCGATGGCCGCCAGGGACCAGCCCGCTTCTTTAAGGGCAGAGATTTGGTATCGTTCTTCTTGGATGAGATGGCGGTAGCGCATTCTTGGCAAACCTTGCTTGGCGGTAGGGCTTCCAGGATGCTACCCCATCCCATCCACCACCGCTTGGATTGCCGTTGCGCTTCGTTGTTGAATCCGCCGAAACGCTTGTCCAGGGCAGCGAGCACCTTGTCGAGAATGGCGCGGCGGTCGTGCCGGGAAAGTTGCGGAGGCGCGGCTTGAGCAGATTGATCCACCGTCATCTGGAACTCCTTGAAGTGAGTTTGGTCGCTGGCGCGGGAAAGATGCTACCGCGAGGATTGCCGACGAGTACGAAGCCCGCCCAGTAGTACGGCGGCGCTCCTGAATTCAGCATTTCAAGTTGGGCTTGCCTCAATGCCACGGACTTCTCCTCGCGACGGCCGAGGTGGTCATAGAATACGGTCATCAAATGCGCAGTTGCGTGATCTTCAAGTTCCCAGAGTGTGGAGACGACGCTCTGCGAGCCGGCCTCGATGAACGCATTGACGATACTGGCGACTCCCTCTTCGCCCACTGGACCGACGCCGGTATTGCAGGCAGAGAGCGTGACGAGGTTGGCGTTGAGATGAAGATTCCTGATCTCGCGTATCTGGAGCAGACCGTCGTCCGTGGACTGTTGCTGGGGAGCGAAGACGAGAGCGGAGCGATCTGGAATCTCAGGATCGACATAGCCATGAAGTGCAAGATGGATGACACTGAATCGGTTGAGCGGGAGTTGCTTGAAGTTCGTTTCCGTTGCGTTGGCACCCAGCAGAATGGTGCTTGGCTTGGGCAGGGCGGCGGCAATCGCTTCCACTTCATGGCGGCTTTCCGGGAGCGCCACAAGTTCGCTCCTCTTCGGCCCGAAGACCGCTCGATGGATGCTGGCCAGCAGTGTGTGCGGCGGCGAATCAGTCGTCCACGCCGCCACCCCAACATACGGCAGGTTCGCCTCTTCTGTATGCCGCGCGCGTTGCTCCAGGATATGAAGCACGGTTCCTGATGGGACCACAG
>CAWDQS010000079.1:0-7217 GCA_963804295.1 uncultured Acidobacteriaceae bacterium
GCTGAGTCTATTGCCGCCTGCGCTCTCCAGGGGAGTTACCTGATCGAGCCAGGCGCTTGCCTCGTCCAGCTTATTAGAGTCCACCGAATTCTGAGCCAGATCCTCCAGAGCATTCGCGATGTCTTCCTTGCTGTTGATCTGCCTTGCCAGATCGAGCGCCTGGCGATAGGACTGAGCGGCACGGGGCAAATCGCCGGTGTCGTGATAGACCGCCCCGGTGTTACTGATCCATCTGAGTTCGCCGGATAGATTTCCAAGCCTCGCGGCGCGCTGTTTCGCTTCAAGAAACAGCTCCAGCGCCCTATCATCATCTCCCAACTGGTAATAAGCCCATCCGAGATTGCCTACGGCAAGCTGTATCCAGTAGTTTGAGTCCAACTCCACAGCCTCGCGCTGGGCAGACTTCAGCCAGTCTACCGCCTCATCAAAGCGGCCCGTCTGCATCTCAGCGTATCCCAGGCTGTTGAGCGCGCTAACCTCCATCCACCGGTCCCGATGGGCGCGGGCAAAGAGCAGACCTTCATGATAATACTGCCGCGCTGCGGCAAGTTGGCCCAGCCTGACTGCCAGGCTGCCACGAGCTCGGAACACATAGCCGCAGGATAAGTAATCGGCACTCTTGCAGAGTTTCTCGGCCTGAGTAAGCCGTTGACTAGCGTCTGACAACTGTTGCTGTCGGGTCAGTGCATCAGCTTCAATCGTTAACTTGCGGATGGTTTCTTCCGGATGGCTGGAATCGGAATGGAAGCATGTGAGAAGACGCAGGGTATCGTCATACAACCCTCGCCGTGCCAAGGTTTCCGCTTGCAGCAGTAAAAACTTCGTTGCCCATACAGGATTGGAAGCCTGAAATTGCCAGGTTGCCAGTTCGGCTTCCTGCTGACTTTTTGCCAAATCTCCCCGCTGGAAAAGCCGCACAGCATGGACATACGCAGCCTGGGCGCAGCCTGGGCGTGTGTCTTTAAGAGGAATCAGCAGCAACAAGAAAAATACCAACGCGCAGGGAAGAAGCCGGGGGAGGAAGCTTCGCCACGCGCTGCCAAACCATCCCTTGATGCCCGCCAGACAGGAAGTCGAAGCGATTGCCCCGCGAGCATCCAGAGAAAACGTCTGACCTATTGTGAGGGGGCCCCATTGGATGAGCCGCCACCGACCGGTATACGCCCAGAGGTGGGACAGCCCAGCTGGAGATCGATCATGGTCAGGGTAAAGGTAGTCTTGCGGGGGACTTTCGTCCTCTCGTGGTGATTCTCGTGTTTCACGGTCAGCTTGGCCAGGGTGATAAGCCCGAAGCCGGGAACCCTGATGATGTGCCCAAAGCTTTTCCCAGGGTAGCGGCCAGCCGCCTGGTTGACCAGTGAACATTCGACTGCCTCCGCTTTGCCAAGAGTGGGGGAAAGTCGATTATACCGTTCCTGCAACTCAGCCGGTAAATCCTTGCTGGAGCCGATACGGTCGTACTGGCGAGCGACGCGGCTGATAAAGCCCGTATCGTGAGTGTACGGAGCATCGTCTACCGGCTTGGGGCCAAAGATGCCGTGATCGAACTCCAGCTCGACCGGGTAGCCGGCAATGCGGAGATTCTCGAAGCGGGTGCCGAGGAAGGAGATGGTGGGCACATAGCCAACAAGGGGGTGTTCGGTGATGGTCTGCCCCACGACGCGGTCTGCCGTGAGCACCTCCATCACATTGAGCCCTTCCACTACCGTAGTGGTTAAGGTGTCCCATCCCCTGCCCGGCTTGGGGCTTTTACTCCCCGAGACATGGGAATAGGCAGCGCTGAAGGACATGACCGTTTCAATCCGGAAGTTATCCGAGCGCTGGTTGAAGTAGCCGCCCTTCTCCGGGAGTTTCGATTGGGCCAGGGGTGCAATCGTCTGGGAAACCGGAAGGTCTAGTTGGCCCGAAAGGACCACAGCTTCCGCATCGTACAGGTGAGTTCTTTTGTTCGCTTCGGACATGGGCTTACACCTTTCCTAATAGGTTAGGGGGAGGACTCTATAGCGTCCCGGAGGACGCATCAATCGGTTAAATGAAGGTCAAAGGCGTACCGGTCGATCACGGTGCGCTCTCCATGAGTCCCGGCGCCGGAGACCACCAGGGAATAAACACCATTTTGCAGCATCGCGCCCGGAATTACCAGAGAAAACCGTTGAGCGCCGCCTCCGCTCTCGCTGGGGGCATCCACCGCACCGGTCCAGGCAAGTTTTCCTTGAGGGTTATAGAGGTCGAGGCTGTAGGAGGCGTAGGCGTCCAGGCTGGACTGCGAGGGAAGATCGACCGGCAGCGCAACTCCGTGCCGGCGGTCGGCGGTGATGGCCAGAGGAGCGCCGTCCCGCATCGCTCCGTGCAGCGGAGCCCAGGGGAGAAGGCGCGGCTGTTCGGCCGCCGCCCGCAATCCAGGATAGGTGACGAGATTCTGGTAGCCGATGACCAGCAGCAAGCTGGCAAAGGCGGGAACGGCAAAAGAGGGCTGAAGCCAGCTGAGCCACCACTCCCGCTGATTCCAGACTCGAAGACTCCAGCCTCGTAAAATCCGGGGCTTGCGGGAACAAGATGGAACGAAGGCTGGTGCGGCGCCGGCCAGCTTAGGCAACTGGGCTTTGGCCACCTCCACGAATGCGGCTCCGGCGCGGAGATCAAGTGCACACTCGGGGCAATCGAAGAGGTGTTCCTCGAAGGCCTCACGCGCATCAAGCGTCAACTCATCCAGAAGATAACGCTCGGCAATCATCTTTTGTATCGCTTCGCTATGATCCATTTTCTTCTTCCCCATTACGGTCCAACCATGGATAGTGACCGTGGCGGGCAAATCGTTTCAAATCCTTCATATATTTGTGCCATTGGGCATCTGATTTCCCATGCGCCTGACGTACTCGGTCTTGAATTCCTGCTTGGCGCGGTGCAGCAGTACACGCAGATAGTCGCGGTCCACGCCAAACTCCCGGCAGACTTGGTCGCGGTCGCGCTCGTCAATAAAAACGGCCTGCAAGAGCGAGCGGTCGCGCGGGTCGAGGTCGAGCAGAATCTCCCGCACTTTATCCTTGATCTGCCCGGCAGCCGCTATCTCCAGGGCATCGGCGCCTTTGGCGGGCAACTCCGGCAGCCCTTCCACATCCAGCGAATCGCTGCGGCCGGCGAAGCGGTAATGCTCAAAGAGTACATGGTTGCATACCGTATTCACGAAGGCGCCAAGGCGCTCCGGCTCTCGCAGTCCGCCGTCCTTGCGCAATGCCGTCAAGACGCGGGCGAAGGTTTCCTGGCTGATATCCTCAATGGCGTGTGGGGATTGGAGGCGGGTGCGCAGCTTGAGATGGAGCAATTGTGTGAAGTAGCCGACAAAGTGCTCCTGCGCCAGGGGGTCACCGGCACAGAGACTCGCAACATAATCGGCATTGAATGAAGTGAATTGCAACGCAGACTCCGCCAGGGGGTGGCAAAAGTATAGCATTGCGGAGGCAGCCGGCGCACGTTACTTGTGTGCCTTGCTGAAGGCCGAACCGGACGCCGCGCACCGTGGCCGCGGCGCGGTCCCTCGTCCCTTTCAGATCAGAGTAATAGCAGCCACACCAGTAAAATCAGTGATAAATATAACCACGGCGAATTCAAGGAAATGTCCAAATTCGACTCGCTCCCGGCCAAAGCCTGGGGCTTGCCAGAGTTCAAATATTCGCCTGGAGACAATAGTTCCGGCCATGGAGCCGCCTGCTCCATCTGGCCAGGAAAGATTTCCTGGCTGATCTGCCGGCCCGAATTCTCATAGCTTGCCTGTAGTTGACTCTGCATCGCGTCACGCTCCGTCGATGACTTTATTCAGATAGGTTTTGGAAATAGGGATGATGCGGCGGTTGTTATGCCATCCCTGCATTACCCTTTCCAGCAGACACGCCACCGCGGAGAGCGCCAGCCACGGAACAAGAAACCGTCCGCCGCTGATCCAGATAGCCGCAGGCAGCGAGATCAAGAAACTCAGGGAGTAAAAGCAATCCATCAGGCGGCCCAACACGCTGGAGCCAAGGGTGGCTCGCAGGCGTGCAATCATATCCCAGGGCCCGTTCTCCCTGGCCAACAGATGAGCAATCCGCCAGACAGCCAGAGCGCACAGAGCAAAACGACCTGCATAATCGATTTCAATCACCACAAAATTCTCCCTTCTATGGTGGCTGCAGACGGAACCCGCTCCGACAAGCGGATTCCGTCTGCTTCTGGGGGAAGCCAGTCGATCCCTTTAACTCGTCTCTCGCAGGCAAGAACCAGGCGGAGCGGACCTCAAGCTAGATCTCACTCCGCTGCTTACGTTGATGCCCCGAGGAATCAGGATCACGCCATCCAGACTGTTTCCCCATACCACAGGAGCACAAGGATCACTGGTGGAAGGCGGCGTATTCCAAGACAGCACCGCCCGCACTTTCACCGTCTTTGTGCCTTTGCTGCCGGGTCGCGAGTGCGCCTGAACATCCACCGGCAGAAAGACCTTGTACTCCAAACCAGCGGCCGGAAGACTGCTGTAGTCGTGCACCGCCACCGATGTTGTCCCCTCATACTGAAACCCCGAACCCCAATCGGCCCAGAACACGACAAACTCCCTGCTGCCTGCTGTCATTGGCCCTCCAGCGTAACCGCTACGCTGTTTCACCGTCAGCACGCCGGTCAACCGGCTCGTATTTGCGTCCAGCCCGATGCTGTTCAACTGTTCGTACGCGGAGTTTCTGTTGGTGTTCAGCCAGGCCTTAACCACTTCCGATAGATTGATCTCCGAAAGGCCGGCAAACCATTTCGATGGGTCCATGGCAATCGCCGGTGAGTTCGCTGCCGTGTTCAGCAAGGCCGCCAGGTAGCGATGCGCGGGAACCGATGTGCCGGCATACAGTTGATGCAATTCGGCCGCACTCAGCAACTTCGGCTTGGACGCCAGAATCGGCGGTACGGGATGCGCCGCATGATTTATTTCGTCGCTAAACTCCACCGCGCCCCCTGCCGGAATGTCAGGGGGCGAGATATCCTCCAAGGAGTCCATCTGCGTCCGTACTTCCCGCACATCGCATGATTCCGCAGCCCACCCCGGAGTATTCTCTTCGCGGCAGATATTTTTTTCCGAGACGAGATGTAGTCCTGTTGCAGGCTTGTATGAAACAGCGCGCATATTATTTGGGGAAGCCATCAGCCAACCTCAAAACCATCTAGATCCGATTGCGGCGTGTGCCCCATCCAAGTGCAACCACGCGCCCGACCTGCGCTATAGTTACTTACTTTGCTGGATTGCATGGGCATTCAAACCGCGGAACGCCGGCGCTTAAAGTCGCCGCACAACCTATAGTGCGAGCCCAGGTGCAATCGTTACAGCGTCCTGTGGAAAAAGTACCGCGGCGCCTGACGGAATGGGGAAAACTCGAACTCGAACCAGCGGTCAAAGAGCGGGGGAAGGAGAGATATGCCGGGAAATGCGCGCGGTTTTCTGTCCCGACAGCACCAAAATGTGAACTCCCAACGCCATTCCGATATGGGGCTGGCCAGTCACGCCTCTACACTAGTAGAGTTCCAACCGAATGCCCGGCTCGCAGAAAAAGCCGGGAGGACGGGCAAATCCGGGAGGAAATTCAATCATGCTGTTTCGCCGCTGGCATTCTGTTGCCGCTATCGTTTTCGCCTTCTTCACCCTCTGCGCCTCCGCGCAACAGGAGGCCTGGCTTGACACCAAACTCTCTCCGGCGCAGCGCGCCCACGTCCTGGTTGGCCGCATGACCCTGGATGAAAAGGTCTCCCAGCTTGAAGACTGGGCCACGGCGATTCCCCGCCTCGGCATTCCCGACTACCAGACCTGGAATGAGGCCCTGCACGGCGTGGCCCGCGCGGGCTACTCGACCGTCTTTCCCCAGGCCATCGGCATGGCCGCCACCTGGGACCCCGGCATGGTCCGCGTCATGGGAAATACCATCTCCACCGAGGCCCGCGCAAAGTATAACCAGGCCCAGCGCGAGGGCAATCACCGCATCTATTATGGGCTCACCTTCTGGTCGCCCAACATCAACATATTCCGTGATCCCCGCTGGGGCCGCGGCCAGGAGACCTACGGCGAAGACCCGTTTCTCACTTCCCGGCTGGGCGTGGCCTTTGTCGGCGGCGTGCAGGGCGACGACCTGAACCACCTGCGCGCCGTGGCCACCAGCAAGCACTTTGCAGTGCATAGCGGGCCGGAGATGCTGCGCCACGGCTTCAACGTCAACCCGACGCCGCGCGATCTGGAAGAGACCTACCTGCCCGCATTTCGCGCCACTGTCACCGAAGGCCATGTGCAGTCGGTCATGTGCGCCTACAATTCCATCGACGAGTTTCCCGCCTGCACCAACAAAATGCTGCTCAAGGAACATTTGCGTGACGCCTGGGGCTTCAAGGGCTTTGTTGTCTCCGACTGCGGCGCCATCGTGGACGTGAACCAGGGCCACAAGAAGACCGCGGATATCACCCACTCCGCCGCAATGGCGCTGGAGGCGGGCACCGATCTCTCGTGCAGTATGTGGACTCCCGGCTTCGACACGCTGGCTGATGCGGTCCATCATGGTCTGGTCACTGAAGCGCTTGTAACGCAGGCAGCCGAGCGGCTCTACACCGCACGCTTTCAGCTTGGCCTCTTTGACCCGTTAGGCTTCAATCCACCAGACAACATTCCTGTCACCATCGTCGCCTCCCCACTCAACCGCCAGGCTTCCCTAAGAGCAGCGCAGGAGAGCATCGTGCTGCTGAAAAATTCCGGCGTGCTGCCTCTCAAAAACACGCCTAGCCACATTGCGGTCATCGGCCCCACAGCGGATTTGCTGCCGTCCATCCTGGGCAACTATGTCGGCACGCCTGTCAATCCGGTTACGCCGCTGGATGGCATGATGAAGCAGTTCAAGAGCTCGCCCATCCTCTATGCACAGGGCTCCACGCTCGCTGCCGGCATCGGCGTGCCCGTTCCCAGAACCGCTTTCGGCCTCAACCGGGGTCTGAAAACCGAGTTCTTCGCCACTCCCGACTGGACCGGCCGTCCGGTTGCCACTCTCAACCAAGCCAATGTGCAAGCCGATTGGGAGAACGCGTTGCCGGTGCCTCAATTGGCCACGCATGACTACTCTGTGCGCTGGAGCGGCGCCATCGTAGTACCCGCCCCCGGCCACTACGTCTTCACCCTCGAACCGGGAGACAGCTTCCCCTATTCGCCGGACGAGAACTACCGCTAT
>CAWDQS010000080.1:0-3917 GCA_963804295.1 uncultured Acidobacteriaceae bacterium
CCAGATGCGCGTATGGCATCACCATGACGTGGCCGGAGGTGTAGGGATAGGCATTCAGGCAGACAAAGCAATGCTGGCCACGATGGATGAGGCCGGCGGCGGATTCGGCCTCATCTACGCTCATGCCATGGGCAATGGCGTAATCAACGCTTGCGATCAGGTTACAGAAGACGCAGTGATGGTCGCCGGGCCAGGCCGCGAGGCTCGTGGGAACGCCGGGGCGGGTGGCGCAGTCCGCCGAGGTGATGTAGGCAAAACGCCAGGGAGTCCAGAGAATGTCCATGGGTTGGGTTCCGTCTGCATCAGTATAGTTGTTTATTGCGCGGGAGCGTTGAAAGCCGCAAGTCTCATGTATTGGGATGAGTACACGAGAAATTCACGGTAATCATGCAGTTTCTTCCAATCGGTTGCATTGACGGAGTAAAGCGGCAGTTGCTACACTGGTGAGCGTAGCTTCCTGCGCGGATTCCAGCAGTGAGTTGCGGCCGCCCCTGCGGACAGTCGCCGCCTGCCGGGTGTTTCCCAAGGATACCAGTCGTATTCAACGCCAGCCTGATAGGCGGGAAGGACTGTTCTTTGTGACATCACCACGGACACAGGCGCGTGTTTGCGCGTGAGGAGATGGCCTTCAGCATCCCTCCGAGCAATCGCGGCAGAGGGACCATCCCCCAGCGGCAGGCAAGGTTGAGTCGCGGGATCAAGGAATCCCGGAGCTGGCAGTAATGGCAAACGTCGTCAATCCCGAACCCGAGAGCATAACCCTGAACACTGAATCGGAAATCGCAACCCTTGAACCTGCGACGGAGCAAGAGCAGCCGTCGCCTGAATCCACGTCCAACCCCGAGCCCTCAAAAGCGGTTAAATTTTCAGCGCTGGACGCCGATGCCCCAACCAAGCCTGTAGCTCCTGTAGTTGCAGAGACTGCAGTGGCGGAAGCCACCGAGGAGGCCGCGCCGCAGCCAAAGTTGCAACGGAAGTTGCCGCGCTTGCAGCCCAGGCCGAGCCGGTTGCCGCGCCGCCGCCGGTGAAGCCCGCCGCGCCTGCTGAGCACAGCCTGGATCACATGGACGACTTTTCGGCCGCCCTGGAAGCCTTTGAACGCGAGCAGGCCGCCGAGGCCGCCGCCGTGGAAGCCTATGGAGACAAGATTGTCTCCGGCACGGTGGTCAAGCAAACGGAGAAGCATCTGGTCATTGACGTGGGCCTGAAGTCCGAGGGTCTGGTGCCGCTCGAACAGGTTCTGGATCACGCCGGAGCAGTGAAGTTCCAGCCCGGCGACGTGATTGACGTGGTGATTGAGCGCGAAGAGCCCGAGGGCGGCTACCTGGCCAGCTACGAGCGGGCGCAGCGCTTGCGCGTCTGGGACACGATTGAGAAGGCCGCTGCTGACAAGACGCCGATCATGGGCACCGTGGTCAGCCGCGTCAAGGGCGGCGTCACCGTGGACATCGGGCTGAAGGCGTTTTTGCCCGGCTCGCAGCTTGAGATTCGTCCCGTCCGCAATTTGGATGGCTATCTTGGCCAGCAAATTGAAGTCCGGGTCATCAAGCTGAACAAGAAGCGCGGCAATGTGGTGGTCAGCCGCAAGGAAATTCTGGAAGAAGAACAGAATGCCAAGCGCTCCACCACGCTGGAGCAGTTGGGTGAAGGCACCATTCTGACCGGCACCGTGAAGAACCTGACCGACTATGGCGCGTTCGTAGATCTGGGCGGCATTGACGGCCTGCTGCACATCACCGACATGAGCTGGGGACGGCTGACGCATCCCCGTGATTTGGTCAATGTAGGCGACGAGATTCAGGTCAAGGTACTCAAGTTCGACAAGGACAAGCAGCGTGTATCGCTGGGCTTCAAGCAGTTGACGCCCGACCCCTGGCTGGATGCGACGGAGCGTTACCCGGTGGGCGCGCGCGTACATGGCCGCGTGCTTTCGGTCACCGACTACGGAGCGTTTGTTGAGTTGGAGCAGGGCATCGAGGGCCTGGTTCACCTCTCGGAGATGACCTGGTCCAAGCGCCTGAAGCATCCCTCCAAGCTGGTCAAGCCTGCGGATGAAGTCGATACGGTGGTGTTGAGCGTCAACCCCGCCGACCGGCGCATTTCGCTGGGCATGAAGCAGTTGATGGACAACCCCTGGGAGAATCTGACGGATAAGTATCCCGCCGGCACAATCGTCGAGGGCCGGGTGCGTAACCTGACCGACTTCGGCGCCTTCATTGAAATTGAAGACGGCATCGACGGCCTGGTTCACGTGAGCAACCTGAGCTGGACCAAGCGCGTCAAGCATCCCTCTGAAATTGTGAAGAAGGGCGAAAAGGTGAAGGCTGTCGTTCTCGGCGTGGAGCCGCAGAATCGCCGCCTCTCGCTGGGCATCAAGCAGTTGCAGCCCGATGTCTGGGAGAGCTTCTTCGCAACCCACCGCGTCGGCGACCAGGTTCACGGCAAGGTGCTCAGGACGGCGCAATTCGGCGCTTTTGTCGAGATCGCGGAAGGCGTGGAGGGTTTGTGCCACATCTCCGAGGCCGGCGAAGACGCGGCCGCCAAGCTGGAAACCGGCCTGGAGCACGAGTTCAGGATCATCAAGATCAACGTGGAAGAGAAGAAGGTGGGCCTGAGCCTGCGCGCAGCGGGCCACGAAGCCAGCCGCGTCCAGGTGGAGAGCTACAAGAAGGAGAGCCACAAGGCTCCCGTCTCGAGTTCCACCACTACCCTTGGCGACCTGATCAACCTGCGGAAGAGCGAGAAGAGCGAAAAGAGCGAGTAGTAAGCTTTTTTCTCAAGCAACACACAACGGCCACCCATCAAGGGTGGCCGTTGTGCGTTTGCGTCATTTTGCCTGTCCGGTTCATGCAGGTCTGATGCCTGCCGTTATTGCAAGGGAATCGGCGTAGTTGACGTCACGGTGCCGGTAATGGGGTTGTTGTTGAAAGTATCGAAGTTCGTGCAGTCCGAGACTGCCCCGTCGGCGTTGTTGAATAGCGAAACATTCGACAAAGTAACCGCCGATCCGCAGGAATATATGCCATAGTATTGATTGTTGGCCACAATTGTGTTCGTGACGAACATGCTGCCTGTGGCAATTGAATAAATGCCATAACTATTTCCGCTCATATCGCTGTTTGCAATCGACGCATTCAGGCTGGCGTATCTTAACAGAACTCCAAATACATTATTCAGGAAGTGCGAGCCGGAGATGCTGACGTTGCTGGGTCCATATGGAAGCAGAGCGTAAAACGAGTCCCGGACGACGGTATCCTCTATGAAAGCGTTGACCGTCGTGGAGGATGTTTGGATCCAGATGCCATATTTTATGTTCGCCACGCTGCAATGCTCAATGTGCAGCGTTTGCACGGAGGTGACGTTGATTCCATACACCTCATTGGTTTGCCCCAGGCCGAGAATGCTGAGATTGCGCAGAGTCACGGTGCTGGCGCTCGCGTTTACCGTGATTCCCGCGGCTGTTCCCACATAAATCGTAGCCAATTGATTGCTGCCGCCATCAATCGTAATGGAATGGGTGATGGTCAACGGCCCGAAATCGCCTCCATCGAGGGCGTCGATCTCGCCGCCGGTGTTGGTCTTTGCGTAGGCGCCGGCAAAGGTCAGGCAGGGGCTTGTTTCCGCGCAGGAATTTGAGTCTTTGCCTGTGTGGGAGACCCAGGTGCGATTGGCTTGGCCATATGCGGCGCTGGCCGCAACGACGGAAACGGCAATAAGAGATAAAACAAGACGAAGAGATTTCATAGTATTGGCTCCTTAAAATTACGTGGTTACCCGGTGATGGGATCGCGCTGGAGGAAGTGGTTTTGTCCGCCTTACCAAACGCAGGAGAAGATGGTGCGACTTTAGCGAAACCAGAGTAGCTGCACCCCGAAGGCAACGCTGCCAAGTGGCTTTTTCATCAAGAAAAAGCCACT
>CAWDQS010000081.1:0-8059 GCA_963804295.1 uncultured Acidobacteriaceae bacterium
CAACACTTGCCATCCGGGCGTGAGTTATCCAGCGCCCAGTTTCCATGGATGAAGCCAAAGACAGTGCGCCCGTCCAACTGGCGCAGAAGTCCATGGTCACAAGTCAGGCGGCGGCAGTAATCTGTAACTTTCTGTATAAAGGAATCGCGCAACTCGTGGTCGTGATGTAGATGCACCTCGACGTCGCCGATACCGAGACGAACAATTTCCGCTATTCCATCGAGCAGATCGCGACGGTACTCTTCCTGCGGGTAGAAAAAACTGTACTGCGGACGCTGCCCCACGCTGTCACGGGGAGCGTCATCTGCTATACGTGGCCAC
Organism: uncultured Acidobacteriaceae bacterium; assembly: GCA_963804295.1. Taxonomy (GTDB): domain Bacteria; phylum Acidobacteriota; class Terriglobia; order Terriglobales; family Acidobacteriaceae; genus Telmatobacter. Next base: position 322 of record CAWDQS010000081.1, read on the forward strand.
TTCTCGCGCCATTGTGCGACGCGGCCAAGTGCAGTTTCTATGGACGCGCCCCTGCCCAGCGGCTCATAGTGATCGGTGATTGCAACCCAGGCGCGCTTAGGCTTCCTTGGCTGCATACTTTTACGCAGCCTGTCTCTCAAATACGGCGCAAGCCAGATTTCCGCGTGTCGAGGGAGCTTCATGAGATATGGTTTACCTTTCAGCGCATTGGCCACTAGCGGCGAATACACTATGAGCAAAAACAACCCGTTTAGAGTATCGAGCACGATTCGTTCCAGTGTCAAAGCCTCAGGGATGATTTTGGCCTCCATCTCACAATTTGCGGCATGAGTTGTATATCGAACAACTAACGCGAAAATACTGGTGCGTCTCGTTTTCATCGATTAAGATTAGGTCTTGGTATGGAGGCGTGCCTGAGCTGGGTGGTATTCGCAATCATAGCCTCGAAAGCCAGGAGGCGGCCGGTTGAAAGGTAGCGCTGATTACTATTGTTACAAAATTCGAATTTCTGCCGAATATCATATGACAGAATTGGAGTGAAGAACCAGATTTGTTAAGCTGAGTCAAATCGCACACGGAAAGAGAATTCCTCGGCTGGCGCCGGGTACGGAGCGGACAGTGGACTGGAGAGTGAAGGGAATACTTCAAAAGGCGTTTAGCATAGTGCCTGGGGGCGTAAAACTCAACACGCGACTGCAACATGTTGTTGGAAACCTGAGAGATTTTGATGGCCACATTGCGGTAAAAATCTCCGATTGGGCTACAACGATGGGCTACCTGTCTAATGTGGGCTTTCGCGTGAGCGGAGCACGCCTCATGGAAATTGGGACTGGCTGGCACCCTGCGCTTCCTCTTTGCTTCATTCTGGCGGGAGCGCGTTCAATTGCAACTTTCGACATCGTTCGCCTGATGGGCGAGAAAGAGACTTTCCGGCTCCTGGGAAGCATCGAGAAGCACGTCCCCAGAATTGCGGAACTGGCGGGAGAGAACGCTAATACTGTTCATGCCCGGCTTGCGGAGTTGCGCCGGACCATGAATCTAGGTGAGCTGCTCAGCAAGAGCTGTATCGAGTACTTCGCGCCAGCTGATGGGAGAGCTACCGGATTGACGCCTGCCTCCATCGATCTAGTTTATTCCAATAGTGTGCTGGAGCACGTCCCACGGGAAGTGATCCGTGGCCTGATGGAGGAAAGTTTCCGTGTGCTCAAGCCTGGAGGATTGTCCTTGCATAACGTCGGCTGCAACGACCACTATGCGTTTTTCGACAAGTCGATCTCTTTCGTGAATTTTCTTCAATATGGAGATCGTGAATGGAGGATTTGGAACAACCCGATCCAATACCAGAACCGCTTGCGCGCTCCGGAATTCGTGGATCTGGCAATACAGGCTGGCTTCGAGATAATCGGCAAGAAGACCCATGTTCGTCCCGGTACAATGGAGGCGCTCGCTCACCTACGCATCGCTCCTCAATTCAATTGTTTCACCAGAGATGAAGTAGCGGCAACAACGGTAGACTTTATCGGTCGAAAGCCGGTACGTTAATTGCTACCAGCCGCTGTGGCTACTTCGGCCGCTAAGCGCCGGGCTCATACCGATTCAGCTTATGATCCGCTCCAATGTCGCGCCGGTTATGCAGCGCGCATGAGTGGCTAATTAACGCAATCCTTGGAGCCAGAGCTGCCATTTGGGTTATCCTGATCATGTCTGTTACCTTCAATCAGAAAATCACTATGGGCTTTGTTCTTAGCATTCTGTATCTCGTTACTTCCTACCTCACGTCACCTGTCCTGTTTGGGCCGCTGGCGGTGTATCGTGTTGAGCTTATTCTGGCAATACTAATATTTATCATATCGATTCCCAAGCTGAAGGGATCGATCATTTTGAAAACGCCACAGTCTTTGGCTTTGATCGGGTTGGCGTTTGCTGGATCTTTGTCCGTGCTATTCGGAATGCATTGGGTCTCGGGGGCCGTGCTGGTGTTTCCGGCGTTCCTCCCTTGCGCATACGCTTACTTCCTTGTGTGCCTGCACTGCAACTCGAAGAAGAAGTTGCAGGTCGTTGTTCTTATGCTGCTGTTTGTCTGCCTGTTTGTGATTGCACACGGATACATTGATATGCATTATGGCGCTCCGATCAGCGGACTTGCCCTGTCAGGAGACTGGGAGGCGCCAATCCGAATTTAGATGATAGCCAGCACCCTTACCTTCTGGTAATGCGGAATAATTCAGGAGAGTATTTTTATAGGCTGAGAGGACTGGGTCTCATTAACGATCCAAACGACTTTGGCCAGTTGCTCGTTTGCCTGATTCCGCTGCAGTTCATTTTCTGGCGACCGAAAAAGATGGTCAGAAATATCGTGTTTGTGGTTTTGCCGGTGTGGGCGTTGATTTTCGGGATATATTTGACGCACTCGCGTGGCGCCCTGCTGGCTTTGATGGCGATCATGATCGTGGCGGCGCGGCGCCGCACAGGGACGCTTCCTGCCCTTCTGATTGCTGGCGGAGTATTTGTTGTGGCAATGTCCCTGAATTTCACAGGCGGACGCGACATTTCCGCGAGTGCTGGGTCGGACCGCACAGCACTTTGGAGTGCAGGCATGGAAATGCTGAAGTCTCATCCATTGTTTGGAGTAGGTCTCGGAAACTTTATTAGTAATTGCGATGGCTGCGGTCTTACAGCGCATAACTCGCTGATAATCTGCGCGGCGGAGCTTGGTCTGTTCGGCTTGTTCTTCTGGTGTCTATTTCTACTCTCTTCGGTGAGGGACGCTCTGACAATTGCTTCGCCGGCAAAGGTGAGTGAAGCAGCCCCGGTTTTATCCGAGGAGGGCATTTATCCAATGTCGACAAGGAAGATTGAAGTTGTTGACAAGGCTGAGGTCAATCACTTGGGGCGATTGCTTGTGTTGTCGTTCACCGGATTTCTTGTTGCAGGCTGGTTTCTATCTCGAACCTATGTCATGACCTTTTTTCTGTTGGGCGGAGCGGTTGAAGTAGTCTATGAGATGGCTCTGCAGCGTGGGATGATTGTTCCCCGTCTGCGGATGGCGCGCGCGCTTCCTTATACTGCCGGATTAGCGGTATCACTGGTATTGCTGATGTATATCATGCTAAGGATTACGAACCTGATGCACTGACCCAACTGGTTGAACAGCCTATTGCGATCCATATTTGAAACAGAGGACAGGCCAAAGCAGTGCTTTCGGAGGTTCAAGCATCCTGTATGAAAATTGCGCACGTGGTTGACAGCATGGAGGTGGGCGGGGCCGAGACGCTCGTTATGCAGATGTGCCGTCTGCAACGAGAACAGGGCCACGATCCGTGCGTCTACGCGGTGGCGTCTCTGGGCCCGCTTGGCGAACAGATGAGAGCAGAAGGTTTTTCCGTGCTGGCGAACGTGGGCTGGCATATGTCAGATCCCTCGCGGAATTTCTTCCACGTCTTCAAAGAAACACATCCCGACGTGGTCCATCTTCATAACCCAACGCCAACTATTTATGCGGCTATGGCAGCCAGGATGGCCGGCGTACCCAGCATCGTTTCTACCCGGCATAACTTGGCGGCCCCGCCGCGCAGGCTAGTTGTGGAATTGAAATACTCTTTTGCGACCACTTTTTGCGACTGGATCGCCGGCATCTGTGACGCAACCACAAACAATCTGAAGAGCATCCACAGCATTCCGTCGCGAAAAATTGTGCGTGTTTACAATGGAACATACCCGGTGTCACGAGTGCCGCATGAACAGTGGCCGCCGAAGACCGGATTCACGCTGGTTTACGTAGGGCGGCTTGAGCCTGTGAAGAATCATGTGTTGCTGCTGAATGCTGTTCATGCCGCAATTGAGTCCATGCCGGGATTGCGTCTGTGGATGGTGGGCGATGGCAGCGAACGCAAGACACTGGAGAGCCTGGCTTCTAAGTTAGGCATAGCTTCGCAAATAATATTTTATGGGCAGCAGCTCGATGTGGCGCCGTTTTTTTCCGCTGCCGACGCCTTCATCATGTCGTCGAAGTCGGAGGGATTGCCCATATCGCTTTTGCAAGCCTTTTCTCTGGGATTGCCGGCAATCGTTACAGACGTGGGCGGGATGGCGGAAGTTGTTCGGCTCGCACGGGGAGGGTTCACGGTGTCCGCAACGGATCCTGCTGAAATGGCCGCCGCTATTCTGCGACTGGCGGCCAATGATACGGAGCGGGAACAATTCTCGCGGAATGCGAAAGAAGCGTTCCAGTTGCGTTTTACTCTACAGGTGATGGTGAATACCTACATGGACCTTTATCGGAGCACTCCGCGAAGCAGGTGCTTAGCTCACATTTCGCAATGAATACTAGGTGCCGGAATGGATGATACCTGGCCAGATGCGCTGGGCAACCACAACGGAGCCGTGTTCGGTGAAGTGCGCGTTATCGCTTGTCAGAACATCACGCCAGCTAGGGCCTGTTGCAACGATGCAACTTGTCTGATCGCAGAGATCTTCAAATAGTGGCACATATACCGCTCCTGTCTTCTGCGCCGTCGCCATGATCACATTGTCATCGTGAGCAGCCAGCAATGTGCGCGGCAAACGGCCAGGGGCAGAATGGTCTAGATTGCGTCGAACCTGGCTCACCAGGAGAGCCGGTACACCGCCCTTCCACGTTGGCGCCGAACCGATGATAACCACCCTCTGAACCCCTGCGGCTTTTACCAATTCAATGGTTTGCAGGAGCTTGCCACCGCTGGGGTCGTAATGGAGATAAAAGTCCCAAACTCCGGAGAGAACGACAATATCCGGTTTCAGAGCCTTGATATAACCGATCACCGCGCTGTTGATTGATTGACAGGCCGGCCGTTCACGTAGTTGCAGCCCTACGACCGGAGGGCACAAAGACGCTGTGTATTGTGCCAGACGTACGCCCGATTGCGGCTGCAAGGAGCGAAATCCGATCATGAGGTCGGCAGCATGGGAATCTCCCCAAACAAGCACCAGCGGATGCTTCTCATTTCCTTCGGCTGGATCTACACAATTGCTGGAATACAATTGTGCCGATTCACCTGGGTCAAGAAAGCAGTGTCGTGCTGGTGAGTGTTGTCCCCGAGCGTCGGCATCAAAATCGTGATCCAGTGCAACGACCGCATCCGGCATCCTAGACGGAAATCCGCCCTTCAATACGACAAATACACCAAACGCCCCTGTCATTGCAACGCAACCAAGCAGCCAAATCGCTCCTCTCCGGCGCAGATCTCTCCGCTTAACCTGGCGAATCGGGAGTTCAATAAAGCGGTATGTCAAATAGGCCAAAACAAATGCCAGGACAATCAGTGCAGCTTTCAATAGATGCGACTCCCCGAGACCCCAGAAATCGTTGCCAACTGTCAGGAAGGCGAGGATTGGCCAGTGCCACAGATAAAGGGGGTAACTGATAAGGCCCACGAAGACTGCCGGCTTGGATGAAAGAATATAGCGGTTGCTCCATGCATTCTGGCCGGCAGCAATGACCAGAGCAGCTCCAATAGTCGGCAACAAGGCCCACCAGCCAGGGAACGCGTTATAACTATCGATGGCAAAGATCGATACTATAATCAAACCCAAACCCAGAAGCCCAATACCAGTCTGCCATTTTACTAGCAGTCGGCTTTCCCAGGTGGGCTGCAGATTGCGGTGCAGGCAAAGAGAGAGCCCGGCTCCGACAAATAGCTCCCAGAGCCGTGAAAAGGGAAGATAGTATGTGGCTGCGCTATATCTGGTCACCAAGGAGACGTTCAGAATCATTGAGACTGTGGCGATAGCCAGAAATGCCACCGGCAGCGACCAGTGCTTCTTGGTCCGGTAAAAGATCATGCAGATCACCGGAAACATGAGGTAGAATTGCTCCTCAACTCCAAGGGACCAAAAATGCACGAGCGGCTCTTGCGCCGCATCAGGCGTGAAATATCCCGCCTGCGACCACAATACAAAATTAGCGACAAAAGCGCTGCCTCCGGCGATTTGCTTTCCCAGGATCACAAAGCTGCTTGGCAGAAGGAGGAGCCATCCGGCCACACAAACAAAAACCAGAACAATGAACAGCGCCGGATAGATTCTGCGAATTCGCCGAACATAAAATTCGATAATACTGAATGAGCCGGATTCCAGTTCATTGTAAATAATAGATGAGATGAGAAAGCCAGAGATGACAAAGAAGACATCAACTCCGACGAAGCCTCCCGGAAACCGCACATGGGACGCATGAAAGGCCAGGACAGCGAGTACAGCGACCGCTCGCAAGCCGTCAATGTCGCTTCGATAGGAAAGCTTCTTGTTTGAGATTGCCTGCATTTTCATTTTGCGAGGTTCGGATATAGCACTGTGATCAAGAATAACATTGATGTTCTACGATACTCTTTTCCTAAGAAGGGACAAGAATTGAAGTACGACAAAACCAATGCGAACCGCAAAAATATCCATATCATTCGTTGCGGAACGAAAGCGCCGGTGGGGGACTGATGCGAACTAGTTCAGTAACAAACTAGGCACTGGCTCCGAGGGATCGAAATAGCTCGTAGTAATTGTTCCAGGTTTGCTCGATTCGAAACCTATCTTGGACGATTTGGCGACCCAAGGCGCCCATACGCGCCAAGTCGGGCACGCGGGCCATTCGGATCATCGCCTCGGCAAGGCCATTCGAATCTCCGGGAGCCGAGAGAAAGGCGTTGTGGCCATCGACGGCAGCTTCCTCCACTCCACCCGCCCGTGTCGACACAATGGGAAGGCCCGCAGCCATGGCTTCCAGAAGCGCGAGGGGAAGGCCTTCGTTCAGGGAACTGAGGACGAAAATATCCAACTGGTTTAGGAACTGTGATGTGTCGGACAGCGCACCCAGGAAGGTCACACGATTAGTAAGATTCAATTCCCGCGCAAGTGCGCTAAGACGATCCCTCAAAGGGCCATCCCCGGCTATTTGCAACTCAGCCCTTGGAACCGCGGCGGCGACTATGGCAAAAGCATGGAGCAGGGTGAAATGGTCCTTGTCTGGGACTAGCCGGGCCGCTATTCCGAATCGTACGCGAGGAGGAGCGGAGCCGGGATGTGCGGGTGCATTGAGAAATTTCTCCAGATGCGCGCCGTTCAATATCACCCGTGTCTTGGCAGATGGAACTCCGCAGTATCGAATGAAGAATTGGCGAGTCGATTCTGAAATCATGACTACACTGTCAGTCCACGGCAATGTCGCCCGAAAGATCCAGTCAGATTTCTTAGCCCGGGATTCCGGGGTAACTTGCCACCCTCCGGGGCCGTTCACAAGGCGCGGTTCGGCGCGATGACGTGTGTTGACAATCACGGGAACGCCAGCGAGAAGCCCTGCAAGTACTGCGTAATGCTGGACCAGGTGATTGTGCGCATGTAGAACGTCAGGACGGTCCTGCCGTAATTGCTTTGCAACCTTCAAGACAGTGCTCAGGTTTGGCCCGGCAGGCTTCTCAAAAGAGCGCACCGATATTCCCATCGCGGCAGCCTCCGGCGCAAGCCGGCCAGGATAGGTCAGACAATAGATCAATGGCTCATGACCTTCTGCAAGTTGGCATTGCGCGAGGTCAATGGCGAGTCTTTCCAAGCCACCCATATCGAGATTGTAGACAAACTGTACGATTCGCATGACATCCTATAACTTCTGTACTTCATTTCGCCGATTCTTTGCAGTGCCTGATACATCTACATTGTGTCTCAACTTGATTATGGAACACGTCCTCTCCGATGTAGCGCAGGTGCCATATCAATT